>NZ_CP064356.1:1200000-1500000 GCF_018141545.1 Miltoncostaea oceani | reverse complement strand
TTCCGCGCCGGGAACCGCCACGGCGCCGGGGGCGTTCCCGGCCAGAACTCGGAGATCAGCAGGCCGTCGCCGCGGATGCGCTCGGCCAGGGGCCGGTTGCGACGCGGGTAGGGCACGTCGACGCCGCACCCGAGCACCGCGACCGTGGGGCCCCCGCCGTCGAGGGCCCCCTCGTGGGCGGCGGCGTCGATGCCGTGCGCGAGGCCGCTGACCACCACGGCGCCGCGCCCGGCGAGGTCGGCCGACAGGCCACGGGCGAACGCCCGCCCCGGTGCCGTCGCACGGCGGCTGCCGACGACCGCGACGACGGGGTGCTCGTCCAGCGCGGCGAGGACGGCGGGGTCCCCCCGCCAGAAGAGGCCGAACGGCGGGTCGGTGAGGGCCCGCAGCCCCGCCGGGTAGCCGGCCTCCCCCATCCCGGCGTGGCCGATCCCCGCCGCGGCGAGCAGACGGCGGTCGGCGGCCGGATCGATCCGCCCCCGGGCGGCGTGGGCCGCCGCGAGCTCGGCGCCCTCGCACCGCAACGCGCGCCCGAGGGCCGCCCGGTCGGCCCGCCACAGCCGCTCCGGTCCGCCCGCCGCGCGCGCCGCGCGCTGGAGGTCCCGGCCGAGCGCCTGCGCGAGGCGCGCGAGGCCGAGCGTCCAGTCGGCGGGGCCGCTCACGCGGCGGCGCTCCCGGCCCCCGTGGTGGCGCGGTAGCCGATCGCCTCGGCGACGTGCTCGGCCCGCACCGCGTCGGAGCCCTCGAGGTCGGCGACGCTGCGCGCCACCCGGAGCACCCGGTCGTGCGCCCGCGCCGACATCCCGAGCCGGTCGACCGCCCGGCCCAGCAGGAGCGTCGCGGGCCGGTCGAGGGCGGCGGCCTCCCGCGCGGCCGCGGGCCCGAGCTCCGCGTTCGGGCGCGCCTGGCCGCGCGCGGCGGCCCGGTCGCGCGCCTCCGCCACCCGGTTCCGCACCGTCGCGCTGTCCTCCGCGGCGCCGCGCCCCATCAGCTCGTCGCGCGGCAGGCGGGGGACGTCGACGTGCAGGTCGATGCGGTCGGCGACCGGCCCGGACAGGCGCGCGCGGTACGCCTCGGCCCGCCCCGGCGGGCAGACGCACCGCCGCACGGGGTCGCCGTCGAAGCCGCACGGGCACGGGTTGCCGGCGCAGACCAGCAGCGGCCGCGCCGGGAAGCGGGCGCTCGTCATCGACCGGGTGACGTCGATCGCCCCCTCCTCGAGAGGCTGCCGCAGGGCGTCGAGCGCCGACGGGGCGAACGCGCAGACCTCGTCGAGGAACAGGACCCCGTGGTGGGCGAGGCTGACCTCGCCCGGCCGCGGCACCCGTCCCCCGCCGACCAGGCCCGGGGCGGAGACCGTGTGGTGCGGGGCCCGGAACGGCCGCCGGACGACGAGGGGCGACGCCGGGTCGATGAGGCCGGCGACCGAGTGGATGCGGGTCACCGCGATCGCCTCGTCGAGGGTCAGCGGCGGCATGATGCCGGGCATCCGGCGCGCCAGCATCGTCTTGCCGGCGCCGGGCGGGCCGGTCATCAGCAGGGAGTGGCCGCCCGCGGCCGCCACCTCCAGGGCACGGCGCGCGGTGGCCTGCCCGCGCACCTCCGCCATGTCCGGGCCCGGGGACGCGCCGGCCGCCGCGAGCAGGGCCGCGGCGTCGACGCGGGGCACGGACGGCGCGACGCGGCCCTCGAGCTGGTCGGCCGCCGCGCGCAGCGACGCCGCCCCGAGCACCTCGACGCCGGGCACCAGCCCCGCCTCGCCGGCGTTGGCCGCCGGCACGACGAGCCGCCGCCAGCCGCGGCGCGCGGCGTGCTCGGCCATGGCGAGCGCACCGGGGACGGGGCGCAGCGTGCCGTCGAGGGCCAGCTCCCCCACCGCCCCGACCCCGGCGAGGGCCGAGGGGGGCACCTGCCCCGACGCGACGAGGATCGCGAGGGCGATCGGGAGGTCGTACTGGGGGCCGGCCTTGCGCAGGTCGGCGGGGGCGAGGTTCGCCACGATCCGCCGCGGGGGGACGGTGAACGCCTGGTTGGCGAGCCCGGACCGGACGCGCTCGCGCGCCTCCTGCACCGCCACGTCGGCGAGCCCGACGATGGCGAACGACGGGAGCCCCGCGCGCAGGTCGACCTCGACCTGGACGGTGGAGGTCTCGATGCCGAGGACCGCGGGGCTGACGAGTCGGGCGACCACGTCCCGGACCCTGGCACCGGCGGCGCGCACGACTCCGCACCGGTCCGTGACGGGGGCGTGCCGGACGGGTGCTGTCGCGCGTGACGTCCCGTGTCCTACCCTGGGGGTCCCCGCCACAGGAGGAGCACCGTGGAGTTCGACCACGTCGCGCAGCAGGTCCCCGACATCGCCGAGGCCGTCGCCTGGCAGGTGCGCACGGTCCCCGGCAGCCGGGTCCTCCACGAGGACCCCACGTGGGCGCTCGTCGAGTCCGGCGGGGCGAAGCTCGCCTTCGTCCTCGCCGACCAGCACCCCGCCCACCTCGCGTTCCGCGTGAGCGACGACGAGCTCGAGCGCCTCGCGCAGGAGAACGGCGCGACCATCGCGACCCACCGGGACGCGACGCGCAGCATCTACCTGCAGGGGCCGGGCTCGCTCGCGACCGAGATCATCAGCTACCCGGAGGCCACCGGCGCCGGTTGACGGGACGCCTCCCGGCGACGAGGTTCCCCCCGGGCCCGTCGCCCCCGCCGCCATGACCGCAACCATCCGCGCATCCCTCGCCGTCCTCGGCGCCCTGCTCGCCGCCGCGGCGCCGGCCGTCGCCGCGCCCCCGCAGCCGGGCGACGTCGTGCCCGGGGAGGTCGTCGTCGGGCTCGCCGACACGGCGACGGGCGCCGCGCGGGCGGCGCTCGAGCGCCGCACCGGCGTCATCCTCGACGCGCCCGTCACCGCCCGCGGCGCGCGGCGCGCCCGCGTCGGGTTCGCGGGCTCCGTCCCCCGCGCGCTCGCGCGCCTGCGCGACGACCCCGCCGTCCGCTGGGCGGAGGCGAACCGGTTCCACCGCGCCATGGTCGTCCCCTCGGACCCCTTCTTCGGCTCCCAGTGGGGGCTCCTCAACACGGGGCAGCCGGTGCTCGGGTCGTCCGGCGCGCCCGGCGCCGACATCGGCGCCCCCGCGGCATGGGACGTGACGACCGGGAGCGACCGGGTCCGGGTCGCCGTGCTCGACGGCGGGGTCGACGCGGCCAACCCCGACCTCGCCCCCAACATCGGCGTCGTCAACCCGGGCGAGGCGGGCGACGGGCGGGAGGGCAACGGGATCGACGACGACGGCAACGGGTTCGTCGACGACTGGCGGGGATGGGACCTCGTGGCCGGCGACGCCGACCCGGCCGACGAGGGGCCGACGCGCCACGGCACGACCGTCGCCGGCGTCATGGGCGCCCGGGGCGGGGACGGCACCGGAATCGCCGGCGTCACGTGGACGTCGCGGATCATCCCCGTGCGCGGCCTCGACGCCACCGGGTTCGGCACCACGGCCGACCTCGCGGCCGGGATCACCTACGCCGCCTCGATGGGGGCGCGCGTCCTCACCGCCAGCTTCGGCGGCACCGCGTCCCCCGCGATCGCCGAGGCCATCGCCACCGCGCCGCAGATGCTCGTGGTCGCGGCGGCCGGGAACGGGGGCGACGACGCGGTCGGCGACAGCAACGAGCTGGCGGGACGCGTCTTCCCCTGCTCGCTCGCCCTCGAGAACGTCGTCTGCGTCGCCGCCACCGACCCGTCCGACGCGCTGGCGTCCTTCTCGAACTACGGCGCCACCCGCGTGGACCTGGCGGCCCCCGGCGTGGCCATCATCGGCCCGCCCCCGCCGGGGGCCGGGGCCACCCCGCAGTCCGGCACCTCCTTCGCCGTCCCCCACACCGCGGGCGTCGCGGCCCTCGTGCTCGCCCGGTCCCCCGCGGCCTCCACCCGCGACGTGCGGCGTGCCCTGCTCGAGGGGGCGGAGCCGCGGCCCGGCCTGACAGGGAAGGTCGCGACGGGGGCACGCCTCGACGCCCCCGGCGCGCTCGCCGCCATCCCCGCGCCGGGGCCCGGGCCGGGCGGCACGACGGGCCCCGCCGTGGACCTCGGGGGCGGCGGGGCGCGGCTGTCGGGGACGGTGCCGGCGTCGTCGGAGCGTCTGGCGTACCGGTTCGACCACGGGCCGACGGCGGAGTACGGGGCGAGCACCCCGACGCGCCCGCTGCCGCCCGGGGCGGCGCGCACCGTCACCGAGGACGTCTCCCGCCTCCCCGCCGGGACGCCGCTGCACCACCGGCTCGTCGTGCTCGGCATGGGCGGGGTGACGCTCGGCGCGGACGCCGTCTCGCGCACGCCCCCGCCCGCCCCTCCCGCCGCGCCGGCGCCCCCCGCCGCGGCTCCCGCCGCCCTCGTGGTCGCGGCGCGTCCCGCGCTCCGGGGCGTGGCGCGCGCGGGACGGGGCTGGACGGTCGCCGTCCGGCTGCCGCAGCGCGCCCGGGTCGTCGCCGTCGTGCAGCGCCGCCTCCCCGCCGTGCCCCGGCGGCCCACCCGCTTCACGACGGTCCGCGGCGTGCGGCCACGGGCGTACGCGGCCGGCACGCGGCGCCTCGCGCTCGGGGCCCTGCGGCCGGGGGCGTACCGCGTGCGCGTCACCGTGACGGGGCCCCCCGGGCGGGTCGTGCTGCTGCGCTCCTTCGTCGTGCCCCGCCGGGGCCGCTGAGCGAGGGATCCGGCGGGCACCCGCCGCCCGTTGGTGCGAGCATCCACCCGATCACGACAGGGGGAGCCGCGATGAGCACGTACGACCGGATCAGGGACCTGCCGCTGCGCGTGGAGGGCTACGACCTCGAGGTGCGGGCCCTGGAGCTCGGCGAGGACTTCCGCCGCCTCACGACGGTCATCCGGCTGCACGGCGCCGGCGAGGAGGGCGTCGGCGAGGACGTCTGCTACGACCCGGGCGAGCACGAGTCGCAGGCGGCCGCCGGGCCGGTGCTGCCCCTCGCGGGCACGTGGACGATCGACTCCCTGTCCCGCCACCTCGACGGCCTCGACCTCTTCCACGCCGGCCCGCCCGTCTACCCGATGTCGGGGGACTACCGGCGCTGGGCGTACGAGAGCGCCGCGCTCGACCTCGCGCTGCGCCAGGCCGGGATCTCGCTGGCCGAGGCCCTCGGCCGCACGCCCTCCCCCGTGCGGTTCGTGGTCTCCACCCGGCTCGACGAGCCCCCCACCTCCCGCAAGGTGACGACGTGGCTCGCCCACGACCCGACGCTGCGCTTCAAGCTCGACCCGACCGACGACTGGAGCGACGAGCTGATGGCGGAGCTGGCGGGCCTCGGCGTGGTCGAGACCCTCGACATGAAGGGCCAGTACGAGACGGTCCCGTTCGGCGTGCCGAGCGACCCGGCCACGTACCGCCGCATCCTCGCGGCGTTCCCCGACGCGATGATCGAGGACCCCCGCCTCACCCCCGACCTGCGCGCGACCCTCGCCGGCCACGAGGACCGGGTGACGTGGGACGCGCCCCTGCACTCCGTGGACGACATCCTCGCGCTCGAGTGGACCCCCCGCACCGTGAACATGAAGCCGTCGCGCTTCGGCCCGCTCTCGCGGCTGTTCGCGGCCTACGACCACCTGGAGCGCGAGGGGATCGCCGCCTACTCGGGCGGGCAGACCGAGCTCGGCCCGGGGCGCGGGCAGGTGCAGTACCTCGCCTCCCTCTTCCACCCGGACGCCCCGAACGACATCGCGCCCGGCGGCTACAACGACCCGAACCCCCCGGACGGCCTGCCCGGCCCCCCGCTGCCGGTGGCGGCGTCCCCCACCGGGTTCCGCTGGGGCTGACGCCACCCGTCACACGCACGTGACAGCCCCGGCACGGACGGGGGTGGAACGGTGCGCCCCCGGTGGACGACCGTGGGCGCCATGGACGGCGGGCACGCAACGGGGCGGCGGGGCGAGCGGGCGGCGGAGCGGTTCCTGCGGCGGCGCGGCTGGACGGTGCTCGCCCGGCGCTGGCGCGCCGCGGGTGGCGAGATCGACCTCGTCGTCGCCCGCGGCGGTGCGCTGGTGCTGTGCGAGGTCAAGACCCGGTCCGACGCGGCGGCCCTCGACGAGCCGTTGACCGCGGCGCAACGCGCCCGGATGCGGCGCGCCGCCCGCGCCTGGCTCGCCCTGCACCCCCCACCCGACGGCGCGGAGGTGCGCATGGACCTGATCACCGTGCGGCCGGGACGCCTCCGGGCGCGGGTGCGCCACCTGCCGGGGGCGGCGGCCCCGCCATGACGTACGCGCCCTCGGGGTACGCCGCCGAGTTGAACGAGCGGCGGTGCAGCGGCGAGAGCCCCTCCACGCGCAGCGCCTCGTGGTGCACCGGCGTGGCGTACCCGACGTGCTCGTCGAAGCGGAACCGCGGCCACGCGGCGGCCACGGGACCCGCCATGAGGCGGTCGCGGGTGGTCTTGGCGATGACCGACGCGGCGGCGATGCTCGCGCTGCGGCCGTCGCCGCCCACCACGGCCCGGTGCTCGACGGCCGTCGGCCCGAGGCGGAAGCCGTCGACCAGGCAGACGCCCGGGCAGGGCGCGAGGCGCGCCAGGGCCTCCCGCATGAGGCGCAGGTTGGTGCGGTGCAGGCCGTCGCGGTCGATGGTGCGGGGCGAGGCCATCAGCACCACCACCTGCTCGGCGTGGCGCATGACCGCGGCGGCGACGCGCTCGCGCACGTCGTGGGCGAGGCGCTTCGAGTCGTCGAGGTCGCCGAGCGCGCGGCGCCCGGCGGGGGTCAGCGCCCCGAGGTCGAGGCAGACGGCCGCGACGACCAGCGGACCGGCGAGGCACCCGCGCCCCGCCTCGTCGACGCCCGCGACCCGGGCGGTGCCGAGGGCGCGGTCGTGTGCGAAGAGGCGCGCCGACCTGCGATGCGCGCCGGGGCGGCGCCGGGGCGCCACGCGCGACCTAGGTGTCCTGGTCCAGGAGTTCGATGGCATTTCCCGGCTGCATCGCTACGCGATGCGGCGTCCTCGGCCGACCCGTATTCCCGATACCGGGTCTGACCTGCGTCCTTGCCTCGCGTGCGATTCGCTCGGGAACTGCATACGAACTCCCGGCTCAGGCCACTACGAGGTGCGCTGCTTCTCGCGGATGCGGGCCTTCTTGCCGATCTTGCCGCGCAGGTAGTAGAGCTTCGCGCGGTTCACGTCGCCCTCCATCGTCCGCTCGATCTTCTCGATCTTCGGCGAGTGGACGGGGAACGTGCGCTCGACGCCGACGCCGAAGCTCTGCTTGCGGACGGTGAAGGTCTCGCGGTTCGTCGAGCCCTGGCGCTTGATGACCGTGCCCTCGAAGACCTGGACGCGCTGACGCGAGCCCTCGATGACGCGGAAGTGGACCTTGACCGTGTCACCGGCCTTGAAGTCCGGGATGTCGTCGCGCAGCTGCTCGCGCTCAAGGCTCTCGATGACGGTCATCTCGGTGAAGCTCCTCGCTCGGCTCGCCCCGGGTTCGGGTCCCGGCAAAACGACGGGCAGCATAGCAAGGGCACCGGGACCCGGGCAGCCCCGCCCGCCGTCCCCCGCCGGGGTGCGGGATCAGCGCCCGGGGAGGTCGGTCCGCTCGACGGGCACGAGCTCCAGCCGCACGTCGAGATCGGCCAGGCCGTCCCGGTCGAGCGCGGTCCGAAGCGTCCCCGGATCCGGCACGGGCAGCGGCCCGGCAGCCCGCACCTCGACCCCGTCGGGGGTGTTCTCGACGCCGACGAGCTCCCAGCCCCGGGCCTCCGCCCACGTCGTCGCGACGTCGGTCACCTCGGCGTCGCGCAGGCTGTCGGCGGCGACCCGCTGCGACGTCGCCGACAGGGGCAGCGCGAGCGCGAGGACCGCGACCACCACGACGGCGGTGGCGGCACGGTGGTCGAGGCGGCGGCGGGCCCGCACGGAGCGGGCGGTGCTGACCCGGTAGATCGTCAGGACCACGAGGCCGCTGAGGAGGATCGCGCCGACGTTGGTGAGGAAGAGCAGCAGGGCGCCTGCCGACTCGTCACCCGCGCCGCCTTCGAGGGTGAGGCCGACGACGGCGAGCGGCGGCACCAGGGAGATGGCGATCGCGACGCCGGGCAGCGTGTCCGACACGTCGGACCGGACGAGGGCGAAGGCGCCGACGACCCCGGTGGCGAGCGCCGCCACCAGGTCGATCAGCCGGGGCTGGACGCGGCCGGCGACCTGGGGGCTCGTCGCCGCGACGGTGTCCACCGGCACGAACGTCCCGACGGCCCAGCCGATCGCGACGACGAGGACCGCCCCGGTGACGACCAGCAGCAGGGAGATCGCGAGGTTGCGCAGGTCCCCGATCACGACGCTGAGGACGGTCCCGAGGATCGGGGTCATCAGCGGGGCGACGATCATCGCGCCGATCACGGTCGCCGTGGAGTCGGCGACGACGCCCGCCGACGCGATCAGCGCCGCGAGGGTGAGCAGCACCCAGTAGCGGCTGAGCTTGCGCGCACGGTCCAGCTCGTCGAAGAGCAGGCCGCTCGTCATGCGGGTCACATCGGCGTCGGTGATGGTCGGCACGGCCTCCTCCGTCGGCGCCGCGCGCGCCGGCGCGGCCATCGGCCGCCCCACGGGATCGGGCCGGTCCGCAGCAGACATTCGCCGCGCGGCCCGGAACTCCCCGTCCGTCGCGCGGCGCGCGCGTGCGCGCGGCGCCGGCCGGGGTCAGCCGGTACGGGGCGGCAGCACCCGCTCGGCGCGCCAGCGGGCGACGGCGCCGTGGTCGCCCGAGAGGAGCACGGGGGGCACCCCCACGCCGAGGAACTCGGCGGGACGGGTGTAGTGCGGGTGCTCGACGCCGCCGCCGAGGCCCTCTGAAAACGACTCGGCGTCGAGGCTCTCCCGGTTGCCGAGCGCCCCGTGGAGCTGGCGGGCGACGGCGTCGATCACGGCCATCGCGGCGACCTCCCCGCCGGCGAGCACGAAGGGCCCCAGGCAGATCTCGTCGTTGGCGAGGACGGTGTGGACCCGCTCGTCGAAGCCCTCGTACCGGCCGCAGAGCAGCGCGAGCTCTGGCTCGTGCGCCAGCTCGCGGGCGACGGCGTCGGTGAACGGCCGCCCCCGGGGCGTCAGCACCACGACGCGGCGGTGGTCGCGGACCTCCGCGGCGGGCTCGCCGTAGACGGCCTCGAGCGACGCGGCCATCACGTCGACCCGCAGCACCATGCCCGGCCCCCCGCCGTAGGGGGCGTCATCGACCTGCCCCTGCCGCAGCGGCGTCGTGTCGCGGGGGGAGAAGCACCGCACCTCGAGACCGGAGTGCACGGCGGCGTTGGTGAGGTGGCGCGGGCGCCGCATCCAGTCGAACCACTCCGGGAACAACGTGAAGACGTCGATCCTCACGGCCCGTCGTCACCCAGCAGGTCGGGGCGGACCACGATCCGCCGCCCCGGGACGTCGAGGTCGATCACCGCGTCGGCCGTGAACGGCAGCAGCACGGGCCCGCCCTCCGCCGCGACCTGCAGCGCGTCGTTCGCGGGACCGGAGAACACCTCCGTCACCGGGCCGAGGGGGCGGTCGCCGAGCAGCACCTCGCAGCCGACGAGGTCGCGCACGAAGAACGTGTCGGGGTCGTCGAGCCCCCGCACCCGGTCCTCCACGACGGCCAGCACCGCCCCGGTGAGCTCCCCCGCCGCCGCCCGGTCGCCGATGCCGGCGAACGCGAGGATCGGGCTGCGGTCCATGCCGCTGCGGCCGGTGACGACGAGGGTGCGGGGCTCCCCCTCGCGGGGGCGCACCTCCACCTCGTCCCCCGGGCCGAGCGTCGCGAGGGTCGGCCCGGACGGACGCGCGTGGACCGCGCCGCCGGTGCCGTGCGGACGCCCGATGGTGCCGATGACGACGGTCGCCGGCCTCATCGCGCGGGCGCCGCCGTCAGTCGACGATCTCGAGGGTGGCGCGCTCGCCGCGCGCCGTGGCGGCCGCGCGCAGGATCGTGCGCAGCGCCCGGGCGACCCTGCCGCCCCGGCCGATCACCTGACCGAGGTCCTCGTCGGCGACGTGCAGCGACAGCACCCGGGCGTCCGGGCCGCCGTCCTCGACGACCTCGACCTGCTCCGGGTGGTCGACGAGACCCTTCGCGAGCGCGGCGATCATGGCCCCGAGCGGGCCGTTGCCGGCCACGGTCAGGCCGCCTGGGCCCGGGCGATCTTGATCAGCTTGCGCACGGCCGAGGTCGGCTGGGCGCCGTCGGCGAGCCACTTGTCGGCCTTCGCCACGTCGATCTCGACGATGGAGGGGTGGGTCTGGGGGTTGTAGCGGCCGATCGTGTCGATGTTGCGACCGTCGCGCGGCGAACGGGCGTCGGCCACCACCACGCGGTAGATGGCGTTCTTCTTGCCGCCCACACGGGCGAGGCGGATCTTGACCACGGTGCTCCTGTCGTCTCTGGTTATCGGCCGAGGAGGGCAGGCAGGCCGCCACGGCCCATCTGCTTCATCAGCTTCTGCATCTGCTTGAACTGCGACAGGAGTTGGTTGACCTCCTGCACGCTGGTGCCGCTGCCGGACGCGATGCGCCGGCGGCGGCTGCCGTTGATGATCTCGGGTCGGCGGCGCTCCTGCAGCGTCATGCTGCGCACGATGGCCTCCACCCGGTCGAGCTGTCCGTCGTCGACCTGCAGGTCCTTGCCCTTCGTGGCGTTGCGGAACCCGGGGATCATGCCCAGCACCTGCGACATGGGCCCCATCTTCCGGACCTGCTGCATCTGGTCGAGGAAGTCCTCGAGGGTCAGCGACCCTCCGCGGATCTTCTGCTCCAGGCGCTTGGCGTCGCCGACGTCGACGGTCGCCTGCGCCTTCTCGATCAGCGTCATGACGTCGCCCATCCCGAGGATGCGCGAGGCCATGCGGTCGGGGTAGAAGGGCTCGAGCGCGTCGATCTTCTCGCCGGTGCCGATGAACAGGATCGGCTTGCCGGACACGGCGCGCACCGACAGGGCGGCGCCGCCGCGGGCGTCGCCGTCGAGCTTCGTCAGGGCGACGCCGTCGAAGTCGACCGCGTCGCCGAACGCCTTGGCGACCTCGACGGCGCTCTGACCGGTCATGGCGTCGACCACGAGCACGACGCTCGTCGGGTCGATCGCGGCCTTGATGCGGACGAGCTCGTCCATCATGTCGGCGTCGATCGAGAGGCGGCCGGCGGTGTCCACGATCACGAGGTCGCGGCCGGTCCGGCGGGCGGCCTCGATTCCGTTGCGCGCGATGGCGACGGGGTCGGTGACGCCGTCCTCGCGGTGCACGGGGACGCCGATCTGGCCGCCCAGCACCGACAGCTGCTCCGCGGCGGCGGGGCGGTAGACGTCGCAGGCCACCAGCATCGGCGCGCGGCCCTGGGCGTGGAAGTGGCGGGCGAGCTTCGCCGAGCACGTCGTCTTGCCGGAGCCCTGCAGGCCCGCCATCAGCACGATGGTCGGCGGCTTCGAGGCGAGCGGCAACGCGACGTTGGCGTCGCCCATCAGCGCGGTCAGCTCGTCGCTGACGATCTTCACGACCTGCTGGTCGGGCGTGAGGGAGTCCATCACCTCGGAGCCCTTGGCCCGCGCCGCGATCGCCGTCGTCAGCTGCTTCACCACGGGCAGGCTGACGTCGGCCTCGAGCAGCGACAGGCGGATCGCGCGCATCGCCTGGTCGATGTCGGACTCGGTCAGCTTCCCGCGGCCACGCAGGCCGGAGAAGATCCCCTCGAGCTTCTGTGTAAGGGCTTCGAACATCGGCAACCGCTCACTCTAGAGCAGCGCCCGCCCCTGTGGGAGCGCGGGCGCGCCCGGGGGGCGCCCGCTCAGTCGTCGGGGGCGAAGACCGCGCGGGCGAAGGCCTGCGCGTCGAACGGCTGCAGGTCCTCGAGCTTCTCGCCGGAGCCGACCATCTTCACGGGGATCCCGAGCTCGCGCCGGATCGCGAGGGCGATGCCCCCGCGGGCGGCCCCGTCGACCTTCGTCAGCACCACGCCGGTGAGGTCGGCGGCCTGGTCGAACAGCCGCGCCTGGCTCAGCCCGTTCTGACCGGTGGTCGCGTCGAGCACCAGCAGCACCTCGTGCGGCGCGTCCGGGTTGACCTTCCGCACCACGGCCGCGACCTTCCGCAGCTCCTCCATCAGGTTGTGCTGGGTCTGGAGGCGCCCGGCGGTGTCGATGAGCGCCACGTCGGCGCCGCGGGCGGTCGCCGACGCGACGGTGTCGTAGGCGACGGCCCCCGGGTCGGCCCCCTGGCCCTGGCGGACGAGCTGCGCGCCGGAGCGCTCCGCCCAGACCGCGAGCTGGTCGATCGCCGCGGCGCGGAACGTGTCGGCGGCGCCGATCACCACCGTCTTGCCGAGCTGGCTCATGCGGTACGCGAGCTTGCCGACGGTGGTCGTCTTGCCGCTGCCGTTGACCCCCACCACCAGGATCACCGTCGGGGTCGCGTCGAGCGGGATGCGCGGCGGCTCGGGCGACATCCGGGCGGCCATCGCCTTCCAGAGGGCGCCCGACACGTCCGGGCCGCTGGTGATGCGCCCCTGGGCCGCCTCGCCGCGCAGCTCCTCCACCAGGTCGAGGGTGGCGTCCATGCCGCAGTCGGCCGAGATGAGGGCCTCCTCCAGCTCGTCCCAGGTGTCGTCCGTGACCAGCTTGCCGGCGTAGATGCCGGCGAGCTGGGGGGAGATCGTCTGGCGCGGGCCGGCCGCGATGTTCGCCTTCAGGCGGGCGAAGAGGCCGCGGCGGCGCGGCTGCTCGTCCTCCTCGACCGGTGGGTCGAGGCCGAAGAGCTCCGCCCAGGCGCCGCGATCGGCGTCCCCGGCCTCGCTCACGCGCTCATCCCGCCCGGGATCGCGTGGAGCGCGCGGCGGACGTACGGGCGGGCGGGCCCCTCGACGTCGCGCGTCAGGCGCCGGGCCACGATCTGCGAGACGCCCTCGGCTCCCATCGTCACGCCGAAGATCGTATCCGCGATCTCCACCGTCGGCTGCTGGTGGGTGATGAGGACGAACTGGGTGCGCTCCGACAGCGTCCGCACGACGCCGAGGAAGCGGCGCAGGTTGACGTCGTCGAGGGCGGCCTCCACCTCGTCGAGGAGGTAGAACGGCGCGGGGCGGGCCATCGCGAGGGCGAGGCAGAACCCGAGCGCGACGAGCGACCGCTCGCCACCGGACATCAGCGCGAGCGACCGGGGCCGCTTGCCCGCCGGGACGACCTCCACCTCGATGCCGGCCTCCCCGTCCTCGGCCTCGACGGCACGCAACCGCCCCTCGCCGCCCGGGAAGAGCAGGCCGCAGACCTCGGCGAAGCGGTCCCGGAAGGCGCCGAACAGGGAGTCGAAGCCCTCGGCGACCGCCTCGTCGAGCTCCGAGAGGTGCGACCGCAACGACGCGGCGGTGCTCTCCAGGTCGTCGATCTGGGCGACCATCTCCGTCTCGCGCTCGCTCAGCTCCTCGCGCTCGGCGGCGGCGAGCGGGTTGACCGCGCCGATGCCCTCGCGGCGGCGCTCGAGGTCGGCGAGCCGCAGGGCGGCCGCCTCGGGGTCGAGGGGTTCCTCGTCACCCGCGGGCGGCGGACCGGCCTCGGCGGCGCGCTCCCCCGCCACGGCGGCCTCCACCTCGGCGGCGTGGGCGGCGCGCCGGTCGCCGTGGCGGCGCGCTCGGCCTCCTCGACCGCCCGGTCGGCCACCGCGACGGCGGCGTCGAGCTCCCGCGCCCGGGCGACGGCCGCCGCCTGGAGGGCGGCGGCGCGCTCCGCCGCGGGGGCGAGCGCCTCGGCGGCGGCGGCGAGGGCCCGCGCCGCGTGGCGGGCCGGGCCGAGGTCGCGGTCGCCGGCGGCCTCCCGGGCCACGGCGCGGGTCGATTCGAGGCGTGCGGCCGCCTCGGCCCCGTGGGCGCGGGCGGCGGCGAGCCCGGCGCGGGCGTCGGCGGCGGCCGACGACGCCGTGCGGAGCGCGGCGGTGGCGGCCTCGGCGGCGCGGCGCGCCTCGACGGCCCGGGCGCTCGACGCGGTCGCGGCGGCGCGGCACTCCTCGGCGCGCGGGGCGGCGGCGGCGAGCGCGGCCCGGGCGACGGCCTCGTCGGCCTCGGCCCGCTCGACGGCGGCGCCGGCGTCGGCGGCGCGGGCGGCGCGGTTGCCGGCCTGCGCGCGGAGGGTCGCCACGGCCGCGGCGGCCCGCCCCGCGCAGCGCTCGGCGGCGCGGCGGCGGGACCGGACGGCCCCGAGGGCGGCGGCGGCGCGGCGCGCCTCGCCGGCGGCGGCCTCGGCGGCGGCCGCGGCGGCCCGCTCGGCGTCCTCGGCCCGGGCGTGCAGGGCCCGCCGGGCCCAGGATCCCGCGGCGCGGAAGACCAGGCCGTCGGCCGCGCGGAGAGCGAGCCCCTCCCGGGTGACCGCGACGCCCGACGTGCCGGGCGGCACGGCGTCGAGCTCGTCGACCAGCCACGCGTCGGCCAGGAGGCGCTCCAGGTGGGGGCGGGCGGCGTCGGAGCAGCGCAGCACCAGGTCGAGCACCGGGCGGGCGCCCGGCGGCGGCGTCCCCCGCCCGCGGGCGGGCGCGGGCACGAGGGCCAGGTCGGCCCCGTCGTCGAGCGCGGCGCGCGCGGCGGCGACCGAGTCGGTGGGGACGGCCTCGGCCACGGCGCCGAGCGCCGCGGCGACGGCGTGCTCGGCGCCCTCCTCGACCTCCAGGCCGTCGCCGAGGGCGCGCCCGCCACCCCGCGCGGCCTCGGTCGGCGCGAGCGCCCGCGCCGCGGTGCGCGCCTCGCGCAACCGGCCCTCGGCGACGGCGCGCGCGGCGTCGGCATCGGCGGCGTCGCGCTCGGCGGCCTGCAGCCGCTCGGCCCAGCGCGCGGTGCGCCCGGCCGAGACCTCCTCGCGGCGCTCCGCCCGGGCCACCACCGCGGCGTCCACGGCGTCCTGAGCGAGCGCGGCCAGCCGTGCGCGGGCGCCCTCGAGCGCGGCGGCGGCCGCCCGCACCCGGCGGTCGGCCTCGTCGCGTTCGCGGCCGGCGCCCAGCAGGGCGGCGGCGTCGGCGGCGGCGGCCGACTCCCGCGCCCGGTGCTCGGCGCGCGCGGCGAGGTCGGCGGTCTCGGCCGCCTGCGCGGCGGCGTCGGCCTCGTCGGCCGCGGCGGCGGCGGCGCGCGACGGCGGCCTCCGCGACCCGCGCGGCCTCCTCCAGGGCCCCCAGCCGGTCGGCGGCCGCGGCCCGGCGGGCCTCGTGCTCGCCGGCCTCCCGCTCGGCGGCGGCCACCCGCTCGGCGGCGAGCTCGGCGCGGCCGGCGGTGCGCTCGGCGGCGGTCCGGACGGTGGCGGCGAGCTCCTGCGCGGTGGAGGCCTCGGAGGCCCCCTCGGCGCGGGCGCGGGCGGCCTCGGTGCGCGCGGCGCGCGCGGCGTCCAGGGCGGCGGCGTCGGCGGCGGCGACGGCGCGCAGGCGCTCGGCCTCGGCGCGGGCGTGCGCGTGGGCGGCGGCCGCGGCGCGGGCGCGGGCCGCGCCGACCGCGGCGCGGGCGGCGGCGATCTCGGCGTCGAGGGCCCCGGCCCGCTCGGCCGCGCGGGCCTGGCGGTCGAGCGCCCGCGCGCGGGCGCGCACCTCGCCCGCGATGTCGCGGGCCCGCTCCAGTCGGTCCGCGACCCGGTTCAGCTTCTGCTCGGCCCGGCGGCGGCGGCGCTTCGCCACGGCGACGCCGGCGGCGGCGTCGACCATCGCGCGGCGCTCCACGGGGGTGCTGGTGCAGAGCGCCTCGACCTGCCCCTGGCGGATGACGGCGAGGGCGTCGGGCCCGATGCCCCGCCGCGCGAGCGACTCCTGCACGTCGAGCAGGCGGCAGCTCGCGGCGTTCAGGCGGTAGTGGGCGTCGCCGGCGCGGGTCAGGCGGCGGCTGGCGGCCACCTCGGCCGGGCCGTCCGCGTCGTCGCCGTCGAGCACGAGGCCGACCTCGGCGTACGGCGCCGCGGGGCGCCGCGCGCCCCCCGAGTAGAGGACGTCGGCCATGCCGCCCGCCCGCAGGCGGCCGGCGCGCTGCTCGCCGAGCGCCCACACGACGGCCTCGGCGAGGTTGCTCTTGCCGGACCCGTTCGGGCCGACGATGACGTTGACGCCCGGCCCGAACTCGAGGTGGGTGGCGTCGGCGAACGACTTGAAGCCGCGAAGGGACAGCCGGGTCAGCACGGGGCGGCGCTCCAGGGACGGGCGGCGAGGGCCTGGGCCGCGGCGGCCTGCTCGGACGACTGCTTGGAGGGGCCGGTGCCCTCCCCCATCACCGTGCCGCCGACCCGCACGCGGCTCGTGAAGACGCGCCGCTGCGGCGGGCCCTGCGTGTCGGTCAGCTCGTAGGCGACCTCGATGCGCATGCGCGCCGCCTCCTCCTGCAGGGTGGTCTTGGGATCGCGGGTGCCGGGGGCCGCGACGTCGATCGCCGAGGCGAACGCGTCGAGGACGGCGGCGCGGGTCGCGTCGGCGCCGAGGTCGAGCCAGGCGGCGCCGATGACGGCCTCGGCGAGCGCCGCACGGACGGTCGCCTGGGACGCGAGCTCCCGGGCGGTCTCGGCGCGGGCGGGCGGCGCGGCGGCGACCAGCGCCTCCGGGAGCCCGGCGGCGTCGGCGGCGGCGGCGCAGGGATCGCGCGCCACCACCGCCTGCCGCATCCACGACAGATCGCCCTCGTCCACGGACGGATGGCGACGCATGAGCTCCTCGCTCACGACGAGGCCCAGGACGCTGTCTCCGAGGAACTCGAGCCGCTCGTAGGACGCCTCACGGCGAGGCGCCCACGAGCTGTGGGTGAAGACCTGACGACGCCGGCGTGGCCCCAGGTCCCGGACGAGCCGGGCGAGCCCCGCGGTGGCGTCGGCGGGGGCGCTCAGCCCGTCTGCGCCAGCACGTAGTCGACCGCCTGGCCGACCGTCGTGATCTTCTCCGCTTCCTCGTCCGGGATCTTGACCTTGAACCGGTCCTCCATCTCCATGATGAGCTCGACCAGGTCCAGCGAATCAGCGTTGAGGTCCTCCTGGAAGGACGACTCGACGGTGACCTCCGCCGGATCGACCCCGAGCTGCTCCACGAGGATGGCGCGGACCTCTTCCACAGCCTTGTCTCGGTCCAACACGTCCCCCTTTTGTCTCTCCACGCCAGGTGGCCGCTGGGCTCTGGCTGGGCAACCTACACACGGTCTCGGACGAACCGCCGACGGACGCCGGCGACGCGATGATCCTACGCGGCCGGCGACCGTTCGGCGCCCTCGAGGGCGAGAGCGGCGCCGAACTGCTCCGCCAGACTCCCCCGTGCGCCCCGCGCGGCGACCCTCACCGCGTTGCCGATGCCCCGTCCGCTGGAGTTGCCGTGGCCGATCACGGCCAGGCCCCTCACGCCGAGCAGGACGGCCCCGCCGTACTCCTCCGGGTCGATGCGGTCGCGCATCCGCCGCAGCGGCGGGCGCACCAGCAGGCCGCCGACCCGCCCGAGCAGCGTCGAGCGGACCGCGTCGCGCACCTCGCCCATGAGGAACGAGGCGACGCCCTCCATCGTCTTGAGGACGACGTTGCCGGTGAAGCCGTCGGTCACGACGACGTCGACGACGCCCGTCGGGATGTCGCGGCCCTCGACGTTGCCGACGAAACCCGGGGTCTCGCGCAGCAGGGCGTGGGCCGAGAGGACCAGATCGCTCCCCTTGACGTCCTCCTCCCCGATCGAGAGGAGCCCGACCCGCGGGTCGGCGACGCCGAGGACGTCGCGGCTGAAGATGCGCCCCATCAGGGCGAACTGCTTCAGGTGCTCGGCGCGGGCCTCGGCGCTGCCGCCGGCGTCGAGCAGCAGCACGGGGCGCCCGCCGGCGCCCGGCAGGACCACGGCGATCGCCGGGCGGATGACGCCCGGCACGCGCCGGATGTAGAGCGTCGCGGCCGCGAGCATCGCGCCGGTGTTGCCCGCGGAGACCGCGGCCCCGGCGCGCCCCTGGCCGACGAGGCGGCAGGCGAGCGACACGGAGGCGTCGGGCTTCGCGCGGACCGCGCGGGCCCCCTCCTCGGAGGAGCTCACCGTGTCCGGCGCGTGGACGATCTCGATGCCGGAGTGCCCGGCGGCGTCCTGGCGCTCGAGCTCGCGCTCCAGCACCGGGGCGTCACCGACGAGCAGCACCTGCACGCCGTCGCGGGCCGCCGTGATCGCACCGGTGACCGGCGCGGCGGGCGCGTTGTCGCCGCCCATCCCGTCGAGCGCCACCACGGGGGCCATCAGGCGGTCTCGGTGGTGCGGGTGCGCCGGGGCGCGAGGATCCGGGCCGGGGCCACGGGGGGCGCGAACGCCCGCCGGTCCGTGCCTCTACCCCTCGATCTCGACGACCGGGCGGCCGCGGTAGTAGCCGCAGACGCCGCACACGTGGTGCGGGCGGATGGGGCTGGAGCAGCGCGGGCAGCTGCCGAGGCGGGTCGCCTCGATGGCATGCGTCGCCCGCCGCGTGTCGCGGCGCTGCTTGGAGGTCTTGCGCTTCGGGACGGCCACGAACTCACCACCGGTCGGAGGACTCGCGGGAGGTTAGCGGGCGGGCGCGCCGAGAGGAAGGGCCGGCGCGGCCCGCCCGGTCACTCGCCGCGCTCGAGGCGCTCCGCGATCTCGCGCAGCGCGTCCCAGCGGGTGTCGGTCGTCTCCTCGGCGTGGTCGCACGGCACGAGGTTGCGGTCGCCGCCGCAGACGGGGCAGATGCCGGCGCAGTCGTCGCGGCAGAGGATCGTGGTCGGCAGGGCCTCGGCGACCGAGTCGCGCGCCCAGGTTCCGAGGTCGACCCGGCCGGGCTCCACGTAGGCGGAGTCGAGGTCCTCGTCGAACTCCTCCCCCTCGCGCCCCTCCGCCTGGAACTCGGTGACGTCGATGGCGAGCGGCACGCGTGCGTCGCCGAGGCACCGCCAGCACGGTCCGGTGATCACGACGTCGGCGCGGAGCCGCAGGTGCAGGCCCGACAGCGACCGGCCGACCTCGACGTCCACCTCGGGCGACGCCGGGTCCGTCACGTAGTCGGACCCGCCGCTGCGGAGCTCGATCGCGGGGACGCGCAGCCGGAGCCGCGTGGCGGCCCCCGGCGCGAGATCGAGTGCGCGGAGGTCCAGGGTGGCGACCTCGCGCTCCATGGTGATCAGAGGTGGGGCTCGGGCGCCAGGTCGTCGCCGTCGAGCGGCTCGTCGGTCGACCGGCCCTGCAGGCGCTCGCGTCCGCGCTGGACGGCCTGGAGGAACTTGCCGAGGTTGACCTCGAGCGTGCCGAGGACCTCGTCGGCGTAGTCCTCGGCGCCGAGGCGGACCTCGCGCTCGCGCTGGCGGGCCTCCTCGAGGATCTCGGCGGCCTCCCGCTCGGCGCGCTTCACGACCTCCTGCTCGGAGGCCTCCTGCGCCGCCTTGTCACGGGCGTCGAGCACGAGGCGCTCGGCCTCGCGCTTCGCCTCGGCGAGCATCTCCTGGCGCTCCTTGACGATCCACCGGGCCTGCTTGACCTCTTCGGGGATCGTCGACCGCATCTGGTCGAGGAGGTCGTAGATCGCCTCGCGGTCGATCCGGACCTGGTCGGTCAGGGGCACGGCCCGCGCGTTGTGGATCAGATCGTCGAGCTTGTCGATCAGTTCGAGTACGTCCAACGAACCCTCCTCAAGGGACCGAGCCGACACCGCGTGGGCGCCGGGCCCGCAGAGCCTCCGCGACGAACGCGGGGACCCAGTCATCGACCGAGCCCCCCCAGGCCGCCACCTCCCGCACACCGCTCGAACTCACGAAGCTGTATTCGGGTGACGCCGGCAGATAGACCGTTTCGATCTCCGCGGCCAGATGCCTGTTCAGCTGCGCCATCTGGAACTCGTAGTCGAAATCGGAGATCGCCCGCAGTCCTTTTACCATGACGGACGCCCCGAGGCTCCGAGCGTGCTCCGTCACGAGCGAGTTGAAACCCTCCACGCGGACGTTCGCCAGGTGGGCGACGCTGCGGCGGACGAAGTCGATGCGCTCCTCGGCCGTGAAGAGCGGCTGCTTCTTGACGGAGCCGGCGGTCACGCAGACCACGACCTCGTCGAAGAGCGTCGCCGCCCGCGCGATCACGTCGACGTGCCCGTTCGTCACGGGGTCGTACGTGCCGGGGCAGATGGCGATGCGGAAGCGGTTGTCGCGTGTCACCGCGGGGCCAGCCCCAGCACGCTCACGGCGGTGTCGCCGTAGGTCCGATCGGTTCGCGTGGCGATGTCCAGTCCTGAGGGCTCGGGTGGCGGGAGCGCGGCGGAGTGCTCGATCACCACGATCCCGGGGGAGGTCATCAGGGGCGAAAGTGCCGCGCCGATCCCCGCCACAACCCGGTCGGTGAGGCTATACGGCGGGTCGCAGAGGCACAACCCGAAGGTCCTCCCCGCCGTCCGCTCCGACCCGAGGGCGGCCCGCCAGTCGCGCCGCAGCACACGGACGCGCGCCTCCTCCCCGAGGGTGGCGACGTTGGCCCGGATGCAGGCGACGGCGCGCGGGTCGCGGTCGACGAGCGTCGCGGAGGCGGCGCCGCGCGACAGGGCCTCCAGCCCGAGCGCCCCGGAGCCGGCGAAGAGGTCGAGCACGTCGAGCCCGTCGACGGGCCCGATGATCGAGAACACGGCCTCGCGCACGCGGTCGGCCGTCGGCCGGGTGGTGGTGCCGCGGGGCGCGGCGATGCGGCGGCCGCGGTGGGTGCCGGCGACGATCCTCACGCGTCGAGGAGCCGCGGGAAGCTGTCGAAGCGGTCGAGCACGGCGTCGCGCAGCAGGCGGTGCTCGGGACCCTCGAGGCGCGGGTCGATGCGGAGGGCGCGGCGAGCGGCCCACCGCGCCTCGGCGAGCTCCCGCCGGTCGCGCGCGAGCCGGGCGAAGCGCAGGTCGGTCGGCCCGGCCTGGCGGAGCCCGAGGACGCTGCCCTCCCCCCGGATCTCCAGGTCGAGCTCGGCGAGGCGGAAGCCGTCGGTCGTCTGGGTGAGCGCCTCCAGGCGCCGCGCGCCGTCCTCGGTCACGGGCTCGCCGAACAGCAGGCACAGGCCGGGGTCCTCGCCGCGGCCGACCCGGCCGCGGAGCTGGTGGAGCTGGGCGAGCCCGAAGCGGTCGGCGTCCTCGATGAGGATGACGGTGGCGTTCGCGACGTCGATGCCGACCTCCACGACGGTGGTGGCGACGAGGAGCTCGGTGCGACCCTCGGCGAAGTCGAGCATCGCCCGCCGCTTCTCCTCGGAGGGCTGGGCGCCGTGGACGAGGCCGACCCGGAACGCGGCGAACGGGCCCTCGGCCAGGCGGCGCGCCTCGGTGGTGGCGGCGCGGGCCTCCGCGGCGGCGCCCTCCTCGACGAGGGGGCAGATGACGTAGGCCTGGCGGCCGGCGCGCAGGGCGGCGCGCACCTGCTCGTAGGCGTCCTCCCGCTCCTCGCCGCGCACCCAGCGGGTCTCGACGGGGGCGCGGCCCGGGGGGCGGGTGCGGATCGTGGAGACCGTGAGGTCGCCGTAGGCGGTCAGCGCCAGCGTCCGCGGGATCGGGGTGGCCGTCATGTAGAGCAGGTGGGCGGCCCCTCCCCCGCCGGCGCGCTCCGACAGCGCCTGGCGCTGCTCGACGCCGAAGCGGTGCTGCTCGTCGACGACGACGAGGCCGAGGCGGTGGAAGTCGACGCCCTCCGACAGGAGGGCCTGGGTGCCGACGGCGACGGTGGCCGTCCCGGTGCGCAGGGCCATCAGCCGGCGCTCGCGCTCGGCGCCGGTCACCCTCCCCGTCAGCAGCACGGGGTGGAGCCCGACGGGGCCGAGGAGGCCGTCGAGGGTGCGCAGGTGCTGCTCGGCGAGCGTCTCGGTGGGCACGAGCACCGCCGACTGGGCGCCCGCCTCGGCGGCCTGGCAGACGGCGAGCAGCGCGACGAGCGTCTTCCCGGACCCGACCTCCCCCTGCAGCAGGCGCCGCATCGGCCGCGTGCGGGAGAGATCGCGGCCGATCTCCCGGGCGGCGTGGCGCTGGGGCGGGGTGAGGGTGAACGGGAGCCCGGCGATCAACGGCTCCGAGTGCGCCCCCGTCGCGACGAGGGCGGGGGCCGCCCGGGTCGCGGTCTGGTGGCGGCGGACGGCCTCCAGGCCGAGCTGCAGCACCATGAGCTCCTCCACGACCATCCGGCGGCGGCCGAGGCGGCTCTCGGGGCGCGAGCGGGGGAAGTGGACGGCGACGAGGGCGTCGGCGGCGCCCGGCAGGCCGAGGCGCCACCGGACCCACGCGGGCAGGCGCTCCGGGGCGGCGCGCGCCAGGGGGCGCGCCAGGTCGACCAGCTCGCGGATGCGGCGCACCGGCATGCGCTCCGTCGCCGGGTAGACGGGGACCAGCCCCTGGGTGTGCAGGCCGACGGACCCGGCGGCGCCGACGACCTCGTGGCTCCTGACGGACAGCTCGCGCCGCCCCTCCCCGCCGACCCGGCCGCGCAGCAGCAGCTCGTCGCCGGGGTGCAGCACCCGTGCGAGGTGGGCCTGGTTGAACCACGTCACCGCCATGCGCCCGCTGCCGTCGTGGACCCGCGCCGACACGATCTTCAGGCCCCGCCGCCGGGTGGGGCGCACCGCGATCGCGTCGAGCACGACCCGCACGGTGGCCTCCTCGCCGGCGGAGAGGCTCGACACGGGACGGACGTCCTGGTCGAAGGCCTCGTACCGCGCCGGCAGGTGCTCGAGCAGGGTCCCGATGTTCGAGATCCCCAGCACGGCGGCCCTCTCGGCGGTGGTGGCGCCGACGCCGGGCAGCTCCGTGAGGGGCGTCAGCCACCAGTCGGGACGGGGCCGGCGGGGCGGCAGGGCCCCCGGCCAGGGGGTCCCGCGTCCGTGCCCGAGGGGGGGTCCCGCCGGCGCCGGATCCGGCGTGGTTGCGCTGACCGCCATCGGGCGAGCATAATCCGGGGCCGCTCGGACGCCCCCTGCGTCCACCACGACCCACACGGAAGCGAGACGGCGGATGGCGAAGGTCTGCAGCGTCTGCGGCAAGGCGCCCACGTTCGGCAACAACCGCAGCCACTCGATGCGCGCGACCCCGCGGCGCTTCAACCCGAACATCCAGAAGGTGCGGATCCTGAAGGGCGCGACCCCGGTCCGCGCCTACGTCTGCACCAGCTGCCTCAAGGCCGGCAAGGTCCTCAAGGCGTAGCACGACCGCGCCGGCGCCCCCCCGGGGCCGCCGGCGCGCACGTCCCTCAGGCGGGCCCCGGCCGGACGGCGTCCTCGACGTCCTCGACGAGCAGGTCCGAGGCGGGCGTCGGGACCGACGCCATGATGAGCGACCCGTCCTCGCGCCGGGAGCCCTCGAGGTCGCTCGTGCGCGGCGTGCCCGTGAGGCGCGGCCCCTGGCCGTCGAGCGGCACCACGACCGGTGCGCCGAGGCGGACGCTGACGGGCTCCCCGCGCACCTCCACGTCGACCCCCACCCCCTCCTCGAGGGTGAACGTGATCGACTCCCGGCGCAGCTCGGCGCGCACGCGGGACCCCCGGAGCGTGATGCGGAACTCGAGACGCTCCCAGTCGTCCGGAAGCCGCGGGTCGAAGGTGTAGCGGCCGCGCCAGTCGCGCATGCCGCCGAAGCCGAAGACGAGGGTGCTCCAGATGCCGCCGGTCGAGGCGACGTGGACGCCGTCGGGGGTGTTGCGGTGCAGGTCCCCGAGGTCGACGTAGAGCGCCGACAGGAAGTACTCCCGGGCGAGGTCCTTGTAGCCGATCTCGGCCGCGATGATCGACTGGACGACCGCCGACAGGGTGGAGTCGCCGGTGGTGAGCGGGTCGTAGTAGGCGAAGTCGTTCAGCTTCTGCTCGGGCGTGAACTCGTCGCCCTGCAGGAGGAGCGCCAGCACCACGTCCGTCTGCTTGAGCACCTGGAAGCGGTAGATGACGAGCGGGTGGTAGTGGAGCAGCAGGGGCCGCTGCCCGTTCGGGGTGCTCTCGAGGTCCCAGACCTCCTTCTCGAGGAACTGGGAGTCCTGGGGGTGGATGCCGAGGCGCGAGTCGTACGGCACGTGCATGGCCTCGGCGGCCTGCGACCAGTCCTCGATCTCCCCCACCTCCAGCCCGAGGCGGCGCTGCAGCCGGTCGAACGCCCGGGGGTCGGAGCTCTGGAGACGCCGGCAGATGCGCGCGGCGGCGCGCAGGTTGGCCCGCGCCATGACGTTGGTGTAGAGGTTGTCGTTGACGACGGTCGTGTACTCGTCCGGGCCCGTCACGCCGTGGATGTGGAACGAGCTGTCGCCGTTGCGGCGCCAGAAGCCGAGGTCCTCCCACATGCGCGCGGTCTCGACGAGGATGTCGACGGCCCCGCGGGACAGGTAGTCCCAGTCGGCGGTCGCCTCGACGTACTGCACGAGCGCGTGCGAGATGTCCGCATCGATGTGGTACTGCGCGGTGCCGGCGGCGTAGTAGGCCGACGACTCGAGCCCGTTGATCGTGCGCCACGGGAACAGCGCGCCGCGCTGGTTGAGCTCGGCGGCGCGGTCGCGGGCGGCGTCGAGCATCCCCTGCCGGAACCGCAGCGCGTTGCGGGCGACGTTCGGCGAGGTGTACGTCAGGAACGGCAGGACGTAGATCTCGGTGTCCCAGAAGTAGTGGCCTCCGTAGCCGGAGCCGGAGACGCCCTTCGCCGCGATGCCGCCGCCGTCGGTGCGCGCCGACGCCTGGGCGGCCTGGAACAGGTTCCACCGCACGGCCTGCTGGATGTCGGGGTGCCCGTCCACGACGACGTCGGACCGCTCCCAGTAGCCGTCGAGCCATTCGCGCTGCTGGGCGGTCATCCCGGCGAGGGTGAGCTCCCGTGCCCGGTCGAGCGAGCGGTGGCAGCGGTCGGCCAGCGCGCTCGGGGGAACCCCGACGGCCGTGTGGTACGACAGCATCTTGACGAGGCGCACCGGCACGCCGGCGCGGGCCCGCACCCGGTAGACGTGCTTGGCGACGTCGTCGTCGATGCTGCTCGACCGGTCCCACTCGCAGTCGGTCAGCAGCGTGTGCTCGACGCCGCAGGCGAGCGTCATGGCGGAATGGGTCGTCCGGTAGCCGAGCAGGTGGCGGTCCTCCCGCTCCTGACGCAGGGCGGGCTGGAGGACCCGCTCTCTGAACGCCTCGGCCTTGCGCGGGTCGAAGCCGCCGACGCCGTTGCCGGCGGTGTACTCGTCGACGCCGTCCTGGCGGTTCAGGATCTGGCTGGAGATGAGGATGGAGGCGTCCGCGTCGAGCAGCGTCACCTCGTAGTCGATGGCCCCGAGGTGACGGTCGGTGAACGAGACCATCCGGCGCGAGCAGACCCGCACGCGCTTGCCGGCGGGCGTCCGCCACTCGAGCTCGCGGATGAGCACCCCGTCGCGGAAGTCGAGGACCCGCGAGTACGCGAGCAGCTCGGCCTCGCTGATGACGAGCGGCTCGTCGTCGACGTAGAGGCGGATGACCTTCGCGTCGGGGACGTTGACGATCGTCTGGCCGACGCGGGCGAAGCCGAACGCCTCCTCGGCGTGCCGGATCGGCCACGTCTCGTGGAAGCCGTTGATGAACGTGCCGTGGTCGTGGCCGTCGCGGCCCTCCTCGAGGTTGCCGCGCAACCCGAGGTAGCCGTTGCCGACGGCGAACAGGCTCTCGGTGCGCCCCTGCAGCGCGGCGCTGAACTCCGTCTCGCGCAGCGACCACTCGTCGACCGGGAACCGGCTGCGGTCGAGCGGGTCGGAGTCGATGCGGTTCATGCGGGGTCCCGGGGGTCGGCGGTCGGGAGCTCGGGGATCAGCTCGGCGAGGTCGTCGACCACGAGATCGGCACCGGAGGCGAGCAGTTCCAGCGCTCCGGCTCCCCGATCGACGCCGACCACCAGGCCGAACCCGCCGTCGCGCCCCGCCTGGACCCCGGAGTGGGCGTCCTCCACGACGACGCACTCCTCCGCCCCGAGCCCCAGCAGGCGGGCGCCGTGGAGGTACGTGTCGGGCGCCGGCTTGCCGGGCAGCCCGAGGGCCGCGGCGACCTCCCCGTCGACGACGTGCGCGAACCGGTCGCGCAGCCCGGCGGCCCGCAGGACCGGCTCCGCGTTGCGCGAGCTCGACACGACCGCGACGGCGAGCCCGGCGGCGATCGCCGCGTCGAGGAAGGCGACCGACCCGGGGTACGGGGTGACCCCGTTCTCCGCGAGCTCGGCGGTGAACGCCGCGTTCTTGCGGTTCCCGAGCCCGGCGACGGTCTCGGCGACGGGGTCGTCGCCGGGCGTCCCCTCGGGCAGCACGATGCCCCGTGACGCGAGCATCGCCCGCACCCCGTCGAGACGTGGCTTGCCGTCGATGTACGCGAAGTAGTCGGCGTCGGTGTACGGCTCGACGAC
Organism: Miltoncostaea oceani; assembly: GCF_018141545.1. Lineage (GTDB taxonomy): Bacteria > Actinomycetota > Thermoleophilia > Miltoncostaeales > Miltoncostaeaceae > Miltoncostaea > Miltoncostaea oceani. The sequence goes on along the minus strand of NZ_CP064356.1, from coordinate 1,473,691 downwards.
GCCGCGGGCGGCGAGGGCCGCGGAGAACATCCTCCGCCACGCGCGCCTGTGGACCTCCGCCGTCGGGGTGAGGACCCCGTCGAGGTCGAACAGGACGCCGCGCAACCCGGTCAGGCGCGGGACGTCTGTGGTCACGGGTCGGACCTCCGGCGTACGGGACGGGACGTGCGGCTACACCACGGCCGCCGGGGAGTCGGCCTCCCGCGAAACCTAGTCCACCGGGACCCCCAGGGGAACCGCGGACCCGCCGGGGCGGGGTCCGCGGCGCCCGTGGCGGCTACCGGTTCACGTACGTCCTGAAGACGTTGATGCTCGCCGAGAGGCGCGGCGTGGACTTCGCCGAGAACCTCGGGCTCTGGTCGAACTGGACGCGCCACAGGCCGGTCTGCGGGTTCGAGACCGGGATCTGCCGCCGCTTGACGGTGAGCAGGCCGCAGGGGTTGCTCGCGCGGCCGAACTTCACGTTGGCGCGGACCTTCCCGCCGTAGCGGTAGTGCGCGTAGATCGGCAGGTCCGGCGTGAAGCCGGACAGCTTGAACGTCACCTTCGCCGACGGCCGCGCCCGCTTCGGCGTGGCGCTGAAGGCGAGCGGGGCCGCGCGCAGGTTGATGGTGTTGCTGACGCCCTGCGCCGGGGGGGTGCCGCCGGGGCCGCCCGCGTCCTCGGCCACGACCGTGAACGGCGTCGACCGCGGGACGGTGCCGGTGAGGAGGTCGAACACGCTGAGCTGGGCGGAGATGGTGCCGTCGGCGCCGGCGACCCCCGAGATGCTGCGGGCGCCGCGGCGCAGCGTCACCTGGGCACCGGGGCCGAAGCCCGACCCCGTCACGGCGAGCGGCGGCGCGGTGAGACCGCCCGACGCCGGCTGCACGGGACGGACGCAGATCGCGTCGGCGGCGATGACCGGCGCGGCGCTCGCGACGGCCGGGACGGCCGCGATGACGGCGGGCGCCACGAGGGCGGCGATGGCGCCGCGGCGCCGGATGGTGCGATGGGTCATGCTCTCTCCAAAATCGTGGACGGCCACCCCACGCACGACCCTATCCCCCGACGGGGCTCCCGCTCCGCAGGGATTACCGAATCCGAATGTTTTCGTGGTCGCGGACAAGCGCCTCTCGCGGCGGCTTCGCCGCTGATCGCGAGAACGGCGCGGACGGCGGCACCGGCTGCCGCCGGGGACGGCCGCCGGAAAAGCCAGACCCGGTCAGCGTCCTTCGGCGACCAGGTTCGCCATGACCACCGCGGCGTCGGCGGCGTCGGAGCCGGCGTTGCCCTTGTCGCCGCCGGAGCGGGCCTCGGCCTGCGGGCGGTCCTCGGTGGTCAGCAGTCCGAACGTGCAGGGCACGCCGGTCTCGAGGCCGACGCGCATCAGGCCGTGCGACGCGGCGGAGCAGATGTGGTCGAAGTGGGCAGTCTCGCCCCGGATCACGACGCCGAGGGCGATGACCGCCGCGTACCGCCGGCGGAGGGCCATCGAGCGGGCCGCGAGGGGCAGCTCGAACGCGCCGGGGACCCAGGCCTCCTCGAGGTGCCCGTCGGGCAGCCCCGCCTCGCGGAGGCGGTCCGCGGTGCCCTGCAGCAGGCGTTCGCTCAGGTCGCGGTGGAAGCCCGCGATGACCGCGACCATCCGCACCCCGGGGTGCTCGAGGCGGGGCGCCGGGGGCGGCGGGCCGATGCGGGCCATCAGTCGGTCTCGCCCTCCTCCGACCCGACGCCGTCGGCGTCGAAGCGGAGGTCCTGGTGGTGGAGGATGTGGCCCATCTTGTCGCGCTTCGTGCGGAGGTACTCGACGTTGTCGCCGACGGGGCTCATCTCGATCGGGACCCGGTCGATCACCGACAGGCCGTAGCCCTCGAGGCCGACGATCTTCTTGGGGTTGTTGGTGAGGAGGCGGATCGAGCTGAGGCCGAGGTCCACGAGGATCTGGGCGCCGATGCCGTAGTCGCGCAGGTCGGGGGGGAAGCCGAGCTCGAGGTTGGCCTGCACCGTGTCGAGCCCCTGGTCCTGCAGCTCGTACGCCCTCAGCTTGTTGAGGAGGCCGATGCCGCGGCCCTCCTGGGCGATGTAGAGCAGCACCCCGCTGCCCTCCTCGGCGATGGTGCGCATCGCGGCGCGCAGCTGCTCGCCGCAGTCGCAGCGCTGCGAGCCGAACACGTCGCCGGTGAGGCACTCGGAGTGGACGCGCACCAGCACGTCCTTCGCCCCGTCGACCTCGCCCTTCACCATCGCGAGGTGGTGCTTGCCGTCGAGGATCGAGCGGTAGCCGACGGCGGTCCAGTCGCCGTACTCGGTGGGCAGCCGGGCGGCGGTGCCGCGCTCGATCAGGCGCTCCGTGCGGCGGCGGTGCTCGATGAGCTGGGCGATGGTGATGATCCGCAGGCCGTGCTCCGCCGCGTAGGGCATGAGCTCGGGCACGCGGGCCATGGTGCCGTCGGCGTTGCTGATCTCGCAGATGACGCCCGCGGGGATCAGGCCCGCGAGGCGCGCCAGGTCGACGGCGGCCTCGGTGTGGCCGGCGCGTTCGAGGACGCCGCCGGGCTTGGCCCGCAGCGGGAACACGTGGCCGGGCTTGACGATGTCCTCGGGGCCGGCGTCGGGGTCGATCGCCACCATGATCGTGCGGGAGCGGTCGGGGGCCGAGATGCCCGTCGTGATGCCGTGCCGCGCCTCGATCGGCTCGGTGAAGGCGGTGGCGTACTGGCTCTCGTTCTGCCGCACGACGGGCTTCAGGCCGAGCTGGTCGCAGCGCTGGTCGGTGAGGGCGAGGCAGATCAGGCCACGGCCGTGGGTGGCCATGAAGTTGATGGCCTCCGGCGTGGCGAACTGCGCGGCCATGACGAGGTCGCCCTCGTTCTCGCGGTCCTCGGAGTCGAGGATCACCACCATGCGGCCGGCGCGGATCTCCTCGATCGCCTCCGTGACGGTGGCGAAGTCGGTCGTCCCCTTCGTGCTCATCGCGCGTCTCCTCCCGGCGGGGCGTACGGCGCCGCCAGCGCCTCGACGTATTTTGCCACCACATCCACCTCGAGGTTCACGGGTCGCCCGACGGCCCGGGGACCGAGCGTCGTGACGGCCATGGTGTGCGGGATCAGCGCGACGGTGAAGGCGTCCGGGAGCCGTTCGGCGACCGTCAGGCTGACACCGTCCACGGTGATGCTCCCCTTCTCGACCACGTAGCGCAGCAGGGGGGCGGGCGCCGCGATCTCCAGGATCGTGCTGCCCCCCTCGGGGCGGGCGGCCCGCACGGTGCCGAGGCCGTCCACGTGCCCCTGGACCAGGTGGCCGTCGAGACGGTCACCGAGCCGCATGGGCCGCTCCAGGTTGACACGGTCACCGGGGGCGGCGCCCCCGAGGGACGTGCGGCGCAGCGTCTCGGCGACGGCGTCCACGGCGAACCCGTCCCCGGTGACGTCCACGGCGGTCAGGCACGCGCCGTTGACGGCGACGGAGTCGCCGACCGCGAGGCCCTCCAGCACGACGGAGGCGCCGATCACGAGGCGCGCCCCCTCGTCGCGGGGCTCGACGCGCGTGACGACGCCGCCCTCCTCCACGAGACCCGTGAACATCAGCCGCCTCCCGGCAGGGGGCGCAGGCGCCCGGTCACCAGCACGTCCCCGCCGACGTCCTCGGTGCGGGTGTCGATCAGGCGGGGCGCGGCGGACAGCTCCCGCACCCCCTCGCCGGCGAGGGCGCTCGGGGCGCCGTCGCCGCCGATCAGCATCGGCGCGAGGAACCAGGCGACCCGGTCGACGGCCCCGGCCGCGACGAGGGCCCCGGCCAGCACGGCGCCGCCCTCGACGAACAGGGACTGGACGCCGCGCGCGCCGAGCGCCCGGAGGCCGGCGTCGAGGCGCGCGGGGGCGTCGCCGGGCAGCACCTCGACCTCGACGCCGCGCTCCCGCAGGGCCGCGACGCGGTCGGCGGGGGCGGCCTCCCCGGCCAGCACGATCACGGGGGGCCCGTCGGCCGCGTCCCGCACGAGGGCCGCGTCGAGCGGGAGCCGGGCCGTCGTGTCGAAGACCACCCGGGCGGGCGGGCGCACGGGGCCGTCCACGTCGCGGGCCGTCAGGCGCGGGTCGTCGGCGAGGGCGGTGCCGAGGCCGACCGCGACGGCGTCGGCGTCGGCCCGCCACCGGTGCACGAGGGCACGCGACGCGGGGCCGGAGATCCAGCGGCTCTCCCCCGTCGCCGTCGCGATGCGGCCGTCGAGGCTCGTCGCGAGCTTGAGCGTGACCTCGGGCCGCCCGGTCAGGGCCGCCGTCAGGAACGGCGAGACCAGCTCGGCGCAGGCGTGGCGGGCCGCGCCCTCCGCGAGGACCACCTCGACGCCGGCCTCCCGCAGCACCGCGACGCCGCCGGCCCGCTCCCGCTCCAGCGGGTCGGCGAGGCCGACGACCACCCGCGCCACGCCGGCGTCCACCAGCGCGTGCGCGCAGGGGGGCGTGCGCCCGTGGTGCGAGCAGGGCTCCAGCGTGCAGATCACCGTCGCGCCGCGCGCGGCGTCGCCGGCGGCGGCGAGGGCCATGGCCTCGGCGTGGGGCAGGCCGGGTCCCTCGTGCCAGCCCTCCGCCACCGTGACCCCGTCGCGCAGCACCACGGCCCCGACGAGGGGGTTCGGGCTGACCCGTCCGCGGCCGTTGAGCGCCAGCGCGCGCGCACGGTCGAGGGCGGCGGCCTCGGACGGCGTGACCGGCGCGGTGGCGCGGGTGGTCACCCGGCCGCCAGCCCCGTCAGGGCGCGGAAGGCGGCGAGGGGGTCGTCCGCCCCGAAGATCGACGACGCCGAGACGAGCATCGTCGCCCCGGCGGCCCGTGCGCCGGGCAGCGTCGCCGTGCCGATGCCGCCGTCGACCTCGATGACCACGCGGTCGGGCAGCAGCTCCCGGAGGCGGGCGATCCGCCGCGGCGCCGACGTGATGAACGACTGGCCGGCGAAACCCGGGTCGACCGCCAGCACGTTGACGTAGTCGAGCTCGTCGGCGAGCTCGGCGACGTGCTCGACCGGGGTGCCGGGGTTGAGCGCGAGCCCCGCGTGGCAGCCGGCCTCGCGGATGACCCCGAGCAGCCGGTGCGGGTGCGGGTCGGCCTCCACGTGGACGGTGATGGCGTCGGCGTACGGGGCGAACAGCGGGATCATCTCGCCGGGTCGCGCGACCATCAGGTGCACGTCGACGAGGGCCCCGGCGGCGTGCGCCACGCCGGCGAGGGCGCGCGTCCAGTCGGGTCCGACGGTGAGGTTGGGGACGAAGGCGCCGTCCATGACGTCCACGTGGAAGGCGCGCGCCCCGGCGCCGGCGAGCGCGGCGACCTGGTCGCCGAGCGCCAGCATGTCGGCCGACATGACCGACGGCAGCACCACCGGGTCGCGGGGGAGCGGCAGGCTCACGGGCGCAACCGGGCCACGAAGAAGCCGTCGGTGCCGTGGCGGTGCGGCAACGTCAGGAGCGCCCCCGGCACGCGCGGGTGCGCGAGGCCCGGGAAGGCGTCGCCCAGGTCCTCGATCGTGGCGCCGGACGCCCGCACGACGTCCTCGTTCTCGGCGGCGATCAACGTGCACGTCGAGTAGACGACGCGGCCGCCGGGGCGGACGAGCTCGAGCGCACGGCCGAGCAGCGCCGACTGCAGGCGGGTGAGGGGCTCGAGGGCCTCCTCCCGACGCCGCCAGCGCGCGTCCGGCCGCGCCGACAGCACCCCGAGGCCGGTGCAGGGCGGGTCCACGAGCACGGCGTCGTACCCCCCGTCGAGCGCGACCTCGAGGGCGTCGCCCTCGACGACGTCCACCCGGGCGCCCATGCGGTGGGCGACGGCGCGGAGCGCCTGGGCCCGCTGGGGGCGCAGCTCCACGGCCGTGATGCGGGCGCCGCCGTACGCGAGCGCCGCCATGTGGGTCGTCTTGGCGCCCGGGGCGGCGCAGAGGTCCAGCACCCGCTCGCCGGCGACGGGCGCGACGACGTGGGCGACGAGCTGCGAGGCGCGGCTCTGCCCCATCGCCCGGCCGCGGGCCCACACCTCGGAGTCCTCCAGCGCGAACGCGCCGGGCAGGACGTAGGCCTCGGGCACGAGCGGGTCGCGCCGCCAGCCGTCCGGCAGGGCGGCCTCGAGGGTCGCCCGCGGGCCGCGCAGCGGGTTCCACCGCAGCGCCGACTCGGCGGGCTCGGCGGCGGCGCGCATGACGCCGTCCGCGTCCTCCTCGCCGAGCGAGTCCACGAGCCGCGCCGCGATCCAGTCGGGCATCGAGTGGCGCAGGCCGGCCGTCTCGGCCCCTCCCGCGTCGAGCTCCGCCAGGCGGCCGGCGGCGTCGCCGGCGAGGCGGCGCATCACGGCGTTCACGAGGCCGGCGCGGGCCGACGACCGGGCCTTCGCGCCGCGCAGGCCGCGGGCCTGGCGGACGGCCTGGTCGACCGCGGCGTGGTCCGGCACGCCGTCGGAGAAGGCGAGCTCGTACGCGCCGAGGCGGAGGATGTCCCGCACCGCCGGCTCGAGGTGGGTCGGGCGGTCGAGGGCGCCGTCGATGAGCCAGTCGAGCGTGCGGCGCCGCTGCACCGCCCCGTAGGCGAGGCGCATGGCGTGGGCGCGGGAACGCGGGTCGAGCTCCGCCCGGCGGGCCTCGGCGGCGAGGGCGCGGTCGGCGTAGGCGCCGTCGTCCACGCGGCGCAGGACCCGCAGGGCGACGCTGCGCTCGCGGGCGACGCCGCCGCCGGCCGGTGACTCGGTGGCGGTGCTCATGAGGTCGTCCAGTCGAGGGGGCCGCGGTGGCCGCGGAGGAAGCTGCCGGCGTCCATCCGCCCGCGCCCGGGGGGCTGCAGCTCGAGGATCTCGAGCGACCCCTCCGCGCACCCGGCGACCAGGCGGCCGTCGGTCGCGGTGAGGCCCGCCGGCGCGGGGGCGTCGTGGGCGGCGGCGCGCCAGACCTTGAAGGGCTCCCCGCCGATGCGGCAGGTCGCCCCGATGTGCGGCGACAGGGCCCGCACGCGGCGGGCGAGCTCGGCGGCGGGCCGTCCGAGGTCGAGGGGGCGGTCGTCGGCGGTGATCTTGGGGGCCAGCGACACGCCCTCGTCGGGCTGCGGCGTCTCGACGGCGCGCCCCTCCTCCATGTCGGTGAGGACCCGGGCCAGCAGCGGCCCGCCCATCTCCGACAGCCGCGCGACCAGGGCGCCGGTGTCCTCCGCCGGGTCGATCGGGGTCCGCTCCACCGCCAGCATCGGTCCGGTGTCCAGCCCCGCGTCCATGCGCATGATCGTCACGCCGGTCTCCTCGACTCCATCCATCAGGGCACGTTCGACCGGCGCCGCGCCGCGGTACGCCGGGAGCAGCGAGAAGTGGACGTTCACGCAGGGCCACGCGTCGAGCACGGCGTCACGCAGGATCTGCCCGAAGGCCACCACCGCGAGCGCGTCGGCGCCCGTCGCGGCGATCTGCTCCCGCACCTCGGGGTCGTTGATGGTCCGCGGCCGGATCACCGGGAGCCCCAGCTCCAGGGCCGCCGCGGCGACGGGCGTCGGGGTGGGCGTGCCGCGCCGGCCCCTCGGCCGGTCCGGCTGCGACACGACGACGACGACCTCGTGGGGCGACGCGACGAGTGCGCGCAGCGGCCCCACCGCCGCGTCGGGGCTGCCCGCGAAGGCGATGCGCACGGGCGGTCAGCCCCCGTCGCGCAGTGCCTTGAGCGCCTCCCGGCGCTGATCGGGCGCCGTGCGGTCGAGGATCAGGACGCCGTCCAGGTGGTCGAGCTCGTGCTGGATCACGCGTGCGGCGAAGCCCTCCGGCTCCAGCTCGATCACGTTGCCGCGCACGTCCTGCGCACGCACCCGGATCGCCACCGCGCGGGGCACCTCGACGCTGATCTCGCCGATCGAGAGGCACCCCTCGTAGTCGTACTCCTCCTCGTCGGAGCGCCACGTGATCTCGGGGTTGCAGAGGACCGCCGGCGGCGCGTCCTCCCCCGTCATGACCACCGCGAGCCGGCGCAGGGAGCCGACCTGGGGGGCGGCGAGCCCGACGCCGCGGGCGTCGTGCATGATCGCGATCATCCGCTCCGCCTCGTCGGCGAGCGCCTCGTCGAACTCGGTGATCGTCAGGGCCGGCGCCCGCAGCACGGGGTCGCCCATCTGGCGGATCTGCGACAGCGCCGAGAGGCGCCGCTGCTCCATCACGGGGTCGTCGAGGGCGCGGGAGGACACGTCCCGACTCTAGCAAGCGCCCCCACCCCGACGGGGCGCGGGACCCGGGGTCAGGAGACGGGCCGCACCTGGGCGCCGCGCGAGGAGGCGAGCGCCGTCGCGTAGGACGCGGGGTCCTCGTAGCGGCCGCGCACGAGCACCGCGCGCTCGCCGGTCGACTCCGCGAGCACCAGCATCGCCCAGCGCTCCGACTGGCCGAGCACGTCGATGATGGTGTACCGGCGGGCGACCTCGCCGATCGCGGTGCCGCCCGGGGCGAGCGGCTCGACCACGTAGTCGTCGTCCTCGAGCCGGGCGCGGACCGCGGCGAGCGCGTCCCAGCCGCCGGGGAAGGCGGTGACCCGGACGCCCGCGACGTCGGCGGCGACCGCGCCGGGGATGGCGACGCCCCCGGGCAGGTCGGCGGCCGCGGCGGCGCTCGCGCGCACCCCGAGGCCGTCGAGGCCGGGGACCGTCTCGGGGAGGGTGACGCGCGGGTTGGCGGCGGGCGCCGGCGGGGGCGTCGCGGGGTCCCCGCCGCCGAGGCCGACGGTGAGGGCGGCCGCGCCCCCGCCCGCGGCGATCAGGCCCGCCACGGCGAGGGCCGGCACGAGCACGGCGCGGCGGCGGCGGCGGGCGGCGGGGCGCGCCGCACGAGCGCGCGGGTGGGGGCCCCGGTGCCGCCGAGGGCGGCGTCGATGGCGTCGGCGAGCGTCGCGGCCGTCGCGGGGCGGTGGGCCGGGTCCTTCGCCAGCCCGTCCGCGAGGGCGGCGTCGAGGGCGGCGGGGAGCCCGGGCCGCACGTCGGAGGCGCGGCGGGGCGCGTGGTGGGCGTGGGCGTGCAGGACGCCCGCGATGCCGTCGGCGCGGAAGGGCGGCTCGCCCGTCAGGGCGCGGAAGGCGGTCGCGGCGAGCGCGTAGCGGTCGGACGCCGGCGTGGCGCGGTGGCCGGCGATCACCTCGGGCGCGAGGTAGCCGGCGGTGCCGATGAGGGCGCCCTCGGCGGTGAGCGCCGTCGCGTCCCCGCGCAGGGCGATGCCGAAGTCGGCGAGCCACGGCCCCGCGGGGTCGAGCAGGACGTTGCCGGGGGTCACGTCGCGGTGCAGGACCCCGGCGGCGTGCGCCGCGTCGAGGGCCGACGCGATCGCCGTGACGATCGTGGCCGCCTCGCGCGGGGCGAGCGGGCCGGCGGCGAGGCGCGCGTCGAGGCTGCCGCCGCGCGCGAGCGCCATGACGAGGTAGCCCCGGCCCTCGTGCTCCCCCGCGTCGAGGATCGGGACGACGCCGGGGTGCTCGAGTGCGACGAGGGCGTCGCACTCCCGCGCGAAGCGGACCCGGAATCCGGGGTCCGCCCAGATCGCGGGGTGGACCAGCTTGAGGGCGGCCGGCCGGGAGAGGACGGCGTGGCGCACGCGGTAGACCGCGGCCTGCCCCCCTCCCCCGATCCGCTCCTCGAGCGCCCAGGGGCCGACGCGCCGCTCCTGGGCGACCAGCGTCACCGGCGCGCGGGGAGCAGCGACCGCGCGGTGGACTGCGTCCACGCGCGTGCGGCGAGGTAGTCGCCGGCGCCGTTCACGGCGAGCCGCGGGCGGCCGTCGCCCCCGGCGGCGTAGCCGGGCCCGCCGTCGCCGCTCGCGAGCGTGAGCGCGAGGCCGTCCCTGCCGACCGCGATCTCGGCCTGCGGGTCGCCGGTCTGCGGGAAGGCGACGGTCGCGGCGCCCGCCTCGTTGCGGATGCGGGGGGCCGGGGCGAGGTCGTTCAGGTCGAAGAACATCCCGGCGAGGCTCGGCCGCAGGTCCTGCGCGATGAGGGGCATGAGGCCCTCGAGCCGGTAGAGCTCGGCGACGCGCGGGGTGAGGAAGTAGTCGGCCTCCCGCAGCAGCAGCAGGTCGGTGCCCTGGGCGCGGCCGCGCTCGGGGCGCTCCTGCACCCAGTCGCGCACGCGGAGCCAGGAGCGGTGGCGGATGGTGCGGCCGTCCGCGCCGGCCCGCTCGACCGCCGCCGGCGGCTTGCGGTCGGGGGTGACCGCGACGACGATCACCTTGTCGTAGGACTCGGCCAGCGCGTCGTGGGTGGCGCGCAGGCGCGCCTCCTCGTCGGCGTCGAAGGCCAGGGTCGCCTGCACCGCGAACGTCCAGCCCGCGCCGCGCACGACGATGTCGCCGAGCAGGTCGTCGCCGAGGGGGCGCTGCTCGCGCACCAGGAGGGCGTCGGCCTCGGGGAGGGACTCCCCGGAGATCTCCTCGACCAGCGCGGTCCGCGTCTCGGGCCCGCCGAGGCCCAGCAGCGTGGCGAGGACGTGGACCCACTGCTCACGTGGGTCGCTGGACGCCTCGAATAGGCGGGGAACCGGCATGGACGAGCGCTCCTTGACGAGTGACGGACCGCACAGGAGCGTAGCGAACCCGTCCCCCGGAGCTCAGGCCGTCGCGCACTCCGGGACGGGCGACCGGCGCAGCAGCGCGCGGACCCGGTCGACGTCGGGTCCGAGGGGGCGGTCCTCGTCGACGGGGGCGACGGCGTCGCACAGCGGACCGGCGAGCCCGGCGAGCCCGGGCGCGGGCGGGCGGCCCCGCAGCGCCCACGCCTGCCGGGCGGTGAGCAGCTCGATCGCGAGGACCTCCTCGGCCAGCCCGAGCGCGCGGCGCAGCGCCTCCGCCGACGCGAACCCGAACGTCTGGGCGTCCTCCTGGCCGAGCGAGGTGTCCACCACCCCGATCGAGGCCGGCACGGCGAGCCGGCGCATCTCGTGGACCACGGCGACGGCGCGCTTGTGCAGCACCACCAGCCCGCAGCGGGGTCCGGGGCGGGGGGTGAGCTGGTCGGGCAGGCCGGTCACGCGTCCGTCGAGCAGGCGGTGCGTCCGCTGGGCCGCGGTCTCGGCCGCCCGCGCGAGCGCCGCCGTGAGGGCGTCCATGCCGGCGGCGAGGCCGATCTCGTGGAAGGCGCCGGTGCTCGTGAACCGCCCGTCGATGAGGGCGGGCGAGTCGTCGGGCACGGCGAGCGCCCGGGTGGCGTCGTCCCCGAGCCGGTCGACGGTGCGGACCAGGTGGGCGATCACCTGCGGCGCGACGCGGAACGACACCGGCCCCTGCGACGACGGCCGGTCCGCGTGGGCGCCAGCCAGCAGCCGGCCGAGGTGGTCGGTCGCCTCCGCCAGGACGGGGTCGGGGCCGAGGCGCCCGACGGCGGGCGACAGCGCGTCGAGGGGGACGCCCGCGGCGTCCGCCGCGGCGGCGGCCCCGGCGGTCATCAGGCCCGCGAGGCGCGCCGCGTCGCGGCGGCGCAGCACGGCGAGGGCGGTGACCCCGGGCGAGCCGGCGAGCAGGGCGATGCCCTCCTTCGGGCGGGGCGCGTACGGCGCGAGGCCCCGGGCGGCGAGGGCCGCCGCGGCGTCCTCGACCCCCCCGTCGCCGGCGAGGACGCGGCCGACGCCGAGCAGCACCTGGAACGCGTGCGACAGGGGGATCACCTCGCCCGAGCAGCCGACGCCCTCGCGGGGGACGGCGGGCGTGAGGCCGGTGTCGAGCATCGCCACGAGGGCCGCGCAGAGCGCCGGGCTGACCCCCGCGGCGCCGGACGTGAACCGGGCGAGCCGCACCGCCACCAGCGCGCGCGCCTCGGCGCGGTCGAGCCAGGGCGCCGACCCGACGGCCCGGCCGATCAGCAGGTTGCCCTGGTGCCGCGCGACGTCGCCGGGGTCGAGGTCGCGGTCGGCGAGGAACCCCTGCCCGGTCGTGACGCCGTAGACCCGGACGCCGGCGGCCAGCGCGTCGATGACGGCCTCGTGGCCGGCCCGGACCCGCTCGACGACGTCCGGGGCGAGGGACACCGGCTCCCCGTCCGCGATCCGCTCGATGTCGCGGGGCGCCGGCGCCCGCGCCGCGGTCCAGGTGAGCCCGGGCGGGCCGCTCACACGCGCTCCCCCCGGACGGCCGCGTCGAGCAGGCGCGCGGCGGCGGGGTCGAACCACGTCCCGGCGCGTGCGGCGAGCTCGGCGCGCACCACGGCGGGGGTGGAGCCGGACGCGATCCGCGCGTCCCAGAAGTCGGCGACCGCGATCAGGCGGGCGCCGTCGGGGATCGCCTCGCCCGCGACGCCGTCGGGGTGCCCCGACCCGTCGTGGCGCTCCGCGTGCGCGCGGACCCAGCCGACCTGCTCGGGCGTCATCACGTCGGTGACGATCTCGGCGCCGAGCAGCAGGTGGCGGCGCAGCAGGGCGGCGTCGTCGGGCGCGGGCGCGGCGTCGGCGTGGCGCAGCGCGGCGGGCAGGCCGAGGGTCCCGATCTCGTGCACGAGACCCGCCTCGGCGAGCATCACGGCGCGGTCGCCGGGCCAGCCGTCCGCGCGGGCCATGCGCTCCACCAGGGCGGCGACGCGCTCGCAGTGGGCGCGGGCGCCGGGCTCGCGGGCGTCGATCGCCCGGGAGAGGGCCCGCGCCACAGCGCCGCTCCCGACGGGGTGGGCCCAGGGCGCCGGCGTCCGGAGGGAGATGCCGGCGTCGTAGGCGACGCAGCGGTCGCGGCCCGAGCGCTTCGCGCAGTAGAGGGCCTCGTCGGCGAGGCGGTACAGCTCGGCGGCGTCACCGGCCTGCGCGAGCTCGGCGACGCCGATCGACAGGGTGACGCGCCCCACGACGGGGACCGGCCGGGAGGACGCGGCGCGGCGGGCGCGCTCGGCGACCCGCAGCCCGGCGGCCAGGTCGGTCTCGGGGAGCACCCAGGCGAACTCCTCCCCGCCGACGCGGGCGATCAGGTCGCCGCGGCGGCCCTCCGCCGTCAGCCGGCTCGCGATCTCCATCAGCGCCGTGTCGCCCGCGAGGTGGCCGTGGGTGTCGTTCACCCACTTGAAGTGGTCGAGGTCGATGACCGCGAGGGCGAGGGGCCGCCCGTGGCGGCGGGCCCTCCCGACCTCGGCGTCGAGGGCGGCCTGGAAGGCGCGGTTGTTGGCGAGCCCCGTCAGGGCGTCGCTCATCGCGAGGCGCGCGAGGCGCTCGTTCGCCTCGGCGGTGCCGATCGCGATGCCCGCGATCTCGGCGAAGTAGTCGAGGCGGTCCTCGGCCCCCGCGGGGAACGGCTCGTCGCGGGTGGTCGCCACGACCATCACCCCCCAGAGCGCGTCGCCCACGAACACCGGCGCCCCGACCCCCCCGCGGTAGACCGGCGCGATCCAGTACCGGTCGGAGTTCTCGCGCCCGAGGGGACGCAGCCGCCCCTCGATGCGCACGGGCGCGCGGCGGCGCACGACCTCGGGGATCACCCCCGCGGGGAGCATCCCGTGGACGGCGCCGATCGGCGCCGCCTCGACGCCCGACGCGCCGGCGACCATCACGCGGTCACCCTCGACGAGGCGGAAGACGAAACCCTGCTCGGCGCCCATCAGGGTCGCGACCTCGGACGCCGCCAGGTCGAGGGCGCCCCCGGCGTCGGCGCGGGCGACGACGGCGGCGGCCACGCGGCGCAGGCTGGCGCGCTCCGCGGCGAGCCGCGCCTCCCACCCGTCGAGGGGCGGGGGCGTGCCGGCCGCGGCGGCGTCCGCGGCGGCCGTGGGGACGGAGGCCATATCGTTCCATCGGCCGGTCGGAGGGGACGCGTGACCGTCCGGGGGCGTGGCCGGCACGGGCGTCACGTCTCCTGGGGGTCCACGTCCACGACCGCCCGGACCCCCGCGCGCCGCAGCGCCGCGTCGTGCTCCGACAGCACGTCCCGCAGCGGCCCGGTCATCTCCGAGGCGCGCGGCGCCTGGAGCAGCAACGCGCGCCGGGTGCGCCCCCGCAGGCGGTGCAGGGGCGCGGGGCCGAGCACGGCGACGGCGGGCGCGGCGTCGCGGACGGCGGACGCCAGCGCGGCCGACGCGGCGGCGACGGCCTCGGGCGACTCACCGTCCACGACGACCCGGGTGAGGTGCGAGAACGGCGGGAGCAGGTGGGCGCGGCGGCGGTCGACCTCGCCGGCGAGGAACTCCTCGACCGCGTGGCGCGCCCCGAGCTGCACCGCCCGGGCCTGCGGCTCGTAGGCCTGGACGATCACGCGCGCCGGCTCGCCGCGGCGGCCGGCGCGGCCGGCGAGCTGGACGATCAGCGAGAACGCCCGCTCCTCCGAGCGGAACCCCGCGAACTGGAGGGGCGCGTCGGCGTCGACCGCGGCGGCGACCGTCACGTCGGGCAGGTCGTGGCCCTTCGCGACCATCTGGGTGCCGAGCAGGATCGCGGGCCCGGGACGCGCGAACTCCTCCAGCAGGCGGGCGACCGCGCCGCGACCGGACGCGCTCGACCCGTCCATCCGCACGATCCGCATGGCGGGCACCAGGCGGCGCAGGCTCGCCTCGACGCCCTGCGAGCCGGTGCCCTGGCGGGCGATCTCCGCCGCGTGGCAACTCGGGCAGACCCCCGGCACCGGCTCCTCGTGGCCGCAGTGGTGGCACGCGAGCCGCCGGGGGCGCTCGTGCTGGACGAGGGCGACGTCGCAGTCGGGGCAGCGGGCGATCCAGCCGCAGCCGCGGCAGAGGGCCATCAGGGAGAACCCCCGGCGGCTGGCCAGCACGATCGCCTTCTCGCCCCGCGCCGCGGCCTCGTGGAGCGCCCGCGCGAGGGGGCGCGACACCGGCCCCGCCCCCTGCAGGCGCATGTCCACGATCTCGACGGTGGGGAGGGCGGAGCCGTCGGCGCGCCGGGGCAGCGAATGCCGCGTGAGTGCGTGCCACGCCTCGGGGCGCGGCGTGGCGCTGCCGTAGACCACGGCCGCGCCGGCGTCGCGGGCGCGGCGGGCGGCGACCTGCCGGGCGTCGTAGCGGGGCGAGCCGTCCTGCTTGTACGAGGGGTCGTGCTCCTCGTCGACGATGATCAGGCCGAGTCGCGGGACGGGTGCGAACACGGCGCTGCGGGCCCCGAGCACGACGTCCGCCTCGCCCTCGCGCACCCGCCGGTGCTCGGCGGCCCGCTCGGCCGGGGTCAGCGCCGAGTGCCAGATCGCGACGCGGGTCCCGAGCCGTGCCCGGAGGCGGCCGAGCAGCTGGGGGGTGAGGGCGATCTCGGGGACGAGCACGATGCTCCCGCGGCCCGATCGGCGGGCCCCCTCGATGGCGTCGAGGTAGACCTCCGTCTTGCCGGAGCCGGTGACGCCGTGCAGCAGCAGCGGGCCCCCGTCGCCGGCCATCGCGGCGGCGATGGCCGCGGTGGCGGCGGACTGCTCGGGGGTCAGCACCGGGGCCGCGTCGCGCGCGGGCGCGACGCCGCCGGCCGACGTCAGGGCGTCGGGCGGCGCGCTCTCGCGCACCAGCTCGAGCGCCCCCTCCTCCCCCATCGCCCGCAGCGTCGCCATCGTCGTCGCGGCGACGCGGCAGAGCTCGGCGGCGGGCAGCGCCCCGCCGCGGCGTCCCAGCTCGTCGGCCACGGCGCGCCGCCGGGGCGAGCCGGCGCGGGCGCCGTCGCCCAGGCGCGCCACCAGGCGCTCCCGGGGCGCGGGGGGCGCGACGAGATCCCACCCGCCGTCGCCGGTGCGGCGCAGGCTCCCGCCGCCCCCGGGGGGCAGCACCATGCGCAGGCAGGCCGCCACCGGGGCCAGATAGTAGCGAGCCATCCACCGGGCGAGGTCGAGCAGCTCCGCCGGGATCGGCGGGCCCGCGACGACCCCGGCGAGGGGCACGAGCCGCCCGGCGTGGGTCGGCGGCGCGCGGTCGACCACAACGCCCAGCACGCGGCGGGGCCCGAGGGGGCAGACGACGAGGGCACCGGGCGCGACGCCGTCCCCGAGGTCGTCGGGGACGGCGTAGTCGAGGATGCGGTCCAGGCCGCGCGCGGCGACCAGGGGGAGGACCTGGGCGGCGCGCGCCGTCGCCGCCGCCGGAGGCGGTGCGAGGGCCGGTGCGCCGCTCTGTCGGACGGGGGCCTCCCCGGCGTCAGGCGCTGGCGGCGAGGCGTCCGCCGGCCTCGCGGCCGATGGACGTGTCCTCCCAGGTGAAGTCCGGGTCGGTGCGGCCGAAGTGGCCGTACGCGGCGGTCTTCTGGTAGATCGGCCGGCGCAGGTCGAGCTTCTCGACGATCGCGCCGGGGCGCAGGTCGAACTTCTCGTCGATCCACTGGGCGATCAGCTCGGGCGAGCGGGTCTCGGTGCCGAACGTCTCGACGGAGACGGACACGGGGTGCGCGACGCCGATGGCGTAGGCCACCTGCAGCTCGCAGCGACGGGCGAAGCCGGCGGCGACGACGTTCTTCGCCACCCAGCGGGCCGCGTAGGCGGCGGAGCGGTCGACCTTCGAGGGGTCCTTGCCGCTGAAGGCGCCGCCGCCGTGGCGGGCCATGCCGCCGTAGGTGTCGACGATGATCTTGCGGCCCGTG
The DNA here is from genome assembly GCF_018141545.1 of Miltoncostaea oceani. Taxonomy (GTDB): domain Bacteria; phylum Actinomycetota; class Thermoleophilia; order Miltoncostaeales; family Miltoncostaeaceae; genus Miltoncostaea; species Miltoncostaea oceani. The sequence continues at coordinate 1,457,199 of NZ_CP064356.1, read as the reverse complement.
AGGCCCGCGTCGCCGAGGGGGCCGCCGACGACGAAGATGCCGGTCGGGTTGATGTAGAAGTCGATGCCCTGGCGCCAGAAGCCGAAGTCCTCGAGGACCGGCTTCACGACCTGGCTGATGACCTCGTCGCGGAGCAGCTCGCCCGAGATGTCGGGGGCGTGCTGGGTGGAGAGCACCACCGAGACGACCTCGGTCGGGACCCCGTCCACGTAGCGGACCGTGACCTGGGACTTCCCGTCCGGACGCAGGTACTTCATTGTCTCGCGGCGCATGGCGGCGAGGCGCTCGCACAGGCGGTGCGCGAGCGTGATCGGCAGCGGCATCAGCTCGGGCGTCTCGTCGCTGGCGTAACCGAACATGAGGCCCTGGTCGCCGGCGCCCTGCAGGTCGTACGGGTCGGCGCCGGCGTTGCCGCGGGCCTCGAGGGCGGTGTTGACACCCTGGGCGATGTCGGGGCTCTGCTCGTCGAGCGCGACGGAGACGCCGCAGGTCTCCGCGTCGAAGCCGTACTTGGCGCGGGTGTAGCCGATGGTGCGGATCGTCGACCGGACGATGGAGGGGATGTCGACGTAGGTCGTCGTCGAGATCTCCCCGGCCACCATCACCTGGCCCGTCGTGATCAGCGTCTCGCAGGCCACGCGGCCGAGCGGGTCGTCCGTCAGCACCGCGTCGAGGACACCGTCCGAGATCTGGTCGGCGATCTTGTCGGGGTGCCCCTCGGTCACGGACTCCGAGGTGAACAGGTGCTCAGCCATGCGTGTACGGCTCCTTCCGGGCGTCGGGCGACGGCGAGCATACCAGCGGCCTCCGCGCCCCCCGGCCCCGGGAACGACGGCGGCCGCCCGCCCCCCGTGGAGGGGGCCGGACGGCCGCCGGATGGTGCGTGCGGGGCGGGGTGCTAGCCGGTGACCCGGAGGAACACCTCGAACGTCGGGGTGTCGCCGCCGGTGCTCCAGGCCGTGAGGCTCTTGAGCGGCCGGAGGTTGGCGAGCGCCTCGGCGGGCGCGTCCTCGAGGGCCCCGAGCTTGCGGGCCGCCGCGATCGCCTGCTCGATGTTGACGAACATCACCGAGGTGACCTCGTCGGGCATCCCGCTGACGGCCGCGCGGTAGTCGTCGGAGCCCGAGAGCGGCGCCGTGGGGCGCTGCACCGCGGTGACCGCGGGGACGCTGGTGCCGATGAGCGCCAGGTCGCCGTCCACGCCGTACACCACGCCGGCCTCGGGGGAGAGCGGCAGGCGCCAGCCCTGGACGCCCGCGGCGAGCGGGACCTGCTGCCACTGCGGCAGCGTGGTGTCCGGGCTGAAGGTCCGCAGGAGCTGCGGGACGCCGGCGCGCAGGGCGTCGAGGGTCTGCGTCGCGCGGGCGCCGTCCTCGACCTTCAGCGCGAGCACCGCGCCGGGGTCGGGGTCGCCGGAGGTCACGACGATCGCGTGCTCGCCGCTCGTGAGGGCGGAGAGGTCGTCGAGCGTGACGCCGAGCAGGGCGGGCAGCTGGCCGCCGACCGCGTCGATCTGGCTGCGGGCCTCCTCGCTCTGCGACGCGCGGATCTGGTCGAGGGTCGTCGTGACGGTGTTCGACAGGTCCGAGAAGCCGAGGTAGGCGATCGCGTCGGCGGGGGCCTTGTCGGTGAGGGTCGGCGAGAAGGAGGCGGTGCCGGGGTCCGGCACGCCCATCACGACGCCCTTGACGCGCGCGCCCTCGGGCTCGGCGGCGAGCGACGCCGCCATGACGGCGTTCTGGTAGTCGGCGAGGCCGAGCTGGGCGACCTGGGGGTTCTCGTTGCCGGCGGCCTGCACGAGCGCGCCGATGTCGATGTAGGCCTGGCCGAAGACGTCGGCCGGGAGCTTGGCGAGCGCCTCGGTGAACTTCTCGGTGCCGCCGAGGGTCTTGTCGCCGCCGGCCGCGTGGGCGTCGAGGGCGAGCGCGACCTGCTCGGGGGTGTCGGACACGATGAGGACGCCGTCGGCCACCGCGAGGGCGGTGTCGTCGTCGGTGTAGAGCCGGGCGCCGTCGCGCTCGCCGGCGGCCGTCGCGCCCTCCTTCACCAGCAGCGCCTCGAGCGCCGCCTCCTGGCCGTCCGCGATCTCGACGACGCCGACGAACTCGGTGTCGTCGGCCGCCGCGGCCGCCGCGCCGGGCTGACCCGACGTGATCGAGCCCTGGACCTCGCCCGCGTCCGGCAGGTCGAGGCCGGCGATGGCGGCGCGCTCGCCGAGGAGCGGCTTCACCTCGGTCTCGAAGTCCACGTCCTCGCCGCGCAGCGACTCCTCGATCTGGGCGCGCAGCTCGGGGTAGGCGGGGAACAGCTTCGCGAGGGCGTCCACCTGGGTCCACTGGGGACCGTCGAAGTCGGTGGTGGCCTCGACGTACACCGGGCTCCCCGCGGGGACGTACGAGGCGATCTCGCCGGCGGCCGCGCCCGTCGAGGGCTCGGCGTCACCGCCGCAACCGCTCACCGCGATGGCGGCGCCGGCGACGGCACTCGTCATGAGGATGACGGGCCGGTGTCGGCGCAGTCTCTCCAGGATCTGGACGGCCATCCGATGGGACCTCCGGGTCGGGTGTGCGGTCGCGCGGCCGTCTCCGACAGTAGCAACGGACCCCGGATCCACCGCTGCCCACGGGGTAAAGGGACGGTTCAGTCCGGCGGGGCCGGCCCCGGCCCTCAGCGGCGGCTGCGGACCTCGATGTCGACCGGCACGCCGTCCAGGTCGAACCGCTGCCGCAGGCGGTTCTCGAGCCAGAACCCGTAGTCGCGGGTCATGAGGCCGCGGTCGTTGACGTCGAGGCGGAACGTCGGCGGCGCCTCCCCCGTCTGGACCAGGTAGCGCAGCGACAGGCGGCGCTGGGCCTTGCGCGGGCCGGGGCGCTCCTCGGCGAGCTCGCGGAGCGCCTCGTTGAGGTCGCGCGTCGAGATGCGCGAGCGGTACCGCTCCTCGAGCCGCAGGGCGGCCGGGATGAGGCGGTGGAGGCCCTCCCCCGTCTCGGCGGAGCAGACCTCGATCGGCGGGCGCTGGCGCGACTTGGAGCGCAGCCGCCCGCGGATGTGGTCGAGGTCGGGCTGGGCGGCGTCCCACTTGTTGATGACGAGCAGCGTGGCGCAGTGGGCGTGCGCCGCGCGGTCCACCGCCGAGAGGTCGGCCTCGGTGAGCCCCTCCGTCGCGTCGGCGACCACCAGGGCGACGTCGCTGCGCTCCACGGCCTGGATCGCGCGGATCTGGCTGTAGTGCTCCACGTCCTCCGCCATCTGCCCGCGGCGGCGCAGGCCGGCGGTGTCGATGAGGACGAGCTGGCGCCCGTCGACCTCGATCAGCGTGTCGATCGGGTCGCGGGTCGTGCCGGGACGGTCGTGGACGACGACCCGGTCCTCTCCGAGCAGCGCGTTCAGGATGGAGCTCTTGCCGACGTTGGGGCGCCCGATGATGCAGAGCGCCGGGACCCGCTCGCGCTCGACGTCGGAGAGCGGCGCCTCGGGGAGCGCCTCGACGAGGGCGTCGAGGAGGTCGCCGATGCCGCGGCCGTGCTGGGCGGAGACGGCGTGGACGTCGCCGAGCCCGAGGCTGCGGAGGTTCTGCGCCGTCGCCTCCCGGGCCGCGTCGTCGACCTTGTTCGCGACGAGCATCAGCGGGCGGTCCGCGCGGCGGAGGCGGTCGAGCACCTCGAGGTCGCCCGCCGTCGGCGCGGTCTGCACGTCGACGACGAACAGCACGAGGTCGGCCTCGTCGACGCCGCGCAGCGCCTGGGCGGCGATCTGCTTGCCGACCGAGCTCGGGTCGGCCTCGTCGATGCCGCCGGTGTCGAGGAGCTGGAAGGCGCGGCCGTTCCACTCGGCGCCCGCCTGGCGCCGGTCGCGGGTGACCCCCGCCACGGCGTCGACGACGGCGTCGCGGCGCCCGGCGAGCCGGTTGAACAGGGTCGACTTGCCGACGTTCGGGTAGCCGACGATCGCCACCGTCGGCTGGTCGCCGGAGAGGGTGCTGCCCTGGTGGACGCGGCGCGGACGCCAGCGTGCGCGCTCGGAGGCGTCACCCATCGACGTGCCCCGGCGGGTCGGTGTGGGGGCCGCCCGCGACGGGGATGAGCGCGGCGATGGCCGCCATCATCCGGTCGGCGGCGGTGCGGGACCGCGCGCTGCGCGGGCCGCCCTCGATGTCGGACAGGTCGATCGGCGGCCCGAAGACCACGCTCACCTTCCGGAAGAGCTTGTGGCTGCCCCAGATCGCCGCGGGCACGACGGTGACCCCCGGCTCCAGGCCGAGCGACCCCGCCCCCGGCAGACCGGGGCGCAGGCGCCCGTCGGTGTACCGCGTCCCCTCGGGGAACATGAGGAGGACGTCGCCCCGTCCGAGCACGTCGCGCGCGACGCGCAGGGCCCGCCGGTCGGCGCCGCCCCGCTCCACGGGGAACGCGCCCATGCGGTAGACGATCCGCCGCAGCAGGGGGATCCGGAAGAGCTCGGCCTTGGCCATGTAGTGGCTCCTGCGCGGCAGCGCCGCGACGCCCAGAACGGGCGGATCGATCTGGGAGATGTGGTTCGAGACGACGAGCACGGCGCCGTGCGGGGGGATGTTCTCCCGGCCGCGGACCTTCAGGCGCAGCGGTCCCCGGATCGGGGGGACGAGGATCACGTGCCCCGCGATCCACCATCCACGGGTGATCACGGGGGCCTCGTCGAAGTCCAGCTTAGACACTCCCGTCCCCCAGGTCGCGCACGAGCTGCACCACGAGGTCGGCGACGTCGTCGGCCTCGAGGTCCGACGAGTCGATCACGATGGCACCCTCGGCGACCCGGAGGGGGCTCGTGGCGCGGGTGCTGTCCAGGTGGTCGCGCCGGCGGACGTCCTCCAGGATCGTCGCCTCGTCGACCTCGACCCCGCGCCGCGCGAGGTCGGCGCGGCGGCGGCGGGCGCGCTCCTCCAGGGTCGCGGTGAGGAACACCTTCACGTCGGCGTGCGGGCAGACGACGGAGCCGACGTCCCGGCCGTCGGAGACCCACGAGCCCTCGGCGAGCAGCGCCCGCTGGGCGGCGACGACCTCGTCGCGCACCCCGGGGTGGGCGGAGACCTCGGAGACGTCCGCCGCGACCTCCGGCATCCGGATCTCCCGCGTCACGTCGCGGCCGTCCACGCGCACCCGGTCGCCATCGTCGGTCGGCTCGATCTCGATCGGGAAGTCCCGGGCGAGGGCCGCCAGCGCCGCGGCGTCGGACGGGGCGACGGCGCGCTCGCGCGCCAGCCACGTGATGGCGCGGTACATGGCCCCCGTGTCGAGGTAGGCGACCCCGAGGCGACGCGCGACGGTGCGCGCGACGGTGCTCTTGCCCGCGCCGGCGGGCCCGTCGATCGCCACGATCACGCGGGGACGGCCCCCAGGCCCGCGAGGTCACGGGCGAAGCGCGGGTACGAGACCGCGACGGCGTCGAAGCCCCCCACGACCACGCCCTGCTCGCTGACGAGGCCGGCGACGGCGCCGAGCATCGCGAGGCGGTGGTCGCCCGACGACTCCATCGCCCCGCCGGCGAGCCGGCCGGAGCCGGTCACCTCGAACCCGTCCTCGAGCTCGCGCGCGTCGGCGCCGAGGGCGCGCAGGGCGCCGACGACCGTGGCGATGCGGTCGCTCTCCTTCACCCGCAGCTCGGCCGCGCCGCGCACCACCGTCGTCCCGGTGGCCATCGCGCCCAGCACGCCGACGAGGGGCAGCTCGTCGATCATCGACGGCACCTCCTCCGGCGCCACCTCGGTGGCGCGCAGGCCGTCGGTGCGGCGCACGACGAGGGTGCCGCACGGCTCCCCGGCGACGGGGGACGCGGACTCCTCGGCGATCTCGACGCCCATGCGCCGCATCACGGCGAGCAGGCCGGTGCGCGCCGGGTTCAGGTTGACGCCGGCGAGGCGCACCTCGGGGTCGCCGAGCAACGCCCCGGCCACCAGGTGCGGCGCGGCCGACGAGAAGTCCCCCGGCACGTCGAGGTCGGGCAGCGCGAGACCCGTGACCGGGCCCGTCACGCCGACGGCGCCGCCCTCGCGCAGCAGCGCCACGCCGGCGGCCTCCAGCATCCGCTCGGTGTGGTCGCGCGACAACGACGGCTCGTGGACCCAGGTCGTCCCCTCCGCGAACAGGCCCGCGAGCAGCAGGCAGCTCTTGACCTGGGCGCTCGCCACGTCGAGGCGGTGCGTGATGCCGGTCAGCGCCGCGCCGCCGCTGACCACGAGCGGAGGGGTGCCGCCGGGGGCGGTGAACACCTGGGCCCCCATGGCACGCAGCGGGCGCGCGATGCGCGTCATGGGGCGGGTGCGGAGGGACTCGTCGCCGTCCATGACCACGTGCGCGGCGGCCTGGCCGGCCAGCACCCCGGCGAACAGCCGCATCAGCGTGCCGGCGTTCGCGCAGTCGATCGCGGGCGGCGGGCGCAGGCCGCGCAGGCCGCGGCCGGTGATGACGACCTCCTCGCCCAGGTGGCCGGTGGCCTCGGCCCCGCAGGCCTCGACGGCGGCGAGCGTGGCGGCGGTGTCGGCCGAGTCGAGCGGCCGGCCGATCCGCACGCGGCGGTCCGAGAGCGCCGCGAGCATGAGGGCGCGGTGGGTCAGCGACTTGTCCGGCGGCACCTCGACGGTGCCGCGGAGCAGGGGGACAGGTGCAACCCGGACGACCGCCATCGCGCCGAAGCCTAGAGCAGCGGCCCCGCCCCGGCGGTCGCGGGCCCCGGGTCGCCGGGCGGGATCGAGCGCGCGACCCTGAGCGCGACGCCCCGGGCGCCCTCCATCCCCCGCACCTGCAGGCCGAAGGCGCGAGTCGGCGTCTCCCACACGAGGGTGACGAGCATCCGGCCGCGCAGCACCCCCGTCACGCCGCCGACGTCGACCTCCGTCGCGTCGCGACCGCCCCCGTCGGGGCTCGCGAGGGGCGCGGGCGCCTGGCGCAGCAGCACCCGCGAGCCGTCCGCGCCGTTCCAGGCGATGACCAGGGCGGGCGGCGCGGCGGGGTAGGAGACGTCCGGCTCCACGCGGGGCCTCCCCCGCTCCATCCCCGGCGGCGTCCACTCCGGCAGCCGCATCGCGTAGCCGGCCTCGAAGGCGGCCTCCGCCAGGCCGGGCGCCCAGCGGCCCCCGCCGATGCCGGCGCCCATCCCGTGCGTCGACCCGAGGCGACCGCTCACGCCGGCGCCCTCCGAGCGCAGCTCCGACAACCCCGGCCGGTCGAGGCGGCCGATGGGCTCACCCGACGCGTCGAGGGCGTCGACGCCGAGCACCGCGACGCCCGCCGGCAGGCGCGCCAGCGCGAGCCCGTCGCCGGCGACGGGCACCGCGTCGCCCGGCGCCTCGCTCGCGAGGACGGGCCGCACCGACGACGCCTCCGGTGCGGCGCGGGCCACGAGCACGCGGTCATCGAGGCCGGGCGTCGCGATCTCGACGACGGCGGCGACCACCGGCCGCCAGCGGCTCGGGCGCCCCGGCGGGCACGCCACGCGGACCACCACGGCACCGTCGGCGCGGACCCACGCCACGCGGGCCCGGGGCGGGTCGCCGGCCACCGACGCCGCGACCGTCGGGAGGCCGTCCGCGGCGGGCAGCAGGTGCGACACCGGGTGGCCGAGCGCCGCCTCGGCCGCGGCGCGTTCGGCGGGAGGGGGCACGTCCACGGTCGCATCGAAGCACACGCGCCCGCCGTCCGGCGGGCCCGTCATCCTGCACCCATGGACACCTTCCCCTGTCACGAGTGCCGCTCCCCGGTCGATGACCTGGCGGTCGTCTGGCTGCGCGCCGACGGCGAGCCCGACGACGGCGCCGGCGAGCCGTACTGCCCGGAGTGCGCGACGCCACTCCCCCTCGCCGCCTGAGCGCGGCGTGAGCACGCAGGAGCCGCCCGCGACGTTCGAGGTCGGACGCGACGGGACCACGCTGCGCGGGGAGGAGGCGGGCGAGGGCCCGGCGGTCCTCCTGCTGCACGGCCTGACCGCGACGCGGCGCTACGTCGTGCACGGCTCGCGCCTGCTCGAGCGGGCCGGGTACCGCGTCGTCCAGCACGACGCCCGCGGGCACGGCGCCTCGTCACCCGCACCGGCGCCGGATCGCTACGACTACGACGAGCTCGCCGCCGACGCGGTCGCCGTGCTCGACGCCCTCGGCATCGAACGGGCGGCGCTCATCGGGCAGTCGATGGGGTCGGCCACCGCCGTCGCCGTCGCGCTGCGCCACCCGGAGCGGGTGCGTGCCCTCGCCATCGTCACCCCCGCCCACCGCGGCCACCCGAGCCCCGACCTCGACCGCTGGGACGCCCGTGCCGCCGGGCTCGAGCGGGGCGGGCCCGAGGGGTTCCTCGAGGCGCTCGGGCCCCTCACCCTGTCCGAGCGCTACCGCGACGCGGTGCGCACCGTGATCCTCCAGCGCCTCGGGCGCCACGACCACCCGCAGGCGGTCGCCGACGCCCTGCGCGCCATCCCGCGCTCCGCCGCCTTCGACGGCATGGAGGCCCTGGAGGGCGTCGCGGTCCCGACCGTCGTCGTCGGCAGCCGGGACGACGCCGACCCCGACCACCCCGTCGCCGTCGCCGAGGAGTACGTCCGTCGCATCCCGGGCGCCCGGTACCTCATCGAGGAGCCGGGCGAGTCGCCGCTCGCCTGGCGCGGCGGGGCCCTGTCGCGGGCCCTGCTGCCCCTGCTCGAGGAGACCTCCTAGCCCGTCGCCGGGCACCCCCGGGGACCCGGCCGCCGTGCGCCGGGCCCCACCGACGGGGAGTATCGGCGGGTCGCACAACGACAGTCGGGAGAGGACATGAGGGTACGCAGTCGCATGGCCAGGCACCTCGCACTGGGCGGGACGCTCGCGATCGGGGGGGCCCTCGCGGTCGCCGGCCCCGCCGCCGCGGTCGCACCGGGGCCACCCGCGGGGGTCGCCTCCGGCACGCTGACGCAGCAGTCCGACGGCGCGGGGAGCGGCCTGCCCATCGGCCCCTTCGCGACCTCACCCGCCACGGTGTCGACCATCGAGGTCCCCGCGGGCGCGCAGGACGTCATCCGGGACGTGGACGTGCGGACCGTCATCACGCACACCGCCTCGGGCGACCTCGACATCTCGCTGACCTCGCCGGCCGGGACGACCGTCGCGCTGGTCGTGGGCCCGGGCGCCGCGGGCGGCTCGGACGACGCGTTCGACGGCACCCTGTGGGACGACTCGGCCGGGCTGCTCGCCTCCGACGGCCCCTACCCCGCACCGGCGGGCGCGGCCGCGACCCTGGTGCCCGAGGGTGCCCTCGGCGCGTTCGTGGGCGAGGACCCGGCGGGCACCTGGACGCTGCGCGTCCGGGACGTCCGGGACGTGGACGACGGCGACCCGGGCACCCCCCAGGACGGAGGCACGCTCGAGAGCTGGGAGCTGCGGCTCGCCACCCAGGACGCCGTGCCGCCGACGACGGCGACGGAGCACACGAGCGCCGGCGGGCTGGTGGAGATCCCCGACGACGCGACGGCATCGGCCGTGAAGCAGGTCACCGTCGCGGGCGCGAAGCCCTACCTGTGGGACCTCGACGTCGTAGCGGACATCGTCCACGACGTGCCGGGCGACCTCGAGATCCGGCTCACCGGACCCGCTGGGCAGACCGCCGTGATCAGCACCCGCAACGACGGGCCGACGGGCTTCTACGTCGGGCGTGCCTTCGACGACTCCGCGCCGGCCCTCGTCACCACGACCGCGTCCGCGTCGGGCCCCGTCGTGCCCGAGGGCGCGCTCGCGGCGTTCATCGGCAGCGACCCGAACGGCGTCTGGACGCTCCGCGTGACGGACGCCGCGGCCGGCGACACCGGGACCCTGAACGGCGTCACCCTCCGCATCCGGGCGGCCGACGGGGCCCCGGCCCCCGCCCCCCAGACGCCGGCGCCGCCGGCGGCCCCGGGCGTCGCGATCAGCAGCGCGGAGCGGTGCCTGCCCACCGTCGCCGCCCCGGCCGCCGTCCCCGACCCGGCCGGCGCCGCGCGGGTCGCCGTGACCACGGCGCAGCTGCGCATCAACCAGCGCATCTTCCAGGCGGCGGTCCGACGCGCCAACGCGGTCCAGTCGTGGATCGACGCCGGGCTCGTAACGGGCGACCTCTGCGGCGGCGCGATCGGCACGAAGCAGCTCGGTTCCGGCATCACGACGGGCGCCCTGCCACAGGTGCAGGCCCTCACCCTGCCGGCGCCCCGGCCCGTGACCGTCGCCGCGCCCGTCGCCAAGCCGAACGCCCGCTTCGAGCTCACCGCCGGGCAGTTCCTGATCAACCAGCGGGTCGCCCAGGCGGCGGTGCGCCGCGCGAACGGGCTGCAGGAGCGCTTCGCCGGCCGGCTGACCGGCGGCGACGTCCGCGACGGCCAGGTCACGCAGGACAAGCTCAACGGCGGCCTCGCGGTGCTGAGCGCCCGCGCCGTCGCGCCGGCGCCGGCGGCGTCGGTCACCCGCATCGCGGCCCGCACCGGGGGCGACCCGTCGCGCGTGCGCGTCACGGCCGGGCAGCTCCTCATCGACCAGCGGATCGGCCAGGCGGCGATCCGCCGGCTCAACGCCCTGACCGCCCGCATCGAGTCGGGCCTGACGGCGGCGAACATCGCGCCCGGGTCGGTGACGGCGGCCGACCTGGCGGCCGACCTCCGCAAGTAGGGCCCGCGCTACCCGTCGAGGTCCGGGTCGTCCGGGTCGATCAGCGGCTCGTCGTCGATCCCCTCGTCGCCCGGGAGGGCGCCGATGTCGTCGCCATAGGGGTCGTCGCCCTCCGCGGGCGGGGGCAGGTGGACCACGATCCTCGCCGCGGTCAGCGTGGGCCGCGCGCCGGCCGCCGGGCGCCCGCCGCGCGCGGCGGGCAGCCGCAGGCGCCCCGACACCTCGGCGAGCACCTCGTCCTCGGCGGCGTCGAGCTCGGCCACCAGCTCGTCGGGCGTCAGCCGCTCGCGGTACCCCTCCTCGTCCTCCGCGACGATCACCGTCGTGGGGGTCACGGCGGCGGGCAGGCGGCGGACCGCGCGCAGCGCCCTCCGGGCGGGCCGCGCGCCCCGGACGGGCGCGACCTCCGTCAGCACCAGGGCCCCGCGGGCCGCGTCCCACCCGGCCGCGGTCGCCTCGACGGCCACGGGCAGCGTGCGCGGCGCGGGCGGCGCCGCGTGCCGGGCGGGCGCCGCGATCGCGCCGAGCACGCACGCGCAGAACAGGAGGGGGGCGACCAGCGGAAGGCTGCGGCGGATCATCGGCGTCCTCGTGCGGGGTTCGACACACATCCCATCGGCCGCCCGCGCCGGCGGCACGAGTCCCCTTTGTGGCGTAAGGGACCGGACCGCAATAGGGTCGCGTCGTCGTGCCCCCCACGCCGCCGCCCCCCGCGAACCGGATCGCCGTGATCGTGGTGCCGGGTGTCGGCGACCACCCGGCCGGCGAGGCCGTGACGCAGGTCGCGGAGCGCCTGACGACGGATGCCCGCGGCTACCGCTGGATGCCCACGCCGGATGGGGCGGCGACCCACCCCCCGCTGACCGTCGAGGTGCCGTCGGAGCGGTCGCGGCGGGGCGAGAGGTACGACGCCGAACGCCGGAGGCTCGTGCGGCACGACGGGACCGAGATCGACCTGGTCGAGATGCGGTGGTCCGACCTCTCGAGCTTCCCGGGCAACGGGCTCCGCGCCTTCTTCGGCGCCGCGTTCGGCCTCGCCCTCCAGATCGCGACCGCGGGCATGGAGGCGACGCCGCCCCGGGGGGGCCGTCGCCAGCGGATCGCGAACCTCGGCATGAACATCGCCTCCTGGTGGGCGGCCGCCATCGTCATCCCCGTGACCCTGATGGCCGCCCTGGCCGGCACGGCGCTCTGGCTCGCGGTCGATGAGCCCCTCGGCATCCCCGACTGGATGGCGGCCGTCTCGGTCTTCGGCCTCGGGGGCATGGCGGTGCTGGCGCTCGGGAAGGGGCTCGGGAACGGAGGCTGGACGTACGACGGCCGGCTGCGCCCCGTCGGAGCGCGCTGGACGACCTGGATGCTGTTCCTCGCGGGTGTGGGGCTGTGCGTGTGGCGGATCGTCGCCGCGGGATCCGTCGAGGGTGGACTGGGTCAGACCGTGATCGCCGTGGCGGGTTTCGCCGTGCGTCCCGCGTGGCTGGGGGCGGCGGTGATCGTCGCGGCCACGGTGGTCGCGCTCCTCGTCCACTTCCTGTCGCACCGCGACGCCGTCGCGCTCCGGGCCTCGTTCACCAGCATCGCGACATCGGTGCTGAGCCCGTTGCTGGTCGCCCTCCTCGGGACGATCCTCGTCGCGGGCATCGGTGCGGTGGCCTTCACGAGCGCGGAGGACGCCACGTGGGGGGCGCCGGCGCCGGATCTCCGGTGCTTCGACGGGGCGGCGGACTGGACCTGGGGACAGGACTGCGGAGAGACCCCCGTCAGGTGGGAGGCGTCCCTCGCCGACGCCATCCCGCAACGGCTGGAGCAGGCGGAGGCCGCGATGGCGGTCGCATCCGCCCGCCGACCCGGCGTCGTCGCACGCGGGGGCGACCCGGACGCCCTCGCCGCGATCGCGGCGGACGAGGACGAGGCGCAGGCGCTGGCCGATGCGACGGCGGAGGTGGAGGACGACGTCGGCGTCGCTCCCACGACCTGGGCACAGGATGTGCTGGAGGACACGATGCTCCCCCTCGTGCCCCTGATGATCGTGCTGCTCGTGGTCGCCGGGATCGCCGGTCTCTGGTTGCTCGTCCTCAAACCGGAGTGGCTCCGGGGGGAGGTGGACGGGCGGCGCCGCCACCGCCCGGGGGCGCGCCTCGACTGGGTCCTGGGCGCCCTCGGCGGCATCTGGGGGGCGGGCATCGTCGCGGTGCTCGGCCTCGTCGGCTCCGCCCTGACGATCATCTGCTACCTCGTCGTCGATCCACGCGATCCGACCGGGCCCGACGCCCCCGGGTGGGTCGACGACCTGTTCGCGGACATCCCGCCGAGCGTCTGGGCCCTGACCGGCACGCTCATCCTCGGGGGCCTCGTGCTCGCGCGTGCGCTCCCGTTGGACCCCCGGCAGTACAAGGACGACGTCGGGGGAGCCCTCAAGGCCCTGCGGACCTTCCTCGACATCCCGTACGACGTCGCGACCTACCTCCGCATCGACGGGGACGGCGACGGTGTCCGGTCGCGGACGATCGCGCGCTACCGGTGCCTGCTCCGGCGGGTCGGGCAGGAGGGGTACACGCACGTCGTCTTCGCCGCCCACAGCCAGGGCTCCATGTACACCCTCGCCACCCTGTTCGGCGACGAGCACCGCCGCGACGCCGAGCCCGGCGGCACCTACGGGATCCGCCCGTGGGAGGAGATCGAGCCGCAGTCGCATCTGGCGTCCGTGCCGGTGGGCGTCCTCACCTTCGGCTGCCCGATCCGCCAGACGTACGAGGAGCGGCTGCCCGGTCAGTACACGTGGCCGGGCGACGCGGGCGTGGAGGCCCGGATCGCGCTCCTCGATCGTGCGTGGGTCAACGCCTACCGGCCGCGGGACTACATCGGGCGGGCGGTCTTCGAGCCACCGACCTCCGAGCGGGCCAACCGGCAGATGTGGGGGACCCGGCGGCGCGACTTCCCGTCGCCGGGGCTCCCCGTCGATCGCATCGACGTCTGCATCGCGGGTTCCGGCTCCCACACCGGCTACTTCGGTGATCCCGACCTGATCGACTGGCTCGACTACCTGCTGACGCGGGTGACCGGCGCCGCCGAGCCACCGGTGCCGTCGGGCTACACGCTGAGGGTGCCCACCGCCGCGACGTAGCCCCGCTCCCCCACGAGCCGCACGGCCTCGGCCGCCGCCTCGGGGCCGTCGACCACCAGCACCAGTTCACCCTCGCCGCCCGGCATCGCGGGACGGGTCGCCAGGTCCTCGATGTTGATGTGCGCGTGGCCGAGGGCCGTCGCGATCTCGGAGATCGCCCCCGGCCGGTTCGGCACCGCGACGACGACCCGGACGGGCGCGACGGGGCCGGTGGCCGCGGGCTCGCGCAGGCGGGCGCGGGCCGTGGCGGCCTCGCCGACGAAGCCGAGCAGCCACTCCCGGTCGCCCCGCGCCAGCGCGGCGCGGACGTCGTCGAGGCGGGCCGTGAACGCCTCCAGCGCCTCCGTCACGGCCGCGGTGTTGGCGAGCAGGATGTCCGCCCAGAGCGGCGGGTTCGACCCGGCGACGCGGGTGAGGTCGTGGAACGAGGGCCCCGCCGAGCGCAGGGCCTCGCGGCCCTCGGGGGCCGTCGCCGCGGCCTGGTTGACGAGCGCGCCCGCCAGCACGTGGGGGACGTGCGACACGAGGGCCATCAGGCGGTCGTGGACCGTGGCGTCGATGGCGACGGGCCGTGCGCCGACGGCCGAGACGAGGCCGTGGAGGCGCTCGAACAGCTCGGGCCGCGCCTCGGGCCCCGGCGTCAGGAACCACGTCGCGCCCCGGAAGAGCTCCTTGCGGGCGAACGCCACGCCGGTGCGCTCGGCGCCGCAGACCGGGTGCCCTCCGATGAACCGCTCGCGCTCGGTCGCCGTCAGGGCGCCGAGCACCCCCGCCTTCGTCGAGCCGAGGTCGGTGACGACGCAGCCGGACGGGGTGGCCGCCAGGACGCGCCGCGCGAGCGGGGCGAGCTCCGTGACGGGTGCGCCGAGCACCACGGCGTCGGCGCCGTCGACGGCCTCCTCCACCGAGGCGCAGGCCGTGCCGACCGCCCCCACGGCGAGGGCGACCCGCAGGGCCTCGGGGTCGGGGTCGGAGCCCCGCACCTCGACCCCCTCCAGACCGCGGAGCGCGAGGCCGAGGGACCCTCCCATGAGCCCGACGCCGATGATGGCGACCGGGCCCATGGGGACGTCGCTACGCGCCGACGGCCACCGGCGCGTCGCCCGAGAGCACCTTGCCCATCAGGTCGATGCACCGCTGCACGTCCGCGACCCACGCGCCGAACGTGTCGGCGTGGAGCGCCTGCGGGCCGTCGCAGAGGGCGTTCTCGGGGGCCGGGTGGACCTCCACGATCAGGCCGTCCGCGCCGGCGACGACGGCGGCGCGCGCCATCGGGAGGATCAGGTCGCGCTTGCCCGCCGCGTGCGACGGGTCGACCATCACCGGCAGGCTCGACAGGCTCTTCGCCACGGGGACCGACGAGATGTCGAGCGTCGAGCGCGTCGCGGTCTCGAAGGTGCGGATGCCGCGCTCGCAGAGCACGATCGACGAGTTGCCCTCGCGGGCGATGTACTCGGCCGATAGCAGCCACTCCTCGACGGTGCTCGCCATGCCGCGCTTCAGCAGCACGGGGGTCGAGGTGCGGCCCACCTCGCGCAGCAGGTCGAAGTTCTGCATGTTGCGGGCGCCGAGCTGGATCATGTCGGCGACCTCGAGCACGTCCTCCAGCTGGCGGACGTCCATCAGCTCGGTGCAGATCGGCAGGCCGGTCTCCTCGCGCGCCTCGGCGAGGATCTCGAGGCCCTCCTTGCCGAGCCCCTGGAAGGCGTACGGCGAGGTCCGCGGCTTGTAGGCGCCGCCGCGCAGCAGGGTCGCGCCGGCGGCCTTGCACGCCCGGGCCGACGCGAGGGTCTGCTCGCGCGACTCGACGGCGCAGGGGCCGGCGATGAGCCCGAAGGCGCCGCCGCCGATCGGCCGGCCGGCGACCTCGACCACGGCGTCGCGGCCGCGGAAGTCGCTGGAGACCAGCTTGTAGGGCTTCAGGATCGGGACGACCTTCTCGACGCCCGGCTCGCCCTCGAGCTGCAGCGACGCCACGATCTCCCGGTCGTCGCCGATCGCGCCGATGACGGTCACGAACTCACCGCGCGAGGGGTGGGCCTTCGCGCCGGCCTGCTCGATGCGCTCGACGACGTGGCGGACCTGCTCCTCGGTCGCGCCCTCCTGCATCACGATCATCATCTGGGGGTCCGTCCTGGTTGGGTCTCACGGGGGCCTGTGCGGGCGACCTGCTCCCGCGCCGACAGGAATGCGTCGTTCTCGTCCGGGGTCCCGATGGAGACCCGGAGACTCCCCGAGCACCCCAGCGCCGCGCCGTCGCGGACGATGACGCCCAGACGCAGGAGCTGCTCGTGGACACCGGGTGACCCGGCCGCCGGCTCGGTGTCCGGCCGCACCAGGATAAAGTTGGCCTGGCTGCCGGTAAAGCCCCAGGTCGTCGCGGCGAGTGCGCGCTCGACGCGGGCGCGCTCCGCGACGACCGCCCGCACCCTCCTCTCGAGCTCGTGCGGGTGCCTCAGGCTCTCGAGCGCCGCGGCCTGGGCCAGGGCGTTCGTGTTGAACGGCTGGCGCACCCGGTCGAGCGCGTCGATCCACGAGGCGCGGCCGACGCCGTACCCCACGCGCAGGCCGCAGAGGCCGTGCGCCTTGCTGAAGGTGCGCAGCACGAGCAGGTTGGGCCGCTCGCGCGCCATCGACATCGTCCGTCCCGCGTCGGCGCGGTCCACGAAGTCGTAGTAGGCCTCGTCGACGATGACGGCGAGGTCCTCCGGCAGGCCGTCGAGGAAGCGCTCGATCTCGTCGGCCGACCGGTACACCCCGGTCGGGTTGTTCGGGTTGCAGACGATGACGAGGCGCGTCCGCTCGTCCACGAGGGCCGCCATCGTGTCGAGGTCGTGGCCGAGGTCGTCGGCCAGCGGCACCGCGACGGCCTCGGCGCCGGCGGCGGCGGCGAGGTGCGGGTAGAGCGAGAACGACGGCTCGGCGTGGATCACCGTCGTGCCCGGGTCGAGCAGCGCCTGCCCGGCCAGCAGGATCAGCTCGCACGAGCCGTTGCCGATCACGACCTCGTCGGGACCCACCCCGTGGCGCTCGGCCAGCGCGCGGCGCAGGGCGCGGGCGGGGGCGTCGGGGTACCGGTTGAGCCCGGCCGTCCCGGCGGCGACGACCTCCGCCACCCCGGGCAGCGGCGGGAACGGGCTCTCGTTCGACGCCAGCTTCACGGCGTGGTCCATGCCGAACCGCGCCAGCACCTCGGCGGTGGTCAGGCCGGGGACGTACTGCGGGATCGCGGCGAGGCGCGGGGAGATGCGGATGCTCACCCCGACAGTGTAGGCGGGCGCGCGACCGCGCTCCGCCGGCCGCCTTCCCCGACGGCCCCGGCGTCGCTATTGTCGTATCGACGCCAATTCGTCGTCACATTCATGTCAGGAGAACAACAAATGAGCCGAGCGCCCGAGAGGGACCCCGTGATCGTGGTGGGCAGCGGCATCGCCGGAAGCCTCCTGGCACTCGAGGCGGCGGAGCACGGCCCGGTGGTCGTGGTGTCGGAGGGGAGCCTCGGCGACGGCAGCACCCGCCGGGCCCAGGGCGGGATCGCGGCCGCGATCGACCCGCGCGACTCGATCGCCGACCACGTGCGCGACACGCTCGCCGCCGGGGCCGGCCTCTGCGACGAGGACGCCGTCCGGCTCATCTGCCGCGAGGGCCCGGCGCAGGTCATGGCGCTGCTCGCCCGCGGCGTGCGGTTCGACCGCGGCGAGGGCCGGCTGCGCCTCGCCCGCGAGGGCGCCCACTCCGCGGCGCGGGTGGTCCACGCCGGCGGGGACGCCACCGGGGCCCACATCGTCGCCGCCCTCAGCGCGGCGCTGCGCCGCGACCCGCGCATCGAGGTCCACGAGGACGAGCGCGCCCTGGAGGTGCTCGTCGCCGACGGCGCCGTCGCGGGCCTGCGGACGGTCACGACCGGCGGGCGGGAGCGCGTACGCGCGGCCCGCGCCGTCGCCCTCGCGGCGGGCGGCATGGGCCAGCTCTACTCCCGCACCACCAACCCGCTGGGCGCGACCGCCGACGGCCCGGCGCTCGCGGCCCGCGCGGGCGCGGCGCTGGCCGACCTGGAGCTGGTGCAGTTCCACCCCACGGCGCTCGCCGTCGGCACCGGTCCGCTCGCCCTGGTGAGCGAGGCCGTCCGCGGCGAGGGCGGCATCCTGCGCGACGCCGCCGGGCGGCGGTTCATGCCCGACGAGCACCCGATGGCCGAGCTCGGCCCCCGCGACGTGGTGGCCCGGGCGATCGCCCGGCACGCCGCGGAGGGGGGCGCCGACGTCACGATCGACCTGCGTCACCTGGACCCCGACGAGGTGCACGCCCGCTTCCCCACCGTCGCGGCCCTCTGCGCCGAGCACGGGCTCGACCTCGCCCGCGACCTCGTCCCCGTCACGCCGGCCGCCCACTACGGCATCGGCGGCGCGCTGACCGACATGGCGGGCCGCACCACCCTCCCCGGCCTGTTCGCCGTCGGCGAGTGCGCGGCGACCGGCGCCCACGGCGCCAACCGCCTCGCCTCGAACGGCCTGCTCGAGGCCGCGGTCCTCGCGACCGCCGCCGCGCGCGTGCTCGGCGAGCCCGCCGCCGCATGGCCCGCCGGTCCCCTCTCGCCCACCGTCGCCGTGGCGCCGCCCCGGCCGCGCGGCGCGGACCCCGCGGTGCGCGCCGCCCTGCAGGACGCGATGTGGCGCGGCGTCGGGGTGGAGCGCGACGACGCCGGTCTGCGGGTCGCCGCGGACGCGCTCGCCGCGCTGCCCGAGGGCACCGACCCCGCCACCGACAACCTGCTGCTCGTCGGCCGCCTCGCGGCGGCCGCCGCGGCGCTGCGCACCGAGAGCCGCGGCGCGCACTTCCGCTCCGACCATCCCGCCCCCGATCCGCGCCAGGCGCGCCGGATCGCCTGGGTCGGCGGCCTGCCGGTCGCCCTCCCGCCCGCCACCGCCCGGCGCGACCGGGCCCTCGCCCTGGAGGCCGCATGACCACCACCGCGACCGGACCCGCCTGCGCGCTGCCGGCGACCGAGACGGCCGCCGGCGGCGAGGAGCTCTGGGAGCGTGCCTGGGCCGCCCGCCGGGCCCTCGGCCCCCGGGCCGTCATCCTCGGCCACCACTACCAGCGCGACGAGGTCATCGCGTTCGCCGACGTCACCGGCGACTCGTACCTGCTCGCGCGGCGCGGCGCCGCCGCGACGGAGGCCGAGCTGATCGTCTTCCTCGGCGTCTATTTCATGGCCGAGGCCGCCGACGTGCTGAAGCAGCCGCACCAGCGGGTCGTGCTGCCCGACCTCGGCGCCGGGTGCCACCTGGCCGAGACGGCCGACATCTACACCGTGCGGGACGCCTGGGACCAGATGGCGGCCGCGCTGCCGGGCAGGAAGGTCATCCCGCTGACCTACATGAACTCGGGTGCCGACCTGAAGGCGTTCGTCGGCGCGCACGGCGGCGCGGTCTGCACGTCGGGCAACGCCCAGAAGGCGTTCGAGTGGGCCCTCTCCGAGGGCGACGCGATCTTCTTCTTCCCCGACGAGCACCTCGGCCGCAACACCGCCTGCCGCCTCGGGATGGACCCGTCGGACCCGCTCGTCTGGAACCCGCGGATCGCGGAGCTCGGCGGCCTGACCGGCGACGCGCTGAGCGAGGCGGAGATCGTGCTGTGGAAGGGCTTCTGCAACGTGCACACGGCGTTCAACGTGCGCCAGATCGAGGAGCACCGCGCGGCCGACCCCGGCGTGCGCGTCATCGTGCACCCCGAGTGCCCGCGTCCGGTGGTCGAGGCCGCCGACGAGGACGGCAGCACCGAGTACATCATCCGGCGCTGCGAGGAGCTGCCGGCCGGGTCGTCCGCGGTGATCGGGACGGACTGGAACCTCGTCAACCGCCTGCGCCTGCGGCACCCCGACAAGCGGATCTCCTGCCTGAAGGAGGACATCTGCCCGTGCGTCACGATGAACCGGATCGACCTGCCGAAGCTCACCTGGTGCCTCGAGTCGCTCGCGGCCGGTGACGTCGTGAACGTGGTGGAGGTGGACGAGGAGATGCGCCGCCAGGGGCGCCTCGCGCTCGACCGGATGCTGGCGCTCGGATGACCCCGGAGGACGTGGTCGCGCTCGCCCTGGCGGAGGACCTCGGCGAGCGTGGCGACATCACGTCGGCCCTGCTCGTGCCCGAGGACGCGCAGGCGGTCGCGCGGGTCGTGTCCCGGCGCGACGGGGTGCTGGCGGGGCGGGCGGCGGGCGAGGAGGTCGTCCGCCAGACCGGCGTCGCCGCGACGTGGTGGTACGAGGACGGCGACGTGCTCGCGCCCGGCAGCGTGGTGGCCGAGGTGTTCGGGCCCGCGCGGGCGGTGCTGACCGCGGAGCGGACGCTGCTCAACCTGCTCTGCCACCTGTCGGGGGTGGCGACCCTGACCCGCGCGTACGTGGAGGCGGTCGGCCCCGGGGTCGCCGTCCTCGACACCCGCAAGACGACCCCCGGCCTGCGGGCGCTGGAGAAGGCGGCGGTCGTCGCCGGCGGCGGGGTGAACCACCGGATGGGGCTCTTCGACCGCGTCCTCGTGAAGGACAACCACCTCGCCCTCGCCGGCGAGGGGCTGGCCGACGCCGTCGCCCGGGCGCGGACCGCGCTGCCGGACGTGCTCGTCGAGGTGGAGGCCGACGACCTCACCGGCGTCCGCCTCGCGCTCGACGCCGGGGCCGACTGGATCCTGCTGGACAACATGGGGCCCGACGAGCTGCGCGACGCCGTCGCGGTGACGGCGGGGCGGGCGAAGCTGGAGGCGAGTGGCGGCATGACGCTCGAGGGCGCCCGGGCGGCCGCGGCGACGGGGGTCGACGCCGTGAGCGTCGGCGCCCTCACCCACTCCGCGCCGTCCCTCGACCTCGGGCTGGACATCGACCTGGTCTGAGCGGGCGCGGCCGCACGCGGGGCGCGGCGGCTGCGTAGGCTCCGGCCCCGATGCGTCTCATCGTCGCCCGCTGCGAGGTGCGCTACCAGGGCCGGGTCTCGTCGGTGCTGCCGACGGCGGTGCGCCTGCTGATCCTGAAGCAGGACGGCTCCGTCCTCGTCCACTCCGACGCCGGCGGCTTCAAGCCGCTGAACTGGATGACCCCGCGCACCCGCGTCACCGAGTCGGACGGGCTGATCACGGTGGAGAAGGGGACCGGCGCCCGTGCGGAGCGGCTGGAGATCCGCATGGAGGAGGTCCTGTCGGACTCCGACCACGACATGGGCGAGGCCCTCGGCCTGGAGAAGGACGGCGTCGAGCGCGACCTGCAGGAGGCCCTCGCCGCCGCGCCCGACGTGCTCGGCCCCGGCATGCGCCTCGTGCGCCGCGAGTACCCCACGCCGGTCGGGCCGGTCGACCTGCTCTGCGCCGACGGCGAGGGCTACGTCGCGGTCGAGGTGAAGCGGGTCGGGACGATCCTCGCGGTGGAGCAGCTCTGCCGCTACCTCGAGTACATCCGCGAGGACCCGGCCCTCGCGTCGTGCCGGGGGACCCTCGTCGCGGAGACGATGAAGGTCCAGGCCCGCACCCTCGCCACGTCGCGGGGCCTCGCGACGGCGGTGGTCGACATCGCCGAGCTGCGCGGGATGCGCGAACCCGAGCTGCGCCTCTTCGGAGCCTGAGGCTGAGCCCGGGCCCCTACTGGGGTTCCCGCGCGAGGTCGGGCCGCAGGACCTTCGCCTCCCGCAGGTAGACGTGGGTGATGTGCCGGTCCTCGGGGACGGTGCAGTGCAGCAGCAGGCGGATGCACTTGCCGAGCGAGCCCGGCACGGGGATCTCGCTGGTGCAGATCAGGGGGACCGTGGTGAGACCCGCCTGGCGGGCGGCCAGGGCCGGGAACTCGCTCGTCAGGTCGGGCGTCATCGTGAAGATGATCGAGATCAGGTCGTCGGTCTCGAGGCCGTTGCGGTCGAGGACCTCGGTGAGGAGCTCCGCCGTGCTCCCGAGGATCTCCTCGGGGGTGTCGTGCTCCGCGGAGGTCGCCCCCCGGACGGCTCTGACGACCCTGCCGCTCAGCGCTCCAGCCCCACCGTCGCGCCGAGCTTGCGCCACTCCGCCCGGGTGAGCGGGCGCCATCGCCCGGGGGCGAGCTTCTGCACGCCGATCCCCGCGTACCGCGCCCGGTGGAGCCGCATCACGCGGTGGCCGACGGCGTCGCCCATCCGCCGCACCTGGCGGTTGCGCCCCTCGGTCAGCTCCAGCCGCAGCCACGTGCCGCCGGGCGACATCCGCTCCATCGTCTCGACCCGTGCGGGGGCGGTGATGCCGTCCTCCAGCTCCACGCCGTCGCGGAGGCGGCGGAACGTCGCCGCCGACACCTGCCCGCGCAGCAGCACCTCGTAGGTCTTCGGCGCCTTCGAGCTCGGGTGCATCAGCCGCGCGGCGAGCTCCCCGTCGTTGGTGACGATGAGCGCCCCGGTGGTGTCGATGTCGAGCCGGCCGACCGGGTAGAGGCGCACGTCGTCGGGCAGCTCGTCGAGCACCGTGGGCCGCCCCTGCGGGTCGCTCGCGGTGGAGACCACGCCCGGCGCCTTGTTGAGCAAGTAGGCGCGTCGCGGCTCGGCGCCGCGCACGGCGCGGCCGTCCACGGCGAGGGCGTCGGAGACCTCGACGAGCTGGCCGACGGTCGCCGGCAGGCCGTTCACCGTGACCCGCCCCTCGGCGACGAGGGCCTCGGAGGCGCGGCGGCTGGCCACGCCCGCCAGGGCGAGTGCCCGGTGGACCCTCATGCGCTCATCCGCCATCGGTCCGCGCACCCGCCCCGGCGTCGACGTCCGCGTCCGGGGCGTCGTCGGCGCCGGTGTCGTCGTCGTCGGCCTCGTCGCCCGGGGCCGCCCCGGCGCCCTCGGGCAGGTGGCCGGCGCTGATGAGGCGCTCGCGCACCCGCTCCGCCTCGGGGCCGCTCAGCTCGAAGCCGTCGAGCGGCGGCAGGTCTCCGGCGCGGCGCAGGCCGAACCGCTCCTGGAAGAGCCGCGTCGTGCGGTACCGCATCGCCCCGCCCTCGGAGGGCCGGCCGGCCTCCTCGATGAGCCCCCGCTCCAGCAGCGACGTGACCGTCGAGTCGACCGCGACGCCGCGCAGGCGGCTGATCTGCGGCCGGCTGACCGGCTCGAGGTACGCGACGACGGCGAGGGTCTCCATCGCCGCGGGCGACAGGCGGTCCTCCGGCGGGCGCTCCCGCAGCCGGTCGCAGACGCCGGCCAGGTCGGCGCGCGTGCGCAGGGTGAAGCCGCCCGCGATCTCGCTGACCTCCAGCCCGCCGTCGGCGCCGTGGCGCCCGGCCACGTCGGCGAGGGCGCGCTGCACCTCGCCCGGCGACTCCTCCGTGATCTCGCAGAGCGCGACCACCGGCAGCGGCTCCGGCGACAGGAACAGCAGCGCCTCGACCTGGCGGGCCAGCTCGCTCATCGGCCGGACCCCGCGATCGCGATGTCGCCGAACGGCTCGGCCTGGGCGAGGGTGACCTCGCCACGGCGGGCCAGCTCGAGGGCGGCCATCAGCGCGATCGCCTCCTCCAGCGGGGAGAAGCCGGCGGTGAGGGCCTCGAAGCTGACCTGGCGGGCGCGGCTCAGGGCCGACTGGAGGCGCTGCAGGGCCGCGGGCATGCTCACGCGGCGGCTCGTCAGGTGCGCGAGGGACGGCGCCGGCGGGGCCTTCAGCAGCGGCAGCATGGCCTCGCGCAGCCGGGCGACGTCCTCGGCGGCCGGGGGCGGCGGCGGGGCGCCCGGGACGGGCTGGCGGCGGTAGCGCGGCCCGACGCAGTCGCGGCCGCGGGCCGTGAGCCAGCCGGCGGCGCGCTGGAAGGGTGCGTAGGCGACCAGACGGGCGGCGAGGGCCTCGCGCGCCTCGAGCGTGTCGGGGTCGGGCTCCTCCTCCCCGGGCTCGCCGAGCAGGCGCCGCGCCTTCAGCTCCGCCATCGCCGCGAGGAGCACGATCAGCTCGCCGGCGGTGTCGGTGTCCCAGCGCTCGCGGGCGTTCTCGCCCAGGGCCGCGGTGACCACCTCGAGGAGCGGCACCTCGAGGAGCTCGACCTCGTCGCGGAGGACGAGCGTGAGCAGCAGGTCGAAGGGACCCTCGAAGAGGTCGAGCTCGATCGGCTGCTGGAGGGCGTCGGCGGGGGGCATCCGGATTGCGGCCAGCATAGCCGCGCGGCCCGCCGTCACACGCGCCGCGCGCTCCGTACGATGGCCCCATGACGGCACCCGCCCGCCGGATCTCCCTGACCGGCATCAAGCCCACCGGCATCCCGCACCTCGGCAACTACGTCGGGGCGATCCGCCCCGCCATCGAGCTGGCGCGCGACTACGACGCCTTCTACTTCATCGCCGACTACCACGCGCTGACGACGATCCGGGACCCGGGGGAGCTCGACCTCTACACCCGCTCGGTCGCCGCGACGTGGGTCGCGTGCGGCCTCGATCCCGAGCGGGTCACGCTCTACCGCCAGTCCGACGTCCCCGAGACGTTCGAGCTGCAGTGGGTGCTGTCGTGCATGACGGCGAAGGGGATGATGAACCGCGCCCACGCCTACAAGGCGGCGCGCGACCGCAACCGCGAGGCCGGGCTCGACGAGGACGACGGCGTCTCGATGGGGCTCTACAACTACCCCGTCCTGATGGCCGCGGACATCATCGTGATGGGCGCCGACGTGGTCCCCGTGGGGCGCGACCAGATCCAGCACGTCGAGTACGCCCGCGACATCGCCGAGCGGTTCAACCAGGCCTACGGCGACCGCTTCGCGCTGCCGGTGCCGGAGCACGTCACGTCGTCCGACGGCGACCGCAACACCCTCCCCGGCCTCGACGGCCGCAAGATGAGCAAGTCGTACGACAACGCGATCCCGCTCTTCGGCGACGCGAGGTCGACCCGCAAGCTGGTGCGCCGGATCACCACCGACAGCACCCCGGTGGAGGACCCGAAGGACCCGGACTCCTCGACCCTGTTCGCGCTCTACGCCCCGTTCGCCGACGCGGCCGAGCAGGAGGAGCTGCGCGCGCGGATGCGGGCGGGCGGCATGGGCTGGGGCACGCTGAAGGACCTCGTGGCGGACCGTCTGGAGGAGCACCTCTCCGGCCCGCGGGCGCGCTACGACGAGCTGATGGAGGACCGCGCCCAGCTCGACGCGATCCTCGCCGCGGGCGGCGCCCGCGCGCGGGAGCGGGCGTCGGCCCTCGTCGGCTCCGTCCGCGCGGCGGTCGGGATCGCCTGACCGCCCGGCGGCGGGCGGGCGGGGGGCGTCCCTAGACTCCCCCTCGGTGGGCACACTGGATCAGGCGCCGGTCGGCGCGCCCCGGCCCCCCGGCTTCTGGTGGAGGGTCCTCACGCCGCCGGGCGCGATCCTGGCGGCGTTCGCCGCCCTCATCGCCGCGGCGGGCATCCTGAGCGTCGCCCCGATCGGCGACGACGCGCTCAACGCGATCCTCGCGTTCGGCACGAGCCTCCTGCTCCTCGCCTTCGGCTGGCTGCTGTGGCGCACCCTTCCCGCGCACGAGCGCCGGCTCGGCATCGCCCGGCCCGAGAACCCCCGCCGCGCGATCCTCGCCGGCGTCGGGACGGGCCTCGTCCTGCTGGTCGTCGCCCTCGTGATCGTGGGGATCGGCTCCGCGATCGACCCCGTGGTGGAGCGCCGCATCGAGGAGGTCGAGGAGATCGGCACGGCGCCGTGGCAGCTCGTGCTGCTGGTGCTCGCGCTCGTCGTGCTGGCGCCGCTCGGCGAGGAGCTCCTGTTCCGGGTCCTGCTGCTGCGCGGCCTGGTGCGGCGGGTGCCGTTCTGGACGGCGGCGGTCATCAGCGGCGTCGTCTTCACCTCCGCCCACGTCGACGCCTACCTGCTGTGGCCGCGGGCGATCGCCCTGGTGGTGACGGGTGTCGGGCTGGCGTGGATCTACCGGCGGCGGGGATACTGGGCGGCGGTGAGCGCCCACGCCACGGTGAACACCATCGCCTCCATCGCCCTGATCGCCACGTCCGTCTCCTGAGCCGCGTGTCCGACCTCCGCACCATCGACCTGTTCGCCGGCCTCGACGACGAGGTGCTGGCGGCCGCGGTCGACGGGCTGCGGGCCGTCCGGATCGCGGCGGGGGGCGAGCTCGACGTGGCCGCCACGGGGGCCCTGTGCTGCGTCGTCGGCGACGGGCGCCTCGCGCTCGCGGTGATCGCCCCGGAGGAGCGGGAGCGGACGATCGGGATGCTGGAGCAGGGGGACCTGCTCGTGCGTCCGCTGGAGCCGTGGGCCGCCTCGGCGCCGCAGGTGCGCTGCTTCGCGATCGAGGACTCCACCGTCCACCTGGTGGACCGCCTCCGCATGGAGGCGTGGATGACGGACCCCGCCCTCGCGGCGAACATGGTCCGCCTGCTCAGCGCGCAGATCGCCGAGCGGGAGCTGGCCGTGGCGATCGCCCTGGAGCCGCGGGTGGAGCGCCGCCTGCTGCTGAAGCTGCGCCAGCTCGCCGAGCGCTGGGGCCGCGTGACGCCCGACGGCATCCGCCTCGACCTGCGCCTCACCCACCAGGAGCTGGCGAACATGGTGGGGGCGGTGCGCGAGTCGGTGACGATCGCGCTCGGCCGCCTCGCGGAGTCCGGGGAGATCGAGGTGCGCAACCGCACCCTGATCATCCGGCCACCGGCTCAGGAGGCCGGCGGGGACGGTCCCGGGGGGCGCTGAGGGGTCGGTGCGCGCCGCAGGGTGCGCACCCCGACGCCGACGGCGTGACGGGCCGGGGGGTTCGCCGGCTCCAGCTCGATCGCCGCGCGCGGGGCCCGCGGGGGCGGCCGGTGTGCGGGCCACGGGGTGGTCGCCGGCGCCGCGGGGCGGTCGCGCAGCGACTCGGGCTCCAGGAACAGCGCCCGCCGGTCCATGAGACGCCCCCAGCGCGGCTGGCGCAGGAGCCGCCGGCCGAGGGCCCGCTCGGCGCTCCGCATCCGCTCCGCGGCGAGCAGGGCGCACAGGCCGGCGCCGACGAGCGCCCCCGCGGCGGCGCTCCCCGCACCCGCGAACCGGCCGCCGCCCGCGGCCGTGGCGGCGACGGCGACGGCGGCGAGCGGTGCCGTCTGGGTCAGCAGCACCCGGACCGCCGTCGCCGAGGTGTCCTCGAGGCCCCACCGGGGCCGCACCGGCATCGCCAGCCGGATCGCGCGCCGCACGACCCGCGCGCCCGTCGCCACCCAGAGCAGCAGCACCGCCCCGGCCAGCCCGAGGCCCCCCGCCCGCACGTCCACCGCCCCTCCCCCGAGGGCGGCCAGCGCGAGTCCGCAGGCCGCGATCGTCGATCCCGACCAGCGGAGCTCGGCGACGGCGGGCGAGAGGGGCCTCATGCCACCGGTCATCGGCACAGCCCGCGGACCGCGCCATCGCGCACGATCTCGTAGGCCCGCCGGGGTCAGGCCCGGGCGGCCACCGACACGGCGAACCAGCCCGCGGGGTCCTCGTGCCACTCGACGAGGCGCAGGCCGGCGGCCTCGTACATCTCGGCGACCGAGGCGCGCGTGAACTTGCACGAGATCTCGGTGCGGATCTCCTGGCCCCGCGCGAAGGGGACCTCGAGGCCGATCGCGGGGATCCGGACGATCTGGTCCCGTCGCGACCGCAGTCGCATCTCGATCCACGGGGGGCCGGGGTCGTAGACGGCGACGTGGTCGAAGGCGTCGAGGTCGAACCCGGCCCCGAGCTCCCGGTTGATCACGCGGAGCACGTTGAGGTTGAACTCGGCGGTCACCCCCTCGGCGTCGTCGTACGCCGCCCGGATGCGCTCCGGGTCGCCCGCGAGGTCGGTGCCGACGAGCAGCAGGTCGTCGTCGCCGAGCAGCCGCGCGACCCGCCGCAGGAAGGGGGTGCGGTCGGCGGGCTCGAGGTTGCCGATGGTGCCGCCGAGGAAGGCCACCAGGCGGGAGCCGGGGGCCGCCGGGTCGGGCACGCCTCCGAGGTGGTGGTCGAAGTCGCCGGCGACGCCGTGGACGTCGAGGCCGGGGTACGCGCCCGTCAGCCGGCCCGCCGCCGCGAGGATGGCCTCGGGGCAGACGTCGAACGGGATGTACCGGCCGGGGCGGCCGTCCTCGCGCATCGCGTCGAGCAGCGCCGCCGTCTTGCGGGACGCCCCCGAGCCGAGCTCGACGATCTCCCCCACCCCCCGCCGCGCGACGAGCCCGGGGGCGATCGCCCGCAGGATCGCCAGCTCCGTGCGCGACTGGTAGTACTCGGGGAGGCGGGTGATGCGCTCGAACAGGTCGGAGCCGTGCTCGTCGTAGAAGTGCTTGGGCGGCAGCACGTACGGCGGGGCCGCGAGGCCGCGGCGGACGTCGTCGGCCAGCCCCTCGCCGGTCGTGTCCGGCGGGTGCACGTCGAGGCGGTACGGCCGGGGGGCGAGGCCGGTGCTCACGCGACGTCCCGGGCGAGGCGGAGGCCCGCGAAGATCTGGCGGCGGCGCGGCAGGTCCCAGTTGCGGAAGGTCGCCCGGGCGGCGATCTCCTGCGTGGCCCACGAACCGCCGCGCAGCACCCGGTGGCCCTCCCCGAAGAAGACCTCCGCGTACTCGCGGTACGGGAAGGCGCGGAACCCGGGGTAGCCCTCCAGCGTGTCGGAGGTCCACTCCCACACGTCGCCGAGCAGCCCGCGACAGCCGCCCGGTGCGGGGGGGCGCGCCCCGACGGGCTCCGCGCCGAACGAGAGCTGCCCGAGGTTGGCCGCGGACGCGGTCGGCTCCGTCCCGGCGGCGGCGCGCTCCCACTCGGCCTCGGTCGGCAGGCGCGCGCCCGCCCAGCGGGCGTGGGCGTCGGCCTCGTGGGCGCTGACGTGGCAGAGGGGCAGGTCCGGGTCGACGGGACCGACGCGCTCGAACGACCGCGTCACCCACCCGCCGGCGCCGTCGGGCTCCCAGTAGAGGGGCGCCCGGACGTCCTCGGCGACCCGCCACTCCCAGCCCTCCGCCGTCCAGAGCTCCGGCCGGTCGTACCCGCCGTCGGCGATGAAGGCGAGGTGCCCGCCGTTCGTGACGGGGTCGCGTCCCATCAGGAACGGCGCGACCTCCCGCGGGTGGCGCGGCCGCTCGCAGTCGTACGCGAACCCCTCCGGCGGCGCGCCCATCGCGAACGTCCCGCCGGGGACCGCGACCCACTCCGGGCCGCCGGGGTCCGCGGGGCCGGGGGCGGGGCGGCGGGTGGGCGGCGTGTACGCGCCGGCGGGCATGAGCTGGAACGCCTGGAGCACCGTCTCGGTGTGCTGCGCCTCGTGCTGGGCGACCATGTCGAAGACGACCCCGTCCGCGGTGAGGCGGTCGTCGCCGTCGAGCGGCGCCTCCGCCAGCACCTCCAGCGACGTCTCGCGGACGGCCCGGAGGTACGCGTACGCCTCGCGCTCGCCGAGGATCGCCACGTCGGCCCGGCGCCGGCGCGGCGTCTCGAACGCGTCGTAGACGTCCTGCAGGCCGGGGTGCAGGGAGGGCCGCCCGGCGACGGTGCGGGCGAGCCACAGCTCCTCGTACGCGGCGATGTGGCCGAGGTCCCAGAGGGGCGGGCTCAGGATCGCGGAGGGGGCGGCCCCGAGGCGCTCCGCGGGGAGGGGCGCGAACAGGTCGAGGGTCCGGCGGCGTGTGCCGTCGAGCCGCGCGGCGAGTACCGTTCTGCGATCGTCCACCAAAGGAGGATCCCCGACGCGTCACCCATCGGGCCTGTGAGAGGGGTCACATCGTGGGGTGGGTCACATCGTGAGGCGTCTCACGTCCCGCCGGTGATCCGCCGCGCCCCCGGGGACGAACGCCCGGCCGACCGGGGTGGGGTGTCCCGATTGCGGACCCCACTAGGATCGCGGTTCCATGCCTGATCGCACCCGTAGACGACTCGTGCTCGTCGGCGTCGCCGTCGGCGTGGTCGTGCTCGCGATCGGCGGGGCCCTCGCCCTCGGCAACGACGACGCGGCCCCGGCGAGCGTCACGATCGCGGGCCGGGACGTCAGCGGGCTCGACGCCGCCGGCGTCGAGAGGGTCGCCCGGGCGCGGGCGAAGGAGCTGCTGGCCCAGCCGCTCGAGATCGTCCGCACCGACGACCCGGGGTACCGCGTGCGGGTGACCCGCGCCAGCCTCGACGCGCGGCCGCGCATCCGGCAGGCCGTCGCGGCGGCGCTGGAGCCCCGCACGATCGGCGGCCGCCTGCTCTCGCTCGTCGGCGCGGCCTCGGAGCGGGAGGTGCCGCTCCGGTTCACGCTGGACCCGCGCGAGGTGAGCCGCCTCGTCACCCGCGTCACCCGCGAGGTGAACGACGCGCCGCGCGCCGCCGGGCTCGAGGTCGGCGAGGAGGACATCACGCTCGTCCCCGGCGCCCCGGGATACGGCGTCGCGCCCGACGAGCTGCGGAGCAGGATCCTCGCCCTGCCCGCCACGATCGCGCTGACGCCCGGGCCGCTCCCGCCCCCGGTGACCGACGAGGCGGCGGCCGCCGCGCGCGAGCGCGCCCTCGCGGTGATCGACGCCCCCGTCGACGTGACCCTCGACGGCAACGGCGTGGCGATCGAGCCGGAGGTCCTGCGGGCCGCGCTGCGGTTCGAGGCGGACCCCCCCGACCTCGACGTCACGCTCGACCCGGACGTCCTCTACGAGGACATCGCGTCCGCGTTCGAGACGCGCGAGCAGCCCGCCCGCGACGCCGGCTTCCGGGTGTCGGGCACGAACCTCCGCCTGATCACCTCCCGCGTCGGCCGCCGCCTCGACATGGACGCCATCGCCGCGGCGATCGTCGCCGACCCCGACGCGCCGTCGGTGCGCGCGCGCTTCGAGGTCAGCCGCCCGACGCGCACGACCGCCGAGGTCAGGGCCCTCCGGATCACGGAGCTGGTCTCGGAGTTCTCGACGCCCTACAACTGCTGCGAGCCGCGGGTCACCAACATCCAGCGGGCCGCCGAGCTGCTCGACGGCACGATCATCCCGCCGGGCGGCCGGTTCTCCCTGAACGAGGCGCTCGGGCAGCGGACCCTGGAGCGGGGCTTCGTGGAGGCCCCCCAGATCGCCGCGGGGCGCCTGGAGGACGCGGTCGGCGGCGGCGTCTCCCAGGTCTCGACGACGATGTACAACGCCGCGTTCTTCGCCGGGCTCGAGATCGTCACGCACACGCCGCACCAGTTCTGGATCTCCCGCTACCCGCAGGGACGCGAGGCGACGTTGTCGTACGGCGGCCCGGAGATGATCTTCGTCAACGACTGGGACGCGGGCATCCTGATCTCCGCCGTGGCGAGCGACAACGCCGTCACCATCCGGTTCTTCTCGTCGCTCCTCGACCGCCGCGTCGAGACCGAGACCGGCCCCCAGACGAACGTCGTCGCCCCCGTGACGCGCGAGACGGTCGACCCGTCGCTCGCGCCGGGGGAACGGGTCGTGCAGCAGGAGGCGGGCGGCAGCGGCTTCACGGTGACGTACACCCGGAAGGTCTGGAAGGGCGACGAGCTGCGCCGCGACGAGACGTACCGCTGGACCTACGACGCCCAGGACGCCTACGTCGACGTCGGCCCCGCCGCGCCCCGCCGTCCGACGCGGCCGACCCGGCCGGGTGGCGGCACGGGCACGACCCCCGGCGAGCCCACCGCGCCGGACGGCGGGACGACGACCGCCGCGCCGGACCCCCCGCCCGCCGCGCCGCCGCAGACGACCACCGGGGGTGGCGGACCGGCCCCTCCCCCGCCCTGAGCTAGGGGAGCAGTCCCCCGCCGCCGACGACGGGCGGGAGGGCGACCGGCGGCACCTGGACCGTGACGGACGGGACCGGCAGCGGCAGGACCGGGGGCGTGACGGCGACGGCGACGCCGTCGTCCGGCGTGACGGAGACGCCGACGTCGGCCGTGACGGGGGGCGCGACGGGCGTCCGCACGTCGACCCCGACGCGCGCGGTCGTGCCGCCGGTGCCGGTCGTCGCGCCCACCGTGGCGGTCGCCGACGTGCCGGGCACCACCGGCGGGACCGCGACGGTCGCGCCGGCCTGGACGCCCTGGGCGCCGGCGGTGGCGCCCGCCTGGACGCCCGGGAGGGTCGCGCCCGCCGAGACGGCGGGGGCGGCGGCCGTGCCGCCGGCGGCCGGGGACGCCGGCGCGGTGCCACCGCCGGGCGCGCCGCCGCCGCCCGTGGGCGCCGCGCCCGCCGGGGCGGGGGACGCGGGGGCCGCGGGCGTCGTGCCGGCGCCGCCGCCGGCCGGGGCGGCCGCCGGGGCGACCGTGGCCGCGGGGGCGGCGGTCGCGCCGGTCCGCACGCGCGGGGCGCGGACGCCGGTGGCGGCGGCCGTCGCCGCGGTCGGCGCCGGCGCCGCGACGGCGGCGGCGGCCGGGCGCTCGGGCACGGCGCGGGTGCCCTCGGCGGCGGGCGCGAGGGCGCCCGAGGAGACGAGCAGCGCGGCGGAGGCCACGAGCGCGGCACCCGCGGCGCCGATGCCGCCGACGAGCGACGCGCCACCCAGGCCACCGGCGCCGGCCGCCCCGGCGCCACCCGTGATCAGGGCCGCCGCGCCACGCTCGGCCAGCAGGCCCGGCAGCGCGGGGAACAGCGCCGCGAGCTGACGTGGGCGACGGGCGATGCCCGCGCGGAAGTCACGGCACCCCTCGCAGCCGCGCAGGTGCGACGAGACGGCGCGGGCGCGGAGCACGCGGCCGTCCCCGTCGGAGATGCGGCGGCGGACGTCCCCGCACGCGAGGGACCGGCCGGCGCTGTACTCGCCGAGCGACACTCGGGCCTCGTGGATCAGCTGCTTCGCGGTCTCGGGGGTGGCGCCGAGGGTCTCGGCGATCTGGCGGTGGGACAACCCGCTGAGCTCGCGGAGCACCAGCGCGGAGCGCTGCGGGGTCGGCAGGGCCAGCAGGTCGGTGCGCAGCTGGGCGAGCTCCTCGCGGGTCTCGGCCCGCTCGGCCGGCCCCTCCGACGGCGCCGAGGTCTCGCCGCCGCTGAGCGCGTCGTGCGGCCGGCGGCCGCCGACGACCCGCACGCACTCGTTGTGCGCGATCCGGAACAGCCAGGG
Source organism: Miltoncostaea oceani (assembly GCF_018141545.1). Lineage (GTDB taxonomy): Bacteria > Actinomycetota > Thermoleophilia > Miltoncostaeales > Miltoncostaeaceae > Miltoncostaea > Miltoncostaea oceani. The sequence goes on along the minus strand of NZ_CP064356.1, from coordinate 1,424,476 downwards.
CCGCAGGTTGACGGCCCCGTCACCCCGCCCGAGCGCCCGGTAGGCGCGGATCATCGTCTGCTGGAAGGCGTCCTCGGCGTCCTGCTCGTGGCGCAGCACGGCGCGGCAGTAGCGCGACAGGGGGTCCCGGTACCGGCCGAACAGGATCTCGAAGGCACGGTCGTCGCCGCGGGAGACGCGGCGAGCGAGCTGGCCGTCGCCCTCGGCCGCGAGGCCCGGCGGGCGGAGCGCGCGCGGTGGCCGCATCGTGATCACGGGGACACCCTCCGCGATGCGGGCGCGCCGCTCAACCCTCGGAGGTTCAGTGCGTGGTGCACGCGGGATCCTCTTCCGGGTCGCGGGGTCGGATCTGGGGACATGCGGAAACTGCCACGGCCGCCCCTCTACGTGCCCCGGTCCCGGTCATGCGGAAACATCAGCCCGCGGCCGGGTCCCCCTCGGAGAGGAAGGCGAGCAGGGCGTCGCGCGTGGCCTCCGGCGCCTCCTCGGGCAGGAAGTGACCGCCGGGCACGGGATGGCCGCGGACGTCGGCGGCGACCGCCTCCCACGCTGCGCGGACGTCGTACAGGCGGTGCATGGCGCCGTCCTCCCCCCACAGCACGAGCAGCGGGCAGGCCACCCGCGTCCCCGCGTCGGCCCGGTCGTGCTCCAGGTCGATCGTCGCCGCCGCGCGGTAGTCCTCGCACGAGCCGTGGATCGCCGCCGGGTCCCGGAACCAGCGGACGTACTCGGCGATCGCCTCCTCCGCGACGGGCTCCGCCCGGCCCGACCACCGCCGCACGGTCTCCCGGAGGAACCACTCGGGGTCGCGGCCGATCATCGTCTCGGGCAGGCCGTCGGGCTGGATCAGGAAGAACCAGTGGTAGTAGGCGGTGGCGAACGCCTGGTCGACGCCCTCGAACAGCGTCCGGGTGGGGACGATGTCGAGCACGGCCGCCCGCTCGACGACGTCCGGGTGGTCGAGGGCCATGCGGTGGGCGACGCGCCCGCCGCGGTCGTGCCCCGCCACGGCGAACCGCGCGTGGCCGAGCTGCGCCATCGCGGCGACCAGGTCGGCGGCCATGGCCCGCTTGGAGTAGGCCGCGTGGCCGGGTCCGCCCGGCGGCTTCGAGCTCTCCCCGTACCCCCGCAGGTCGGCGGCGACGACGCGGTGCCGGCGCGCGAGGTCGGGGGCGATGCGGTGCCAGCACGCGCGGGTCTGGGGGTAGCCGTGCAGGAGCAGCAGCGGGGGGCCCTCGCCCGCCGTCGCGAGGGCCACGGTCGTGTCCCCCACCTCGATGCGGCGGGGGGTGAATCCGTCGAGCATCGCCGGATCCTGCCAGCCCGTGGCCTCCGCGTCTCGCCCGGAGGCGCCCGCCGTCCTACCATCACACCCGTGGCCGGACCGTCCGCATACGTGGCGTCACCGCCGCGGCTGGTCGGCCGCGCCGAGGCGCTCGGCCAGATCCTGGAGCTCGCGGCGGGCCGCCCGGGGGTCGTCGTGGTCGCCGGCCCCCCCGGCGCCGGGGCGTCCCGGCTGGCCGACGAGTCCGCCTCGCGGCTGGCCCTCGACGGGGCCGCCGTCGTGGTCGCCGAGGACGGCGGCCCCGGTCTCGCGGCCCTCGAGGCGGCCCTGACCGCCGCCGGTCACACGGCGGACCCCACGGGGGCGGCGCGCCTGCGGCCGATCGTGGCACTGCTCGGCGACCGGGCCGGCGAGCCCGGCCTCGTCCCCACCCTCGTGCGCCGGCTGGGCGGCTCGCGCGCCCTGGTGCTGATGACCGCGCGCGCCGCGGCGCCCGGGGCGCCGACGGTGGTGCTGGGCCCCCTGGGCGCGGAGGACGCCGCCGAGCTGGCGCGCGTCGTGGCCCCCGGCCTCGACGCGGTGGGCGCCGCCGCGGTGGCCGACCTCGGGGACGGGCTGCCCGGGCGCATCGTCCCCCTGGCGCACGCCGCGCGGCGCTGGCCGGGCGGTGACGTGCCGCTGCCGCTGCCGCCCGCCCTCGGCGCCGACGTGCGCCGGATCCTGGCACGGCTCGATCCGTGGACCCGCGACCTCGCCGGGTGGGTGGCGGTCGCCGACGAGCCCGCGACGCCCCAGGCCCTCGCCCGCGTCTGCCGCCAGGACCCCGGTCGCATCGAGCGCGGGCTCGACGCACTCGTGGCCGCCGGCCTGCTGGAGGAGGTCCCCGGCCCCCCGCGGATCCGCTGGGTCCACCGCGAGCGCATCGCCCGCGCCGTCGTGGCGGACGCCCTGGGCGGCGCCGAGCGCCGCCGGCGCCACGCCGCCGCCCTCGTCGCGGGCCGGGCGATCGGCGACCCGCCCGACGCGCTCCTGCACCACGCGCTCGGGGCGGCCGACCCGGAGGCCGTGGTGGCCTACGGCATCCGCTCCGCCCGCCGGGCCCGTGGCGCCGGCGACCCGGAGGCGGCGCTGCGCGACGCCGGCCGGGCACTCGACTGGTGGCCCGCCGAGGCCGGCGCGTCGATGCGCCTCGCCGCGCTCCACGAGCGGGGCATGGCGCTGCTCGACCTGTCGTCGTGGCACGAGGCGATCGAGAGCCTGGAGGAGGCCGCGCGGGGGCGCCGCGACCTGGGCGAGCGGGACGCCGCCCTGTCGAGCGCCTCGGCCGCGTCCACGGCGCGGTGGGCGCTCGGCCAGCACGACGCGGCGCTGCGCACCCTGCAGGACCACCTGGCGCGCGGGAGGGCGCCGGGGGAGCCCGCATCCGCCGAGCGCGGCGAGGCCCTGACGCAGGCGGCGGGGATGGCGGTGATGACGTCGCGGTTCGGCGAGGCGATGGGCCTGGCGGGCGAGGCGCGCGCCGAGGCCAGCGCCGCCGGGGCCGACGAGGTCTCCACCCGGGCGCTGATCTTCATGGGCATGGCCGAGAGCGGGCGCGGCGGCCCCGGGGGGCTGCTGCACCTGGCCCGCGCCCGCCGCGAGGGCGAGCGCGCCGAGGGCGCCGCGCTGCGCAACGAGACGCTCGCGATGATCTACGAGAGCCACGTGCTGCTCGCGGTCGGGCGCCCCGACGACGCCGCCGCCTGCGCCCGCGCCGGCGCGGTGCGGGCCCACGAGCTGGGGCTCATCGACCACGAGCTGGTGCTCGGCGGCAACCTCGGCGAGGCCCTGTCCACCGCCGGCGAGCTCGCCGAGGCGCGCGCCGAGCTGGAGCGGGCCGCCGCGGGCTGGAGCGCCCTCGGCCGCGACTCCCACTCCCCCGCCGACCCCGGCATCGCCTGGCTGCTGTTCGCGGAGGGGCGCATCGACGAGGCGCTCGCGCACTACCGCGAGCTCGCCCCCGACACCGGCGGCGAGGCGCCGCTGTTCGAGCAGATCGCGCCGCTCGCCGCGGGCCACGCCCTGTCCGCGGCGGCCGCCGGCGAGGAGGCCGAGGCCGCCGCGGTCGCGACGACGGCGATCGCGACGTGGGACGGCACCGACGACCGCCTGACGTCGGTGATGCTGCTCGCCGCGGGCGCCGAGGTGCTCCGGGGCGCCGACGCCGACCGCTGCGCCACGGCGCTCGCCGAGATGGCCGCGGCGGGGGCGCCCCTCGCGGCCGCGGCGCAGGCCTACGCGGAGGGCTCCATCGCACGGGCGACGGGGTCCCCCGCGGCGGGGGCCCGTCTGCGCGACGCCGCGACGGCCTTCGAGGGCCTCGGCCTGCGGTGGTGGGCGACCCGCGCCCTCTTCTGCGCGGGCCTCGCCGACGGGCGCACCGACCAGGCCGGCCAGGACCTGATGCGCGCGCGGCGCGAGTTCCGGGCGATGGGCGCCGACGGCTGGCGCCGGCGCGCCGAGGCCCGGCTGCGGGCGACCGGCCACCGCATCCCGACCCGCTCCCGGCGGCCGGCCTCGCCCGGCGCCGGGCTGTCGGCGCGCGAGCACGAGGTGCTGGAGCAGCTCGCCCTCGGCCTGCGCAACCGCGACATCGGCGACCGGCTCTTCATCAGCGAGCGCACCGTCGCCCGGCACCTCGTCCAGATCAACGCCAAGCTCGGCGTCTCCACCCGCACCGCGGCCGTCCACGCCGCCCGCGAGCTCGGCCTGCTCTCCGAATCGGGGCTCGGCACCTCCTACTGAGGCGGTCACCGGTCGCCGTTCGGCGTCTCTGGTGGATTCGGGACGTCGCATCCATCGGGAGTGATGGTCAATTCTGACCATGATTCGCGCGCACACCCGCCGATAGCGTCCGCCGCGTCACAGCAGGTCCCACGCGTGGAGAGGACGACCGATGCAGACATCGACGTCGGAGGTGAGGGACATGAGTCGCCCGGAGGCGCCCCTGACCGCCGGGGAGCGCGCGGCCCTGCGCACGTTCCGCCGCGCGGCGCTGACCTCCCGCGGGTACCGCGCCCACCTGGAGCGGCTCGGGGTGGACCACCGTGCCGTGACCCGTCTGTCGCAGGTCCCGTACACCGACAAGCAGAGCGTCTTCGGCGACCACATCGACTTCTGGCTCGACGGGGGCCGCGTCTCCGACGCGGCCGAGCTGCTCACCTCGAGCGGCGCGAGCGGGCTCTTCTCCGTCGGCGTCACCTCCCGCTCGGAGCGGCGCGCCCAGGAGCGCACGTTCGACCTGGTGCTGCGGTCGCTCGGCGGCGGCGAGGAGACCACCACCCTCGTCATCAACTGCCTGCCCATGGGGATCTCGATCCCCACCCGCCTCGCCACCGTCGCCAACCCCTCCGTGCACCTGGAGATGGCGGTCGAGACCCTCGTCCGCGCCGGGTCGAGCTTCGACCGCGTCGTCATCGCGGCGGAGCCGGTCTTCCTCAAGGAGCTCGCCGAGCGGGCGCTGCGCGAGCGCGGCCCCGGCTTCGCCGAGAACGTCGTCGCCTGCTTCGTGGGCGGCGAATGGGTGTCGGAGAGCTGGCGCCGGTACGTCTCCGAGCTCTTCGGCTTCACGGACGACCCGTCCTCGCGCGTCGGCGTGATGGTGTCGATGGGCGCCGCCGAGGTCGGCCTGCACGTCCTGCACGAGACGCCGGCGCAGCGCGCGGCCCGCCGGGTGCTCGACAGCCCGATGGCGCGGCGCAGCCTGTTCGGCCGCGACCCCGGCTACTCGCCGACGCTGCTCGCGTGGGACCCGAACCGCTTCTTCGTGGAGGAGCGCGCCCACGACGACGGCACGTCCTCGCTGGTGCTGACGGCGCTGACGCGGCGCCTGCTGCCGCTGGTGCGGTACGACCTCGACGACGAGGCGCAGATCATCACCGCCGCGACGCTGAACGCCGAGCTCGGCCGCCAGGGCAGCGCCCTGCGGCTCGACCGGCCGGTCGTCGCCCTCTGGGGCCGCCGCGGCGCGGCCGTCACCGGCGACGGGTGGAGCCTCCGCCCCGAGCTGGTGAAGGAGGGCCTGTTCTCGACGGCCGCGCATGCGGGGGCGCTGACGGGCCGCTTCCGCATCGCGGCCTCGGGGAACCGCCCGGTTCTGCACGTCCAGCTGCGCGAGCACGTGCGTCCCGGCCCCGGCATCGAGGCCGCCCTGCGGCACATGGTGACCATGGCCGCCGGCGCGCCCGCCGACATCGTGGTGCACGAGTACCGCGAGTACCCCTACCACGAGGCGGGGGACTTCCAGCACAAGCCCGCCTACGTCGACCGTCGTCCCGCGTGACGACGGCCGAGCGCGTGCGGTTCGAGGCGGAGCCCTCGACCGCGGAGATCGACGTGGTCGCATCGGACCGCATCGAGGACATCGACGCCGCCCTGTCGGTGATCCACGACGGGTTCGTCGAGGCCGGCTACCTCGCGCCGCAGCCGTCGGGACGGCGGATGCACGCGTCCTACCTGAACCCGGGCACGATCTTCTTCGTCGCCCGCATGGACGGGGTCCCCGTGGGCGCGTGCGCGTTCGTCGCCGACGGCCCGTTCGGCCTGCCCTCCGACCGGGCCTTCGCCGAGGAGAACGACGCCCTCCGCGCCGGTGGCGGGGACGTGCTCCACGAGGCCGGCTCCCTCGTCGTCGCCCACGCCCACCGGCGCAGCACCCGGCGGATCGTGATGCGCCTGTTCGCGGCGATGACGCGCGTCGCGCTCGTCGAGTTCCCCGACGCGCCGGTTCCGCTCGCCGTCGCCCCCGAGAACGAGCGCTTCTACTCGTCGCTCGCCGGCGCCGTGCCGATCGCGGGCAGCCGCCCGCTGTACGGGGCGCCCGCCATCCTCCTGCTGACGGGGGGCGCGGCCCTCGCCGGCCACTGCGCCCAGCGGGTCACCCCGAGCCAGCGCCGCATGGACGCCCTCATCACCGAGTCGGAGCCGACCTGGCTGACCGACCGGCGCACCGACCGCCCGCCGCCCGCCGGCTGGCTCGAGGACCTCATGGACGAGCAGGGGGTCACCGCGGCGCTCGCCGCCCAGATCGAGCTGCTCTCCACCCGCCACCCGCACGCCCTCGGCCGCATCCTCGGCCGGGCCCGGATGCCCATGGTCGCGTAGCAGCCCCGACGCCGCTCTGCTCAGGGGCGTCATCGCGCGTGCCGATAGCCCACCTGTGATCGCGACCCACGTCCCACGGTTGCAGCTGCCCCGGTTGGACGACCGCCGGGTGCTCCTGACCCTCGTCATGGCCGCCGCCGCCATCCTCACGGTGGCGACGATGGCCGAGACCGGCCGCGTCAGCACCGAGGTCGCCGCGGCGAGCGCCGTGATCCTCGTGAGCGTGATGGCCGTCCTCGGCCTGGTCGCGACGCGCGAGGCCGCGTCGCGGACCAGCGGCGTCGAGGCGACCGTCTGGACCCTCTTCGCCCGCGGGCTCGCCTCCTGGAGCCTCGGCTGCATCCCGTACCTCGTCTTCCTCCTCACGGGCGGCGACGTCCGCAGCCCCGCCGCATGGAGCCAGATCGGCTTCCTGATGGCGTACCCCTTCTGGTACCGGGCCCTCTGGCTGATGCGCCAGCCCGCCCTGCACGAGTCGCGCCGCCACCGCGTCGAGGGCTGGGGCATCGAGCTGTCGGTGCTGGCCAGCCTCTTCGTGATCGTGGTCGCGCTGCTGTGGCAGCCGACGCTGCCGGCGACCCAGAACATCGCCCTCCAGGTGCCGGTCGTCCTCGACCTGCTGCTCCTCGCGGCCCTGTTCAACGCGGTCCGGCGGTCCGCCGTCACCCGCCAGACGGCCTTCGTCTGGTTCGCGTACGCGTTCATCGCGCTCGGCGTCACCGACGGCCTCGTCACCTACATGGTGACCCGGGACCTCGGCGCCGGGCTGATCGGCGTCGCGATGATCGGCTTCATGCTGGCGATGGCGCTGCTCGCGCTCGCCGCCCGGCGGCCGATCCGCGTGACCGAGGCCCAGGCCGTCCTCGGCCCCTCGAAGACCCTCCTGGCCGCGATCGGCCTGCTGCTGAGCGGCCCCGCCGGCGTCCTCGCCCCCACCGCCGTCCGGCCGTTCGTCTTCCTCGTGGCCGGCCTCCTCTTCTGGCGCCTCGTCGCCCTCCTGCGCGTCCACGGCCAGACCGACACCGACCCGCTGTCGGGCTTCCTGGAGCAGCGCGCCTTCTCGCGCCACGTCGCCGGCGTGGTGCAGGCCGCCTCGTCGAGCCGCCCGGCGGTGCTGGTGAGCGTCGACCTCGACGGCTTCGGCCGCTGGAACGCCCAGCACGGCTACGGCGCCGGCGACGCCCTGCTCTCCGACCTCGCGGTGCAGCTCGAGGGCTGCGGCCTGACGGGCGGCGTCTGGAGCCGGCTCGCCGGCGACCGCTTCGCGTGGATCGGCATCGGCCACGAGCCCGAGGACGGACGCCGCATCGCCGAGACCGTGCAGACGATCGCCGCCGGCAACGCCGGTGAGCTGACCGCCCGCGCCACCTTCGTGGTGCTCCCCCACGACGCCGAGAACGCCGCCAACGCGCTCGCCGCCGCCGAGGAGGGCCTCGCCGCCGCCCGGGCCGGCGCACGCCGCGTCGTCGCCTTCGACCGCGGCCGCCTCGACGGCGTCGAGTACACCGCCGGCTACACGGCCTCGCTCGCCCAGCGCCGCGAGTCGATCCTCACGGTGCTGCACGCCCCCGAGACGATCTCCACCGTCTTCCAGCCGATCGTGTCGCTCAGCGACGGCCGCACCGTCGGCTTCGAGTCGCTCTCGCGCTTCCGCGCCGAGCCGCAGCGCCCGCCGGACCGCTGGATCGCCGAGGCGCACGCCGTCGGCCTCGGCCTCGAGATCGAGGTGGAGTGCGTCCGCCGCGCCTGCGCGCTGCGCCACACCATCCCCGCCGGCGCGTACCTGTCGGTGAACATGAGCCCCGACGCGATCCTCGCCCCCGAGATGGAGGAGGCCCTCGGCGACGGCACCCTCGAGGGGCTCGTCATCGAGATCACCGAGCACGAGGCCGTCGGCGACTACGCCCGCCTCTCGTCCCGTCTCGCCGACTACCGGGGCCGCGGCGCGCTCGTCGCGATCGACGACGCCGGCGCCGGGCACGCGTCGATGCGCCACGTGACGCAGCTCAACCCGGACTACATCAAGATCGACCGCTCCCTGATCCACGACATCCACCTCGACCACGCCAAGCGTGCGCTGGTGCGCTCGATGGTCACGCTCGAGAAGGAGCTCGGCGCCGCCATCGTCGCCGAGGGGATCGAGAGCACCGACGAGCTGGCGACCCTCCGCTCCCTCGGGGTCCCGTACGGCCAGGGCTACCTCCTGGCGCGGCCCCACCGCACGGCGACGCCCGCCCCGTGGAGCAGCGCCCTGCTGTCGCTCACCGACCCCGCGGTCGAGGCCTAGAACCCGCCTCGCGGCGCGGCGGCATCCGCCCCGTCGCGAAAGATCCGGGGGTCCCCGGCCGATGAGTGGGTCGACACCTCCCCCTCACGGAATGGACCCACGGTGATCTCCTTCATCAGCCGACCCCTGCGCATCGTCGCGCTCGTCGTCCTGCTGGGCGCCGTCGGCGGCGCCTGGTGGGTGTGGCAGGGCGCCCAGACCAGCACCGCGGTCGAGGCGACCGACGCCGTCTCGGAGTTCCGCACCGCCGACTCCACCCCCGACGTGGCCCCCCGGCCGGGCGTGCCCGCCGCGGGCGTCTACCGCTACCGGGTGACCGGTGAGGAGGCCGCCGGCACCGGCGTGCTCTCCGCCGAGCGCCCCCTGCCCGCCGAGGCCGTCTACATCATCTCCCCCACGGCCGAGGGCTACCACGAGGACCTGCGCTTCTCCCAGGAGCACGTCGAGGAGGCGCGCTTCCGGGTCGACCCGGCGGGCACCACCGCCGAGTGGCGCCGCACCAAGGTCACCTTCGTCGGCATCGGCGCGGACACCCGCGACGACGTCGTCCCGGCCGCCCTCGACCACCCGCGCCCGATGAAGGCCGGGGACGAGTGGGGCGGCGACTACCAGCTCGGCGAGCTGGCGGTCAGCTACACGGCCAAGGTGACCGGCACCGGTACCGCGACGGTCGACGGGCGCACCGTCCGCACCGTCACGTACCGCACCGACGCGACGTTCGAGGGCCCGACGCCGGGCACCCGGACGGACATCGTCGTGTTCGCCCCGGCGCTGTCGCTGCCGGTCTCCTGGTCGATCGACCAGACCACCGGTGGCGCCTCCGACTTCACGATCTCCGCCGACATGGAGCTCGTGAGCGGCACCCCCGAGCGCTGAGCCCCGCGCCGGAGGACGCCCCCACCGCGGGGGCGTCCTCCGGGCGTGCACCCGTCAGGCCCGGCGCAGCGCCCGCAGGCGGACGCCCGCCGACGGTGACGGCGCCAGCGTCGCCGAGCCGGCGTAGGCCACCCGCAGGCGCCAGTTGCCGACGGTGGTGAGGCGGCGCGTGAACCCGAAGCGCCCCGTGTTGCTGGTCCTCACGATCCCGACGCGGGTCCAGCCGCGGCGGACCGAGAAGCGCTGGATCTCGAGACGGACCCGGCGCAACGCCGGCGCGGTGCGGCCGGTGCAGACCGCCTTCACGCCGCGGCGCGCCCCGACGAACGCCGCGCGCCCCGCCGGGACCTTGCGGCCGGCGACGGTGCACGACCAGAAGAACCGGGCGGTGGGCAGCGCACGCGGCGGCGCGGGGGCGGGCGGGGCGGGCCGGACGTAGGCCTGGGCGGCGCGGAGCGCCGCGAGCGCGTCGATGCGGCCCGACCCGAAGACCGGGTCCCTCCCGGGCGCGCCGAGGTCGACGGCGCTGGACTGCAGGAGACCCTGCACCTCGGACGCCGTGAGGTCCGGGCGGATCTGGAGCATCAGGGCGGCGAGTCCCGCCGTGATGGGGGTCGCCATCGACGTGCCCGACAGGTTCGTGAAGCCGATCCCATGGGTGGGGGGCGTCACGGGCGGCTGGGCGTTCGGCGGGATGCGCTGGTCCCAGGTGGAGAGGATCCCGTGCCCCGGCGCCGAGACGTCGACGAAGTCGCCGTTGGTGCTGAAGGGGGCGATGTTGTCGTCGGGCTGGGTCGCGCCGACGCCGATCACGCCGGGGAACGACGCCGGGTAGTTCGGCACCCCCGGGTTGTCGAGCTGCCCGTTGCCGGACGACGCGACGAGCACCTTGCCGTTCGCGAGGGCGAGGTTCACCGCGTCCTGCAGGGACTGGTGGAACCGGTCGGTGCCGAGGGACATGTTGATGACGCGCACGTCGTTGCGGCGCGCGGCGTCAGTGAGCGCCTCGGCGACGTCGCGGACCCACTTGGCGTCGGTGGACTGGGTCGACCCGGGCGGGCCGCCGCGGAGGCTGACCTTGTACGGGATGACGACGCAGTCGAAGCAGGCGCCCGTCACGCCGTTGGCGTTGTCGCTGACCGCCGCGATCAGGCCGGCGACGTGGGAGCCGTGCAGGGTGCCGAGGTCGACGTCCCGGGCACGGACGCTGGTGGTGCCGTACGCCGCGGTCCCGGAGTCGAAGTTCCGGCCGGTGAGGAGCTTCGGCTTGAGCTCGAGGTGCTCCGTGTCGAACTCGCTGTCGATGACGAGCACGCGGGTGTTGGCGTCGCCGCGGGCGATGTCCCACGCCGCGGGGAAGTTGGTGATCGTCCAGTGCCAGTTCCACGACGCCGTGAGCTGGCCGGCGGCGACCTGGCCGGGCTGGGTGAAGATCGTGTCGCTCGGCGTGAGCTGGGCGCCGGCGGTCTCGCCGGGCTGCATGTGGTCGATGCGCCAGACGGCGGGGTCGCGGCGCAGGGCGAGGTGCGCGGCGCCGACGTCGCCGTCGATGCGGTACGAGGCCCACCCGATCCCGGGGATGGTGCCGTCGAGGGCCAGCCCGGTGCGGGCCGCGACGTCGCGGGCGGCCTGCTCGGAGAACGGGGTCAGCTTCGCGAGGACGACGGGGTCGCGGTCGCCGGCGGCGGGTGCGGCGGCCCCGGCGGCGGGCGCCAGCGCGGCGGCCGCCCCCACGGCGGCGAGGGCGAGGGCGAGGCGGGTGCGGCGTCGTCGTGTCATGGGGTCTCCCGGGGATCGACGCCCGGATCGTCGGCCAGCGCCCGCGGGGCTGTCCATACGCCGTTCGGCGTATGGCCTCAGCCGGGGTCCGGCACCCCACCGGCCGCGACGGCGCGCGCCGCCGCGGCCGCCCGCGACCGCACGCCGAGCCGGTCGTAGACGTGCTCCAGGTGCTTCTGGACGGTCCGCGGGCTGACGGCGAGCATCCGCGCGACCTCGGCGTTGCCGTGGCCGCGGGCGACCAGGGCGAGCACCTCCGCCTGGCGCGCGCTGAGCCCGAGCCCGAGGAGCGCGGCGCGCTCCGCCCCCGCGCGGTGCTCCTGCAGCAGGATCACGTCGTAGACGTCCCGGTCCGCGGCCGGGAGGAGGCGGGCGACCAGTCGTCCGCGCGCGCCCTCGACCACGAGGTCCGTGACGGGCCGCCGTCCCGGGGCGCCGGGGGGCCGCAGCCACGCGGCGAGGGCCTCGGGCAGGGTCCCCGCGCGGAGGGGTGGCGGCAGGTGGGCGGCGAGCATCTCGGGGGCGCCCGCGCCGACGTGGACGATGGTGCCGTCGCGGCCGACGGCGATCGCGGCGCGCCCGCCGTCGCCGAGCACCCGGTCGGTGAGCGCGGCGAGGGTGCGCACCGTGGCCCGTGCGGCGGCGTCACGCCGCAGCCGGGCGAGGTGCGGGCGCAGCAGGTCGAGCATCTGCCGGTCGCGCTCCCCGAAGTCGCGGCGGTCGCGGTTGAGGGCGATGCCGACGATCTCGCCCGGGCCGGCCGGCAGCGTGACGGCCATCTGGTACTCGACGCCCATCGGGCCGTAGACGGTGCGGTAGAGCTCGGTGCGGCGGAAGTCGCGACGGCTCAGCAGGTCGGAGATCTTCATCGGCCGCGGGTCGCCGGTCGTCGCATAGTGGGCGACCAGGGGGTTCTCCCCCGCCAGCCGCAGGAACGCGGCGACGCGCTCCGGCGTCATCGCGTCGGGAGGGTCGAGCAGCACCAGCGGCTCGCCGTCGCCCGTGATGTCGTTGTACGAGATCATCGACGCCGGCACGAGCCGTGGCAGGCCCTCCATCAGCCGCCGCCGGAAGTCGGCGGGGTCGGCCGACTCGGCGGCGTCGCCCACGAACCGCAGGGCGGCCGCCAGGTCGGATCGTCGGAGGGCGGTGGACATCGGCTCAGGCCGACTCTACGACCGCCGATGTTCCCGTGGAACCTCCCCGACGGGACGGTCCGCCCACCCCGACGACCAACCCCGCGCCGGGGCGCCCGGGCCGTCGCCCGGGCGCCCGCCGATCAGTCCGGCGGCGGCTGCCGCACCACGGGGGTGCGGGCGGCGGCGGCCTCGTCCAGGCGCCGCACCGGCGTGCTGTACGGCGCGTTGCGCGCGATCTCCGGGTCGTCGGCCGCCTCCCGCAGGATCTCGCCGACCGCGTCGGCGAAGGCCTCGAGGGTCTCCCGCGTCTCGGTCTCGGTCGGCTCGACGAGCAGGGCCTCCTCGACGAGCAGCGGGAAGTAGACCGTCGGCGGGTGGTACCCGAAGTCGAGCAGCCGCTTGGCGAGGTCGGTCGTGCGGATGCCGAGGTCGCGCTTCATCGGCGCCCCCGACAGCACGAACTCGTGCATGCAGCGCTCGCCGTAGGCCAGCGGCAGGTGCTCGCCGATGCCCTCCCGCTTCAGAAGGGCGAGGAGGTAGTTGGCGTTGAGGACGGCGATCTCCGACGCCTCACGCAGCCCCTCCGCGCCGAGCGAGCAGATGTAGGCGTAGGAGCGGACGAAGACGCCGTAGTTTCCCTGGAATCCGCGCAGGCGCCCGATCGACTTGGGGCCGTCGTGGTCGAGGTCGTAGACGGGCGCGCCGCCGCCCTCGGGCTCGGTGCGGACGATCCGCGGGACCATCAGGTACGGCGCGATGCGGTCGGAGACGGCGATCGGGCCGGCGCCCGGGCCGCCGCCGCCGTGCGGCTGCGTGAACGACTTGTGCAGGTTGAAGTGCACGATGTCGAAGCCCATGTCGCCCGGGCGGCTGATCCCCATCACGGCGTTCAGGTTGGCGCCGTCGTAGTAGAGCGTCGCGCCGGCGTCGTGGACGATGCGCGCGATCGACTCGATGTTGGGGTCGAAGAGGCCGAGCGTGTTCGGGTTGGTGAGCATGAGGCAGGCGACGCGGTCGGTCGCCTTGCGGCGGAGGTCCTCGAGGTCGACGCCGCCGTCGGGCGACGTGCCGACCTTCACGACCTCGTAGCCCGCCATCGTCACCGTGGCCGGGTTGGTGCCGTGGGCCGTGTCGGGGGTCAGCACCAGGGTGCGCTCGTCGCCGCGGTCGGCGTGGTACGCCCGGGTCAGCAGGACGCCCGCCAGCTCGCCGTGCGATCCCGCGCTCGGCTGGAGGGAGACGTGCGGCAGGCCCGACACCTCGGCGAGCGCCCGCTCGAGCAGCCACATCAGCTCCAGGGCGCCCTGCGCCCGGGCGGGGCTCTGCAGGGGGTGCAGGCGGGCGTTGCCCGGCAGCGCAGCGACCCGCTCGTGGAGCTTCGGGTTGTGCTTCATCGTGCACGACCCCAGCGGGTAGAAGCCGCTGTCGAGGTCGAAGTTGCGCTTGCTCAGGCCGTTGTAGTGACGCACGATCTCGGGCTCGGCGACCTCCGGGAGGGCCGCGGGGGCCTCACGGCGCAGGTGCGGCGCGAGCAGGTCGTCGAGCGGGACCTCGGGCACGTCGAGGGGCGGCGGGGTGAAAGCGCGGCGCCCGGGGCGCGAGCGCTCGTAGATCGTGGTGGCGTGGTCGCGCTGCTGGGGGGTCTGCACGGAGACGCTCATGCCCGCGCCCCCGTCAGGGCGCCGGTTCGCGACCCCGCGGCGACCGCGCGCCCGAGGACGTCGGCCAGGCGGTCGATGTCGGCGCGCGAGCGCTGCTCGGTGATCGCCACGAGCAGGCCGTCGGGGTGCTCGGGGTAGTCGCGGCCGAGGGCGTAGCCGGGGTTGACCCCCTCCGCGGCGCACCGCTCGATGACGGCCTCGACGGGCGCGTCGAGCGCGAGCGCGAACTCGCGGGCGATCGGCTGGTCGTGCAGGGCGCGGACGCCCGGCAGGGCGGTGAGGGTGCGCCGCGCGTAGTCGGCGCGGCGCAGCATCAGCTCGGCGAGCTCGACCGCGCCGCGGCGGCCCAGCCAGGACAGGTAGATGACCCCGGCGAGGGCGTTGAGCACCTGGGCGGTGCAGATGTTGCTCGTCGCCTTCTCGCGGCGGATGTGCTGCTCGCGGGTCTGGAGCGTCAGCACGAAGCCGCGGCGGCCGTCGACGTCGCGCGTCTCGCCGGCGATGCGCCCCGGCATGCGGCGGATGTGCTCCTGGCTCGCGGCGAAGAACCCGAAGGACGGGCCGCCGTAGTCGAGGCGGTTGCCGAGCGACTGCCCCTCCCCCACGGCGACGTCGATGCCCAGCTCGCCCGGGGTGCGCAGGAGCGCCATCGGGAGCGGGTCGCAGGCGCAGACCACCAGGGCGCCGACGGACTTCGCCGCGGCGACGAGCGGCGCGAGGTCCTCGACGGCGCCGAGGAAGTTCGGCTGCTGCACGATGACCGCGGTCGTCCCCGGCCCGATGAGGCCGGTGAGGGCGTCGAGGTCGGTGACCCCGTCGCGCAGCGGCGCCTCCACGACGTTCTGGCCGTACCCGGGCGCGAGCGTCTCGAGCGTCGCCCGGCTGTGCGGGTGGACGCCCCGCGACACCACGACGTCGGGGCGGCCGTTGGCGAGCTTGGCGAGGTAGGCGGCCGCGCCGACGGCCGAGGGGCCCTCGTAGAGCGAGGCGTTCGAGACGGGGAGGCCGGTCAGCTCGGAGATGGCCGTCTGGTACTCGAACATCACCTGCAGCCCGCCCTGCGAGATCTCCGGCTGGTACGGCGTGTACGGGGTGAGGAACTCCGAGCGGGACAGGATCGAGTCGATCAGCGCCGGCACGTAGTGGTCGTACATCCCGGCGCCGAGGAAGGTCGTCTCGTCGGCGGCGCTGACGTTCCGGTCCGCGAGGGCGGACAGGTGGGCGAACACCTCCTGCTCCGACATCCCCGCCGGCAGGTCGAGCGGCCGCCGCAGGCGCACGCCCTCCGGCAGGTCCTCGAACAGCTCGTCGACCGATGCCGCGCCGATCAGGTCGAGCATGACCCGCAGGTCGTCGTCGGTGAGGGAGGTGTAGCGGCTCACAGGCCGGCCAGGTACGCGCGGTAGGCGGGCTCGTCCATGAGGGCGTCGAGCTCGGAGGGGTCGCTGAGGCGGACGCGGATGAGCCAGCCCTCGCCGTAGGGGTCCTCGTTCACGGTCTCCGGTTTGTCGGCGACCGCGGGGTTCACGGCGGTCACCTCGCCGCTGGCGGGCGCGAAGATGTCGGAGACGGCCTTCACGGACTCCAGCTCGCCGTAGGACGAGTCCTTCGTGATCGTCGCGCCGACCTCGGGCGGGTCGTAGTAGACGACCTCGCCGAGGGCGTCCTGCGCGTACCAGGTGATCCCGAAGACGGCCTCGTCGCCGTCCATCCGCACCCAGTCGTGCTCGGGGTGGTAACGCAGGTCGGTGGGGTAGGTCTCGTCGGCGGCCACGGGCTGCTCCTTCACTCCTTCGGGGACGTCGCCACGAGCGGGCGGCGGGCGGTGCGGGCGGTCTTCGGCTTGCCGCGGACGTCGATCACGATGTCCGTGCCGGGCGCGGCGGCCGGCGCGGGCAGGTAGGCCATGCCGATCCCGATGCCGAGCGTCGGCGAGAGGGTGCCGCTCGTGACCGTCCCGGCGCGCGCGCCGGCGACGAGCACGTCCTGGCCCGCGCGGGGGATGCCGGCCTCGGTGAGCGTGAACGCGGCGAGGCGCTCGCCACCGCCCTCCTCGACCTCGCGGCGCATGGCCTCGGCGCCGGCGAAGCGGCCGCCGTCGAGGTCGCAGGCCCACCGCAGCCCCGCGGCGATCGGGGTCCGCGCCCGCGACAGCTCCTGGCCGTAGAGGGGGTAGCCCATCTCCATCCGCAGCGTGTCGCGGGCGACGAGGCCCGCCGGCTCCGGCGCACCCTCGACGGACATGAGCGCGTCCCAGAGGGCGGGCGCGGCGTCCCAGGGGCACATGAGCTCGACGCCGGGCTCGCCGGTGTACCCGGTGCGGGCGATCAGGCACGGCACGCCGCCGACCAGGTCCTCGCCGATCTCGAAGTAGTCGAGCGTGAAGGCCGTCGGCGTCGCCACGAGCGGCCGGAGCGCCGCGGCCCACGCGGGGCCCTGCAGCGCGAGCATCGCGACCTCGGGCGACCGGTCGGCCAGGTCGACGCCCGCCGGCAGCAGCGCGTCGAGGCGGTCGCGGCAGGCGGCGATGTTGGACGCGTTGACGACGAGCAGGAAGCGGTCGGCGAGGGCGTAGGCGATCAGGTCGTCGATGACGCCGCCGTCGTCCTCGCACATCAGCGTGTACTGGCCCTGGCCCGGGCCGAGGGCGGTGACGTCGTTCGTGAGCACCCGCGTCAGGGCGTCGCGGGCGCCGGCGCCCGACACCTCGAGCTGGCCCATGTGCGACACGTCGAAGACGCCGCACCGCTCCCGCACCGCGGTGTGCTCGGCCCGCGCGGTGGTGTAGGAGAGGGGCATGTCCCAGCCCGCGAACGACCCCATCCTGGCCCCGAGCGCGGTGTGGCGCTCGTGCAGGGAGGTGTACGCAGGGGCGACCGCCATCCGGACTGACGCTACCACTTCGGTCCGGCCGGACACCGCCACCCCCGCCCCGCTCCCGGGCCCGCGGCGATGACCCCCGGCGACCTCGAGGCGCGCCTCGCCCGGGCGGCGCGGCGCCTGCGCCCGCCGGGTCTCGCCGCGGCCCGCGTCGACGCCTCCGGACCCGCCGCGGTCGCCGTCACCGGGGTGCGCGTGCGCGGGGGCGACGTCCCCGTCCGCGCCGACGACCCGTGGCACATCGGCTCGTGCACGAAGGCGTTCACGGCGGCCCTCTACGCCCGCCTCGTCGCGCGTGGCGCCGCCGCCTGGGGCACCCCCCTCCCCGACCTCCTCCCGGATCTCGCCCCCGGGATGGACCGGGGGTGGGGCGCCGTCACGATCGACGCGCTCCTGCGCCACCGCGCGGGCCTCCCCGGAGACCTCGCGCCCGCCGTCCTCGCCGCCGCGCACGCCGACCCGCGGCCCCCGGCCGCGCAACGGGCCGAGGCCGCCGCGCGGGCCCTCGCGGACCCCCCGCTCCGCCCCGGCGCCTTCGCCTACTCGAACCTCGGGTACGTCGTCGCGGGCGCCGTGATCGAGGCGGTCGCGGGGCGCCCGTGGGAGGACGCGCTGCGCGACGACCTGCTCGGCCCGCTCGGCATCCGCTCCGCCGGCGTCGGCGCGCCGCCGGGCGGCCCGTGGGGGCACGCGCCGCGGTGGGGCGCCGCGGGCCGGGGGCGGCCCGTCCCGCCGGACGCCCCCGACGCCGACAACCCGCGGGTGATGGACCCGGCGGGGGGCCTGCACATGACCCTCGCCGACTGGGGCCGGTTCGTCGCCGAGTTCCTCGACGGCGGTGCGACGGTGCTCGACGAGGACGCCGTCGCCCGCCTGCTGGCCCCGCCGGCGGCGGGGCCCGCCGTCGCGATGGGCTGGGTGCACCCGCCCCCCCGCGCCCGCGGCGCGCTGCGGGGCGTCGGCATCGGCCACCAGGGGTCGAACCTGCGGTGGGTCGCGTCGGCGTTCCTCGACGACGACCGGCGCCGTGCGGCGCTCGTGGTGACGAACGACGGCCGGGCGCGCATGCGCACCGGAACCGCGCGCCTGGCCGCGGACGTGCTGTCCGCGGCCTGACGCGGGGCGGCTACTTCAGGAAGTCGGGGATCTCCAGCGCGTCGTCCGGGATCTCGAAGCCCTTGCGCTCCGACTGGTCGAGCGTGAGGGACTGCCGGGTCTCGGCGGGCGGGCGGCTCGGGGCGGGGCGGGACGCCGGCGCGCCGCGGCGCGGGGCGGGCTGCGGGACCGCGGCGCCCTCGCGCTCGCGGCGGCCGAAGCGCGGCTCGGACCGCTCCTCCTGCGGCGCCTCGGCGCCGTCGAAGCCGGTGGCGATGACCGTGACCCGCAGCGAGTCGCCGATCGACTCGTCGATGACCGCGCCGAAGATGACGTTGCAGTCGTCGTGGGCGGCCTGGCGGATGATCCCGGCGGCCTCGTCGATCTCGAAGAGGCCGAGGTCGGTGCCGCCGGTGATGTTGAGCAGCACGCCGGTGGCGCCGGAGACGGTGGTCTCGAGCAGCGGCGAGGAGATCGCCGCCTTCGCCGCCTCGGACGCGCGGTTCTCGCCGGACGCCGTGCCGATGCCCATCAGGGACGCGCCGGCGTCCTGCATGATCGTGCGGACGTCGGCGAAGTCGAGGTTGATCAGGCCGGGGACCGTGATCAGGTCCGTGATGCCCTGCACGCCCTGGCGGAGGACGTCGTCCGCCATGCGGAAGGCGTCGATGATCGACGTGCGCCGCTCGACCACCTGGATGAGGCGCTCGTTCGGGATGACGATGACCGAGTCGACCTGCTTCTGCAGCTCGGCGATCCCGTCCTCCGCGCGGCGGGTGCGCTGCGCCCCCTCGAACATGAAGGGCCGCGTCACGACGCCGACCGTCAGCGCGCCCTGCTCCCGCGCGATCTGCGCGATGACGGGGGCCGCGCCGGTGCCGGTGCCGCCGCCCTCGCCGGCGGTGACGAAGACCATGTCCGCGCCGCGGACGGCCTCCTTGAGCTCCTCGCGGCTCTCCTCGGCGGCGTCGCGCCCCACGCGGGGGTCGGCGCCCGCGCCGAGCCCCTTCGTGATGGTGCCGCCGATGTGGATCTTGACGTCGGCGTCGCACATGGACAGCGCCTGGGCGTCGGTGTTGACGGCGATGAACTCCACGCCGCGCACACCCGCGTCGATCATGCGGTTCACGGCGTTGACGCCACCCCCGCCGACGCCGATCACCTTGATGACCGCCAAGTAGTTGCTCGTCTCCACCGGACTCCCCCGATCGGCACTGCTCATGCGGTGATTCAGGACGCCCTCGACCACTGATCGAGGGTTGCGGGAGCGAGTTTCGACGCCGTCACACCTGGCGTAGGCACGGCTCCACCAGCCTGAAAACTAGATCGGCCGGAACGGTGTGTCAAGCACAACTCATGTATGAGTCGAGGCTTTTCGCGCCGACGTGCTGAACCCTCGATCACAGATCGAGGGTCAGGTGGGTGGTCCCAGGGCGGGTCGCTCGGGGAACGTGAGGTCGATGTAGGAGGCCGCCTGCTCGTCCTCCCGCGTCAGGTTCGACAGCACCAGCGCCAGGGCCGACGCCTTCGCGGCGAGGCGCTCCGGGGGGCCGAGCCGCAGCCGCGGCCCGCCGTCGAGGCGGCCGGTGAGCGCGCCGTCGCGGTCGGTGGTCAGCGCCCGGATCCTCCTCCCCACCGCGGGGTCGGTGGCGGCGATGAACGCGAGGGCCGCGCGCGACCCCTCGGGCAGGCGGGCGCCCACCGCGGGGGGCTCCTCCGGAAGCAGCATCCACCCGACGCCGGCGGCCCCGTCGCGCTCCTCCAGCACCCGGCCGTCCGCCGCCACGAGGACCGCCCGGTCCCCCGACGCGGCGACCGCGACGGGGACCGCCTGCCGTACGTCGACGGCGAGGCCGCGCGGCCAGGTCCGGGCGACGGAGATCGATTCGACCCACGGGAACGCGGCGGCCGCCTCGCGCATCTCCGCGGTCGAGGGCGACAGGATCGTCCCCTCCCCCGCGGCGCGGTCCAGGGCGCTGACCAGCTCGGCGCGGTCGGGCCGGTCGTAGCCGTCGACGCGCACCTCGGTGACGCCGAGCAGCGGGCCGGTCATGAGCCAGTAGAGCATCGCGACGGCGGCGGCCGTGCCGAGCAGGAGCAGGGCGCCGGAGCGACGGCGGCGTCCACGCTGGCGTGCGACGGAGCGGCGGCGCTCGGCGACCGCGGGGTGCGGGCCCCGGGCGGCGGCCCCGGGCGGGCGGGTGGTGCTCACCCCTCCACCGGCGCGCGGACGATGCCGCGCTCGGGGTCGAGGTAGCGCACCTCGGGCACGAGGTCCGGTCCACCGGCGGCGGCGACCCGCCGGCGTCCCTCGGCGATGAGGCCGAGGACGTCGGTGGCGCGGCACCCGGGCGAGGCCTCGATGAAGTTGGCGTGCACGGGCGAGAAGCGGGCGCCGCCGATGGTGAGCCCCTTGCAGCCGGCCGCCTCGAGCAGCCGCCCGGCGGAGTCGCCGGGGGGGTTGGTGAAGACGCTGCCGAAGGTGCGCACCCCCTGGGGCTGGGTGGCGCGCCGGTGGCCGCGGAAGGCGGCGAGGCGGGCGGCGATCTCCCCGGGGTCGCCGGGGGTCAGCGCGAACGCGGCGAGGGCGACGACCTCGCCGGGGCGGACGGCGGACCGGCGGTAGCCGAGCTCGAGGTCCTCCGGGCCGACGCGGCGCCGGCCGTCGGGTCCGCAGATGACGGCCCACCGCAGGGAGTCGGCGAGCTCCCCGGCGTGCGCGCCGGCGTTCATCGCGACGGCGCCGCCCGCGGTGCCGGGGATGCTGGCGCCCCACTCGAGGCCCTCGAGGCCGGCGGCGGCGGCGCGCTGGACGGCGCGGGGCAGCGACGCCCCGCCGCCGCACCACAGGTCGGTGCCGCGGACGGAGATCGCGGTGAGCCGCCCGACGAGGCGGATGACGAGGCCGCGGAAGCCGGCGTCGGCGACGAGGAGGTTCGAGCCGCGCCCGACGACCGCCGTGGGGAGGCCCGCGTCGCGCGCCCACGCGAGCGCCGCGACCACGTCGCGCAGGGAGCCGGCCCGGCAGAGGGCGTCGGCCGTCCCGCCGACCCGGATCGTCGTCAGCGGGGCGAGGGGGGCGTCCCTCTCGAGGTCAGGCAGGGCCGGTGCGCTCGTGGGTGCTCCCATCAGGAGACGTGTTCCCCAACCGGGCCACCAACTCCTGCCCCAGCGTGGTCACGTCGCCGGCGCCCATGGTGAGGATGAGGTCCCCGGGGCGGGCCTCGGCGAGCAGCACGTCGCGGGCCTCCGCGAGCGTCGCCGCGAACACCGCCCGGGCCGGGGGCGGCACCGCCTCGACGACGGCGCGCCCGGTGACGGCGGGGTCGGCGGGTTCGCGGGCGAGGTAGACGTCGGTCACCACGACGACGTCGGCGGCGCCGAGCGCCGTGGCGAGCTCGGGCCCGAGGGCGCGCGTGCGGGACGGGAGGTGGGGCTGGAAGACGACGAGCACCCGGCCGGCGCCGCGCTCGCGGGCGGCCTGGAGGGTCGCGCGGATCTCGGCGGGGTGGTGGGCGTAGTCGTCGACGACCTCGACGCCGCCCGCCACGCCCCGCGGGTCCATCCGCCGGCCGACGCCCGTGAAGCCGGCGAGGCGCCCCGCGGCGACGTCGGGGGGGACGCCGCACCAGTCGGCGAGCGCGAGGGCGCAGGCGGCGTTCTCGGCGTTGTGGAGCCCGGCGACGCCGAGCGGCACGTCGACGCGTCGCCCGTCGGCGAGCACGAGCGTGAACCCCCCCGCGCCGGGGCGCTCCACCCGGCAGAACGCGCCGGGCACGTCGCCGACGACGCGGACCGGGCACGGTGCGGCGTCGGCGCAGGCCCGGGCGTCGGCGTCGGGGCCGACCACGAGGCAGCCGTCCGGCGGGAGCGCGGCGACGAAGGTGCGGAAGACGTCGCGGACCTCGTCGAGCGAGGCGTAGGTGGCGTGGTGGTCGTGGTCGACGTTGAGGAGGATCGCGGCCTCGGGCCGCAGGTTCAGCAGCGACCGGTCGCTCTCGTCGGCCTCGGCGACGAACCACGGCCCGGTGCCCCAGACCGCCCCGGTGCCGTTGCCGCCGGCGATGGTCGCCCCGACGCACGCGGACGCGTCGCCGAGTGCGGCGTGGAGCATCGCGCTGGTCGTCGACTTGCCGTGGGCCCCGGCGACGGCGAGGCCGCGGCGGCCGGCCATCAGCTCGGCGAGCAGCTCGGACCGGTGGAGGACCGGCAGGCCGCGCCGGCGGGCGGCGACGAGCTCGGGGTTGTCGTCCGCGATGGCCGTGGAGACGACGAGGGCGTCGGCGTCGGCGCCGAGGGACTCCGCGGCGTGGCCGACGCGGGCGTCGATGTCCTCGGAGCGGAGGGCGTCCAGCGTCGCGGACGCCTCGCGGTCGCTGCCCGCGACCCGGTACCCGGCGGCCTGCGCGAGGCGCGCGAGGGCGCTCATGCCCGCGCCGCCGATGCCCACGAGGTGGATGCGCCGCGGGCCCGGGGTCGCCGTCCCCCCCGGGCTCACCGGCCCCGCCGCGGGCGCGGCAGCCGGAGCCGCGGGCGCGGGAGGCGCAGGCGGCGGCGCGGCCGCGCGAGCGCGAGGGCCTCCTCGGCGACGACGTCGGCGGCGTCGGGCCTGCCGACGCGGCGGGCGGCCTCCGCCATCGCCTCGAGGCGGCGGCGGTCGGAGAGGAGGGCGCCGACGAGGCCGCGGAGGCGCTCGCCGCTGCAGTCGACGTCGGGCAGCACCATGGCGGCGCCGGCCTCGGCGAGCCAGCGGGCGTTCTTCGCCTGGTGGTCGGCGGTGGCGTGCGGGTACGGCACGAGGATGGAGGGGCGGCCGATCGCGGCGAGCTCGAACACCGAGCCCCCGGAGCGGGAGATGACGAGGTCGGCGGCGGCGATGGCGTCGGGGAGGTTGTCGAGGTACCCGATGAGCCGGTACCGGGGACCGGGCGTGCGGGCGGCGAGGAGGCGGCGGGTCTCGTCGAGTTGCGTGGGGCCGGCGACGTGGATGACCTCGACCGGGGGGTCGTCGCCGAAGGCCTCGACCGCCGCCCGGTTGAGGGACCGGGCGCCCTGGCTGCCGCCGACGACGAGGACGACGGTGGCCTCGGGGTCGATGCCGAAGGCGCGCCGGCCGGCGGTGCGGGTGGCCTGGGTGACGGCGCGGCCGACGGGGCGGCCGGTGACGAGGTACTTGCGGCCGGAGCGGCCGGCGAGCGGGAACGCGAGTGTCACCCGGCGGGCGAGGGGGGCGGCGAGGCGGTTCGCCATCCCGAGGTGGGAGTCGGCCTCGGTGAGGAGCAGCGGGCGGCGGGTGAGCCACGCGGCGAGGGCGACGGGTCCGGCGACGTAGCTGCCCCCTCCCACCACGACCTGGGCGCGGCGGCGCACGAGGAGGCCGGCGGCGCGGGGGGTGGCGACGGCGGCGAGGAGGACGGCCCAGAGGTTCCGGATGGTGGGGGTGCGCGACAACCCCTTCAGCGGGATGACGTCCTCGCGGTACCCGGCGGCGGCGACGGCGGCGGACGCCCCCGCCCCGCGCGCGCCGATGAACGTGACCTCAGCCCCCCGCGCGCGCAGCGCGTCGGCCACCGCCAGCGCCGGCATCACGTGCCCGCCCGTCCCCCCGGCCGCGATCACGACCCTCACCGCCGTCGACGACGGAGAGCCCTCGGGCGTGGGTGTGTGAGCGGCGGCCGATGTTGACAAGGATGCCCGTGCAGGCCAGGAACGTGATCAGGTTGCTTCCGCCGAACGACACGAAGGGCAGCGGCACCCCGGTGACCGGCATGACGCCGACGACGGCGCCCACGTTGACCGCGGCCTGCATCACGACCATCGTCGTGAGACCCGCCGCGAGGACCTGTTGGTGCAGGTTACGGGCGCCGAGCGCGATGCGGTAGCCCGCGACGGCGAAGAGTCCGTATGCGGCGAGGACGGCGAGGACGCCGATCAGCCCGAGCTCCTCGCCGATGGTGGCGAGGATCATGTCGGTGTGGGCCTCCGGCAGGTAGAACGCCTTCTGGACGCCGTCGCCGAGGCCGACGCCGTGGAGGCCGCCGGATCCGAGGGCGACCTGCGCCTGGACGCTCTGGAAGCCGACGCCGTCGGGGTCGCTCCACGGGTCGATGAACGAGAGGATCCGGGCGCGGCGGTACGGCTCCGCGAGGATCCCGATGGTCGCGATGAGGACGCCGACGCCGACGATGCCCCCGAGGTGCCGGGTCCGCGCGCCCGCGACGAGGAGCATCACGAACGCCGTGATGACCGCGATGACCGCGGTCTCCATGTCGGGTTCGATGAGGATGAGGAACGCGAGGACGCCGGTGACGCCGAGGAACGGGACGAGGCCCTTCCCGGTGCGGAGGCTCGACGGGCGGCGGACGACGGCCTGTGCGATCCAGAGGGCGAGGGCGAGCTTCGCGATCTCGGACGGCTGGATCGCCCCGAGGCCGCCGAGGGAGATCCACCGGCGCGACCCGTTGACCTGCGTCCCGATGGAGGGGACGAGGACGACGAGGAGCAGGAAGATGCAGACCCCGATCGCGGGGGGGCCGAGGCGCTTCATGCCCTCGGGGCTCATCCTCACGAAGACGGCGTAGGCGCCGAGGCCGACGAGGGCGTAGGCCGCCTGGCGGATCGCGAGGCCCATGGGGTCGCCGTCGTTGAGCAGCGCGGTGGTGCTCGACGTCGAGAAGACCATCACGAGGCCGAAGCAGACGAGCGCGAGCACGACGGCGGCGAGGAGCCGCTCGGGACGGACCGCCCCCGGCGACGCGACGGCGCGCGACGACGGCCGGGAGGCCGGTCGGGAGGACTGTCGGGACCCCGATCGTGAGGCCGGTCGTGAGGCCGGCCGCGAAGCGGTCCGGGATGCGGTGCGCGGGGCGGCCATCGGTCCCAGGGTCTTCGCCGGGCGGCGTCCCCTCCCTCCCCCGTCGCGTCCCCTCCGGGTCCCGGGTCACGTCCCCCCGGGTCCCCCTGGAGGGGTCACGGTCGATCGGCCGCGGGGGTCGCGGCCAAATGGCCGCCGGGGTCACGGCCAAGTGGCCGGCGGGGTCACGGCTAAGTGGCCGGCGGGGGTCGCGGCCAATTGGACCTCGGGATCTCGGCCAAATGGCCGGCGGGGTCACGGCCAAGTGGCCGGAAGGGGCACGGCCGAATGGACCTCGGTGTCACGGCCAAGTGGCCGGAAGGGTCGCCGCCAAATGGACCTCCGGGCCACGACCAAGTGACCGCCGGGGTCACGGCCAATTGGACCTCGGAGGCGCGGCCGATCGACCGAAGCACCCCGACGCGGCGATCGGCCGGGGGTCAGCCCTCGAGGACGGAGCGGACGAGGGAGGCGAAGGCGTCGCCCCGGACCTGGAAGTCGCGGAAGTCGTCGCCGGTGGGGGCTCCCGGGGAGAGGAGGACGACGCCGCCGGCGGGGACGAGGCGGCGGGCGTGGGCGACGGCGTCGGCGAGGTCGCCGGCGAGGACGGCCGGGGGGAGGGGCCCGCCGGTGGTGGTGGACCCCTCCTCCGCGATCCGGTCCAGGATCCGCGCGCCGTTGCCGGGCAGCCCCACCACCCCGGCGACCCCGCTGCCGGCGCCGGCGACGTAGGCGGCGAGGGGGGCGTAGTCCTGGGCGCGGTCGTGGCCGCCGACGAGGAGGACGGCGGGCCGGGGGGCGAGGGCCCGGGCGGCGGCGACCGTCGCCTCCGGGATCGTCGCGATGCTGTCGTCCACGAACAGGACCCCGTCCCGCTCCCCCACCGGCTCCATCCGGTGCGCCAGGGGACGGAAGTCCGCGAGCGCGTCCGTCACCCCCTCGACGGCGACGCCCACCGCCTCGAGCGCCGTCAGGGCCGCGCACACGTTCACGAGGTTGTGGTCACCGGCGAGGCCGATCCGCTCCCGCGCCACGAACGGCGCGCCGCCGCGGGTGACGCCGGAGGGCGCCACGTCGAAGTCCGCGCCGTCGCAGAACCACCGGGGACCCGGCAGCCCCGCCCCCCGCTCCCGCACCACCGGGTCCGCGGCGTTCAGCACCGACGTCATGTCCCGGCGGTGGGCGAACAGGTTCAGCTTGTCGTCGTGGTACCGCTCCTGCGTCCCGTGCCAGTCCGTGTGCTCCCGGAACAGGTTCAGCAGCACCCCCACCGGCGGGGACGCGTCGAGGTCGCTCGTCTGGAAGCTCGACAGCTCCAGCACCCACAGGTCCACGCCGCCGCCGTCCGTCGCGATCAGGTCCGCGAGGGGCACCCCGATGTTCCCGGCGAGCTGCACGCGCCGCCCCGCTGCCGCCGCGAGGTGCGCGATCAGGGCGCTCGTCGTGCTCTTGCCCTTGCTCCCCGTCACCCCGATCGCCGGGGCCCCGGCGTGCTCCGCGAACCACAGGTTCGTCCCCGTCGTCACCACGACACCCGCGTCGCGGAGGGCGTCCACCTCCGGCCGGTACCGGCTGATCCCCGGCGACCGCACCACCACGTCGCACCCGAGCAGGGCCGCCGGGTCAGAGGACACCCCCTCCCCCGCCCCCGCGACGCCCTCGTCGACCAGCGTCAGCGGCGTCCCCGGCAGGCGCTCCGCCACGACGCGGGCGATCGCCCGGCCCTCGCGGCCGAGCCCCCACACCCCGACCCTCCGGCCCTCAAGCTCCGAGAGCCGCACGCGCCGCCCGCAGATGCCGTCCCGGGATCGCGTGGTCGCCGCGGGGATCGAGCCACGCCGCGATCGCGGCGGCGTCGGGCCCGCCGGCGGCGTCCGCGAGCGCCACCACCACCGCGGCGCCCGACCACGCCGGGTCCGCCGCGACGGTCCGCAGCGCGGCCCGCGCCTCGTCGACCTCGCCGACGCACTCGAACGGCTTGTCCTCCTCGATGCCGAGGACCTCCCGGAACCCCGGCACCTGCGACGGGTCGTCGAGCAGGTCCGCCCCGAAAACCCCCGTCAACGCCGGCCGGTCCAGGAACGGCGCGAGCGCCAGGAAGACGAACCGGCACTTCGGGCAGTCACCGCACCACCCGGGCACCGCCGGCTCGTGGATCTTGAACCCCACGTTGCAGCTCATGAACGTCGCGTGGTGCTCCGGCAGCGCCGCGAACGCCCGGCTGATCGCGAGCTCCGACCACGGCCGCAGCAGCGAGAAGTACGCGAGGTCGGAGGCGACGTCGCGGCGCACGATCGCGGCGAGGTCGCGCTCGGCCTCCCACCCCTTGCTGTGCTGGTGGTTCACCACGCCGCCGAACGCCGGCCAGTCGAAGTTGCCGGACGACGCCGACCGCTCGTTCGACATCACGACCGCGTCGCAGTCGTGGAGGACCGCCGCGACCACGGCGGCGCACGACACGATCGCCGTGATCGGGACGTGGCCGTTCAACGCGCCCGCCCGGTTCAGGTCGAACAGGCGGGGGTCGAGGTCCCGGGTGACGTGGAGCATCGGGACGCCCTCGATGCGCGCCGCCGCGTCGGCGGACGGCTTGCGCCCCACCGAGAACGCGATCACGTCCTCCCCCGCCGCGACCAGCGCCGCCAGCGAGACGACGGAGTCCTTGCCCCCGCCGACCGGCACCAGCGACCGCGGCGCCAGGCCGAGGGCGGGGGCCGGCTCCGGGTCGCCGTCGCCGGCGTCGGGGAACGCGATGCCGTGGCCGACGTCGGGGCGCCCGTTGCGCCACGCGAACTCCCCGAGCCCCTGCGTCCACAGGCGCTCCAGGGCCCGCGCCGTCGCCGCGGGCGGCGCGTCGCCGTCCACGGTGATGCGCGGCGGGACGGCCGCCTTGTAGTAGCTGACGCCCGCCACCAGGTGCAGCAGCCCCACGGCCCCGTCGAGCGCGCGGGCCCGGTCACCCGCCGGCGCCGCGCCCTCCGGCACCGGGAACGTGAACGTCTCCGTGAACGCGATGTCGTCCAGCGCGTACCCGAGCCGCACCACGCCGGTCGACCAGTCGGCCGAGCGCTCCGTGAACCGGAACGCCCGCACCGACCCCGGGGAGAACGCCGGGGCGGACGGGGTCATCCCGACAGGCTCTGCAGGTCGCGGAAGTACAGCGTGAACCCGACCGCCGCGAAGATCGCCGCGATCAGCCAGAACCGCACGATGATCTTCGTCTCGCTCCACGCCGCCATCTCGAAGTGGTGGTGCACCGGGGTCATCAGGAACACCCGCGCCCGGAACTTCTTGAACACGATCACCTGGATGATGACCGAGAGCGCCTCCGCCACGAAGATCGCCCCGATCACGACGAGCAGCAGCTCCGTCTTCGTCATCACCGCCATCGCGGCGATCGCCCCGCCGAGCGCGTAGGAGCCGGTGTCGCCCATGAAGACGGCCGCCGGGAACGAGTTGAACCAGAGGAAGCCGACGCACGAGCCGGCGACGGTCGCGCCGAAGATCGCCAGGTCGCGCTGGTCGGAGACGAACGCGATGGCCGTGTACGACAGCAGCACGATCGCCGCGCAGCCCGCCGCGAGGCCGTCGAGGCCGTCGGTCAGGTTGACGGCGTTCGCGGCGCCCGCCACGACGAGGAAGACCACCACGAAGAACGCGGCGGCGCCGATCTCGAACGACTGGTCCCAGACGGGGATGACGAGCGTCGTCGGCAGGCCCACCACGTTGACGGCGACGAGCACCACGACGGCCGCCACGACCAGCAGGCCGAGCATCCGCAGGCGCCCCGACAGGCCGAGGGAGCGCTTCTTCACGATCTTCATGAAGTCGTCGACGAAGCCGATCGCGCCGCACGCGATGGTCGCGAACAGGACCAGCATGGCCTCGGTGCTGCGGCTCGACAGGATCACGAACGGCAGCGTCGTCGAGAGCAGGATCAGCAGCCCGCCCATGGTGGGGGTGCCCTGCTTCTCCGCGTGACCGGCGGGGATCAGGCCCGCCGGGCGCACGAACTGGCCGACCTCGTTGGCCCGCAGCCAGGCGATGAACTTCGGGCCGAGGAACATCAGCAGCGTGGCGGCCGTGATGGCCCCGATCAGGACACGCGGCACGGGCTAGGCCCCCGGCGCCAGGGCGGCGCCGATCCGCTCGAGGGCCATCGAGCGCGACCCCTTGAGCAGCACGACGTCGCCGTCCTCGATCAGCTCCGGCACCCGGCCGACGGCCTCGTCGACCGTGTCGATGCGGATCGTCTCCAGGCCCTCGGCGCCCTCGGCGTACGCGCGGGCGCGCTCGCCGACGGCGACCAGCAGGTCGATGCCGGCGGCGGCGGCGGCCGCGCCGATCTCGCGGTGGAAGTCCAGCTCGGCCGGGCCGAGCTCCATCATGTCGGCGAGCACGGCGACCCTCCGCCCCGGGCGGCCCGCCAGGTCGGCGAGGGCGGCCCGCATCGCGATCGGGTTCGCGTTGTAGCAGTCCTCGATGAGGATCCCGCCGCCGGGCAGGGGGCGCTCCTGGCCCCGCAGGGCGGACAGCTCAACCTCGATGCGGGCACCCTCCGGCGGGACGGCGCCGAGGGCCCGGCACACCGCAAGCGCCGCCGCGGCGTTGCGCAGCTGCCAGCCCTTGGTCACGCTCAGGTCGAGGTCGAGGTCCGGGCGGTCCCCGAAGCGCACGACCGTCACCCCCGGGTCGAGGGTCGCGAGGAACGGGTCGAGGAGCGGCTCGTCGTCCGGCACCACCGCGGTCCCACCGGGGCGCAGCGCCGTCAGGATCTCGGCCTTCGCCGCGGCGACCGCCTCGACCGTGCCGAGCAGCTCGAGGTGGACGGGCCCGATGGAGGTGATGACCGCGACGTCCGGCGGCGCCAGCGCGGCCAGCTCGGCGATCTGCCCGGGGCCGCGCATCCCCATCTCGACGACGGCGACCTCGCAGTCCTCCGCGAGGCCGAGCAGGGACATGGGGACGCCGATGCCCGTGTTGCGGTTGCCGGGGGTCCCCTCGGCGGCGACGCCGGCGGCGCGGAGCATGGCGACGATGATGTCTTTCGTCGTCGTCTTGCCGGTCGCGCCGGTCACCCCCACCACCCGCGCCCCGCTGCGCTCCAGGGCGATCCGCCCCGCGGCCTGCAGCACCCCGACGGGGTCGGGCGTGACGATCACGGGCTTGCGCAGCCCCTGCACCTCGCCCTCGATCCACCGCCAGGCGGACTCCCCCACCACCGCGGCCGCGGCGCCGTCGCGCAGCGCGTCCGGCGCGTGGGTGCCGCCGTCGGCCATCTCGCCGCGGATGCCGACGAACAGCCCGCCCTCGACCACCTCGCGCGAGTCGACGAACGCCCCCTCGAACTCGGTGTCCGGCTTGCCCGCGGGGATCCGCGTCTCGACTCCGCACCTCATGATGTCGTGGACGGTCAGCCTCATGCGCTCGCTCCGCTTCCGGTGAGGATCTCTCGGGCGACGTCGCGGTCGTCGAAGGGCGTGACGACCCCGTCGCGCTCCTGCCCCTGCTCGTGCCCCTTGCCGGCGACCAGCACCACGTCGCCCCGTCCGGCGCGCCCGATGGCGAGCGCGATGGCGCGCCGCCGGTCCGGCTCGACGACCAGCTCCGCCGGTCCGCCGTCCCCCGCGACGATATCCCCGATGATGGCGTCCGGGTCCTCGCTGCGCGGATTGTCGGACGTCACCACCGCCACGTCGGCCATCCGGCGCACCGCGTCGCCCATCTGCGGGCGCTTGCCGCGGTCGCGGTCGCCGCCGCACCCGAAGACCGCGATCAGGCGGCCTCCGGTGACGAGCTCCCGGGCCGCCCGCAGCACGTTCTCGAGCGAGTCGGGCGTGTGGGCGTAGTCGACGATCACCGGGAACGCCTGTCCCGCGTCGACCGCCTCGAACCGCCCCGGCACGCCCCCGACGGCGGCGATGCCGGCGGCGACGGCCGCGTGGGGGAGCCCGAGCAGCTCGCCGACGGCGACGACGCCCGTGAGGTTGGAGAGGTTGAAGCGGCCCCGCAGGGAGCTCGCGATCTCGATCGGCCCGCGCGGGGTGGCGATGCGCGCGCGGATGCCGGTGCCGAGCCCCTCGACCCGCTCGGGGCGGACGTCGGCGGGTGCGTCGACCGCGTAGCCGAGGGCGTCCGTCTCGCGCTGCAGCCGCACCCCGGCGGGGTCGTCGAGGTTGACGGCGCCGGGCGGGTCGTCGCCCTCCCCCGGCGGCCGCGCGAACAGCGCGCGCTTGGCGGCGTAGTAGGACTCGACGTCCACGTGGTAGTCGAGGTGGTCGCGCGTGAGGTTGGTGAACAGGGCCGCGGCGAACCGCGTGCCGGCGACGCGCCGCTGGTCGAGGGCGTGCGAGGAGACCTCCATCGCGCACGCCGTGTCGCCCGCGTCGCGCATCCGCGCGAGCAGCCCCTGCAACGCGATGGCGTCGGGTGTGGTGTGGGTCACCGGCAGGATCTCGCCGCCGACCCGCGCCTCGATGGTGCCGATCAGGCCGCACCGGCGGCCGGCGGCCTCGAGCACGGCGCGCAGCAGGAACGCCGACGTGGTCTTGCCGTTCGTCCCCGTCACCCCCACCACGTCGATCACACGGGAGGGGTGGCCGTGCAGCGCGCCCGCGACGAGCGCCATCGCCAGGCGCACGTCGGGCACGACGACCTGCGGCACGGGCAGGTCGAGGGGCCGCGCGACGAGCAGCGCCGCCGCGCCGTGCGCCACCGCGTCGGCCGCGAAGTCGTGCCCGTCGGCCCGCAGGCCCGGCACCGCGCAGAAGAGGGCCCCCGGCCCGGCGGCGTCGGCGCGGTTGACGATCGAGGTGATCCTCGTCGCGCCCGGCTCCGGCGGACCGCCCGCGGGGTGGACGAGCCGCCCCCCGGGGACCTCCCCGATCAGCTCGTCGAGGGTCATGCGGGCGCGGACACTACCAGCCCCGTCCCGCGTCTCAGGGGGAGATACGCAGGTTTTGCAGGGACAACTCGGCGATCTGCTCGAACGCCGGGGCCGCGACGTCGCCGCCGTAGTAGGCCCCCGAGGAGGAGGGCTCGTCCACGACGACCGCGATCAGCAGCTGCGGGTCGTCGGCGGGCACGTAGCCCACGAACGACGACGTGTAGAGGGTCTTGCTGTAGAGGCCGGTCTCCGGGTCGATCTTCTCGGCGGTGCCGGTCTTGCCGGCCACCTCGTAGCCCTTCACCTGGGCGAGGGTGCCGGTGCCGTCGGTGGAGACCACCTCGCGGAGCATCGCGTCGACCTGCCGCGCGGTGCGCTCGTGCATGATCCGCCTCCCCGCCGGCACCTCGGCCGGGCGGCCGCCCACCGACGCGACGACGTGGGGGGTGACCAGGGTGCCGCCGTTGGCGATCGCCGCGAAGGCGCGGGTCAGCTGCACCAGGGAGACGCCGACGCCCTGGCCGATCGGGATGTTCAGGATCGACGTCCCCGACCACTCGTCGTCGGGCAGCACGAGGCCCTCCACCTCGCCGGGGTAGTCGATGCCGGTCGGGGAGCCGAAGCCGAAGCGGCGGATCCAGGCCTGCAGGCGCTCCTGGGAGAGGCGCTCCGCGATCTTGACGGTGCCGATGTTGCTCGACTGCTCCAGGATCTGGGTCGCCGTGAGGGTCACTGGCCCGCGCTCGTGGGCGTCGGTCAGCGTGCGGTCGTAGAGCGTGTACTTGGCGGGGAGGTTGAAGAGGGTGGTCGGCTGGACGACGCCGTCCTCCAGCGCGCCCGCCATCGTCACGATCTTGAACGTCGACCCCGGCTCGAACGTGTCGGTCACCGGGCGGTTCGTCACCTGGTCCTGGTTGAGGGTCTCGCGCTTGTTGGGGTTGAAGCGCGGGACCGTCGCCATCGCGAGCACCGACCCGTCGCGCGGGTCCATGACGATCCCCATCGCCCGCTTCGCCCCGTACTCCTCGCGCGTCGCGGCGAGCACCCGCTCGACCTCGGCCTGGATCGCCGGGGAGACGGTGAGCTGCACGTCGGTGCCCGGCTGCGCGGGGCGGTCGGAGAGCACCTGGATCGGGCGGCCGAAGACGTCGCGGATCTCGACCCGGTGGCCGGGGGTGCCGGTGAGCGTGCCGTCGAGGCTCTGCTCGAGGCCGGAGATGCCCTGGTGCTCGTCGCCGGTGAGGCCGATGAGCTGTGCCGCGAGCGCCCCGCCCGGCTGGAAGCGCTGGTAGGTGTCCGAGAAGTAGACGCCGGCGATGCCGAGGTCGCGGGCGGCGTCGGCCCGCGCGGGGGTCACGTTGCGCGCGAGGACGGCGTAGGTGCCGCCCCTGGCGAGGATGTTCGCCAGGTCGTTCGGGTCGCGGCGCAGGGCGGGGCCGAGCTGGGCGGCGACCTCCTGCGGGTCGAGGATCAGGTTCGGCGAGGCGGTGACGTCGACCGCCAGCCGGTCCGTGGCGAGGTCGGTGCCGTCGCGGCCCTGGATCGCGCCCCGGGGGGCGAGGAGGTCCGACTCGGCGCGGTTCTGGGACAGGCCGCGCGAGGCGAGGTCGTCCGCGCGGACGGTGCCGAGGAACGCGGCGCGCGCGCCGAGCAGGCAGAACAGCAGGAGCGTGATGCCCGTCAGGATGCGGATGCGGCGGCTGCGCTCGCGCGCGGCGCCACCGCGCGCGGACGGGGCGGCGGTCCGGCGCGGGGGGCGCGCGGGGGGCCGCCGGGACGAGCCGCCCGCCATCAGGGCGTCCGCGGGTCCAGGTAGGTGACCGAGTCGGGCGCGGGCGAGACCATGCCGAGGGTGAGCTGCGCGTTGCGGCGCACCGCGGCGTCACGCTGCTCCAGGTCGCTCTTCAGGCGGGCGGTCTGCCCCTCCACGACCCGGGAACGCTCGATGACCTTGCCCGTCTCGTTGGTGAGGGCGAGCTTCGCGACGTTGACCCACACGATGCCGCCCAGGATCAACGCGATCAGCGGGATGACGAGGGGGCCCATGCGCAGGCGGGTGCGGGGCCGCGGAGCGGCGACCGCCCGCGGGCGGGTGCGGGGACGCGGCGCCTCGGGGCGGGTGCGGGGGTCGTGGCGGGGGCGCGCGGACGAGGCGGCGGTCGTGCGGGTCCGGGCGGCGGCGCCGGCGCGGGTGCTCATCGGTCGTCCTCCCCCAGCCGGCGGATGCCGCGCAGCAGCGCGGACCGGGCCCGCGGGTTGCGGTCGAGCTCGGCCTGGCGGGGGCGCTGGGCCTTGCTCGCGAGCAGGGCGCCCTCGGCGGTGTGGCCGCAGCCGCACACCGGCATGTCCGGCGGGCAGATGCAGCCCTGGGCGCGGTCCCGCATGAAGCGCTTCACCATGCGGTCCTCGAGGGAGTGGAACGAGATGACGCCGAGGCGGCCGCCCGGGGCGAGCAGCGCGAAGGCCGACGCGAGGCCGCGCTCGAGGCTCCCGAGCTCGTCGTTGACGACGATCCGCAGGGCCTGGAAGACGCGCTTGGCGGGGTGCCCGCCGGCGAAGAGCGCCGGGGTCGGCACCGCCGACCGGACGATCTCGACGAGGTCGCCGGTGGTCGTGATCGGCTCGATCGCGCGGCGGCGGACGATGGCCCGGGCGATCGGACGCGCGTAGCGCTCCTCGCCGTAGGTCCGCATCAGGCCGGCGAGGTCCTTCTCGGACGCGGTCGCCACCAGGTCGGCCGCCGACGCGCCGCGCGCGGGGTCCATGCGCATGTCGAGGGGGGCCTGCCGTGAGTAGGAGAAGCCGCGCTCGGCGCGGTCGACCTGCATCGAGGAGAGGCCGAGGTCCATCAGCACGACGTCGGCGCGCAGACCCTGGTCGAGCAGGCGCGGCAGGGCGTCGGCGAAGTTCGCGTGGATGAACCGGGTCTCGCAGACGACGTCGTCGGCGAGGTCCGCGAACCAGGTGCGGGCCTCGGGGTCGCGGTCGATGGCGATGTAGCGGCCGCCCTCGCCGAGGGCGGGGGCGAGGCGCCGGGCGTGACCGCCCGCGCCGAAGGTGCAGTCGACCACGGTCTCGCCGGCGCGCGGCGCGAGCAGACGCACGACCTCGTCGGCCAGGACCGGCTCGTGACCCCGGGCGGGCCTACGCGACTCGAGCGGCAAGGCGCTTGGCATGGTGGGACACCCCCTCACGGCGGAGCTTTGCGAACCGTTCGGCCAGACGGGCCGGGTCCCAGATCTCGAGGTAGTCACCCACCCCGATGAGGCGGACCTTGGAGTCGCCGATCCCCGCGTGCTCGCGGAGCTCGGCGGTCAGCGGGATGCGGCCCTGCTTGTCGAGCTCGTGCGTGAACGCCCCGGCGATGATGAAGCGGGACAGCTCGCGGGCTTCGTCGTCGAGCACGCTCATGGTCCCGAAGGTCCGGTCCACGAGCGGCGTCCAGTCTCCGCTCGGCACCACCACGAGGCACTCGTCGATCCACCACCCCACGACCGCACCCTCCGCGAAGGGCTCCCGGAGCTTGGCGGGGACGGCCAACCGGAACCTGCTGTCCAGGCTGCACTCGTACGTCCCGCTCAGCAGCCGCCGTTGCATTTCCCCACGCTACCCCACCTGGCCCCACCAGGCAATCCGCGTTCCCCCCCATCGGTATGGGATTCCCCCCGGACGCCCCCCACGCAACGCCAGGATCCACCCCGCCGGGCTGCACGCGTCGTTGCGCCGCCCGGCGTTGCAGAACACTTGTTCGCGTCCGAGGCACGAACTACTGTTCCCCCCATGCCCGCAACCGCCCGCTCCCTCCCCCTCCCCGCCCCGGCCGCCGCGCCCTCCCGTCCGCACCTGCGGGCGGTCCCGCCGCCCCGCCGCCGCGCGCGGGTCCCGCAGGCCGCGACCGTCGCGCTCTACGCCCTCGGGCTCGCCGCCGGATTCCTCCTCGCCGCGCTCGCGTCCGCCCCCGGCGGCGGCGAGGTCGTGACGGGTCAGGGCCGCCTGGCGCTGGTCGCGGCGGCGGTGGGCGGCCTCGCCCTCCTGCGTGCCCGGGCCGTCGCCCGGCGCCGGTCGCCGCGCCGGGGCGTCGCCACGCTGTAACGCCGCGCGACGGGGTTCCCGGGACGCCGGGGACGCCGGTACACTCGGCGCCCCACGCGAATGCCGAAGTGACCAGCCACGAGCCCGTGCACGACACGTCGGCGCCGATCGCCGCCATCGACGTCGGCACCAACACGACCCGCCTGCTGGTCGCACGCGTCGCGCGCGGACGCGTCGAGCCCCTCGCGAGCGGCAGCGCCATGACCGCCATCGGGTCGGGTCTGAAGCCGGGGGGCCGCATCGCCGACGACCGCCTGGAGCTGGTCGAGGCGACCGTCGCCCAGATGGCCGCGGAGGCCCGCCGCCTCGGCGCCCGCCGGATCGTCGTCGCATGCACCGCCCCCGCCCGGACCGCCGCCAACGCGGCCGACCTGCTCGACCGCCTCGAGGCGGCCGCGGGCGTGGTGCCCCGGATCCTGTCCGGGGCCGAGGAGGCCGAGCTGGCGTTCCGCGGGATGGTGGCGGGCGGCGCGCCCGACCCCCTCCTCGCGGTCGACCTCGGCGGCGGCAGCCTGGAGATGATGGGCGGCGAGGGCGGCCACCTGCGGTGGGCGACGTCGATCCCGATCGGCGTGCGGGTGCTGACCGAGCGGTTCGGGCCGTCCGACCCCCCCGCCATCGACCTCCTCGAGCCGATGGTCGCCGCGGTCCGGGAGCTCGTCGACTCCGTCGACATCCCCGTGACCGGGCGCGAGGCCGTGGCCACCGGGGGGTCGGCGGCGGCCCTCGCGGAGCTGGCCGGGTCGGACCGCCTCGACCGCGACGCCCTCGTGCGCGCCGTCGAGCGCCTCGTCGGCACGCCGTCCGACGACCTCGCCGACGCCACCGACCTCGACCCGGCGCGGGTGCGCCTCTCGATGGCGGGGGCCGCCGCGCTCGAGGCCGTGCGCCGTTCGTTCGACCTCGACGCGGTCGTCGTCAGCCGCTCCGGGCTGCGCGAGGGCCTCGTCCTGGAGGCCGTCGGGTGAGCACCGCCCCGCCCGCCTACCTCGCCCACTGGGGTCTCGCCGAGGCGCCGTTCCGGCTGGAGCCCGACCCCCGGTTCGCGTTCGAGCGCTCCGACCACCGCGAGGGCCTCGCCCGCATCCTGTTCGGCATCACCCAGCTCGGCGGCCTCGTCGTCATCACGGGCGAGATCGGCTCCGGCAAGACGCTGCTGGCCCAGACCCTGCGGCGCACCCTCGACGGCGAGGGCTTCACCGTCGCAAGCGTCGCCAACCCCCCGCGCACCGGCGCCGCGCTGCTCGCGGCCCTGCTGCCGGCGATCGGCGCCGAGCCGGCGGGCGGGTCGGCGGCGCGCCTCGCGCTGCGGGTCCGCGCGGCGCTCGCCGACGCGGCGGCGGACGGCCGGCGGGTGGTGCTCGCGATCGACGAGGCGCAGCGCCTCGACCCGCGGGCCCTCGACGAGGTCCGCCTGCTGACCAACCCCGACAGCGGCGGGGCTCCGGGCGCCCCGGTGGTCCTGCTCGGCCAGCCCGAGCTGACCCTGCGCGTCGAGCGCCAGCCGCAGGTCGCCCAGCGCGTCGTCGTCCGGTACCACCTCGGACCGATGACGGCCGACGAGGTGGACCAGTACGCGCTGCACCGCACCCGCGTGGCGGGGGCGGCCGGGCGGATCATCTCGAAGCGGGCGGCGCGGGCGGCGCACGAGGAGACCGGCGGGGTCCCCCGCCTCGTCAACCTCCTGCTCGCGAACGCCCTGTTCGTCGCCGCCGCCCGCGGCGAGGAGACGATCGGCGAGGACACCATCCGCGACCTGGCCGAGGACCGCCGCATCAGCCTCGACGCCGCGTCGCCCGACGGGGAGGCCGGGACATGAGGCGCGGAGTGACCTACCAGTCGATGCTGGGGGCGCCGGCGGGGTCCCCCCCGGGCACCTACGCCCGCCTCGGCGACGGCGCGATCACCACCCGCCGCAAGGACGCCCGCAAGGACATCACGGTCACGGTCTCGAAGTCGCAGCGCCGCTGGCTACGCGAGGCGTCGGAGCTGTCGGGCGCCGGCATCGACGAGGGGCAGATCGTGCGTGCCCTGATCGACCTCGGCATGCAGCTCGACATCGACTGGGCGGTCCTCGCGAGCGGCAAGGCCCTGCGCGGCGCCGTCCGGGAGTCGGTCATGGTCCGCCAGCGGGCCGCGGAGTAGCCCGGGGGTGGCGCGTGCGTGGGAGGTGCCGGGCCTCCGGGGACGTGCCCGGTTCCGCGAGGCCGCCGGCCGGGTCATCCTGACGCGCTGGGCCGAGATGTGGAGCTACCGCGACGGCACCGAGCTCGCGGAGGACATCGAGGAGCTCCACGCGATGCGCGTCTCGTCGCGCCGCCTGCGCGCCGCGATGGACGCGTTCGAGGGGGCGTTCCCCCCGAAGTCGTTCCGCCGCCACCTGCGGCAGGTGAAGGAGATCACCGACGTGCTCGGCGACGCCCGCGACCTCGACGTCGCGATCGAGGGCCTGACCGCGCTGCTGCCGGGGATGGCGGAGGACGAGCGGCCGGGTGTCGAGGGGCTGATCGCGCGGTACCGCGAGGACCGGGCCCGCGAGCAACCGCGGATCGTCGCGCTGTTCACCCGGATCGACGACGAGCGGTTCGCGAAGCGGCTCGACCGGTACGTCGGTGAGCACACCGGGATCCGGCTCGCCACCCTGAAGCCCCGGCCCCCGGAGGCCTGATGGCGAGGCCCCACCCCGTCGCCGGCCTCGACGCGGACGCCCGCCTGCGGCCGAACGCGCGGAGGATCCTCGCCGTGCGGATCGGCGAGGTCTACGGCTACGACGGCCGGGTCGCCGACCCGGCGAACGTGAAGGACCTGCACGACATGCGGATCGCGTGCAAGCGGCTGCGCTACCTCCTCGAGATCTTCGGCCTCGCCTTCGACGACGACCTCGGGCCGTTCCTCGACGACATCCGGCTGCTCCAGGACCTGCTCGGGGACATCCACGACTGCGACGTGCAGATCCCGCGGCTGGAGGAGCACCTCGCGTGGCTCGACGACCGTGAGTCGGGGGCGGCGCGGCGCCTGGTGGGCGAGGCGTCCGTGCGGCGGCGGCGCCGGGAGGGTCCCGCGTCGGAGGCGGCGTTCCGGGCGTTCCGCCGGGAGCTCGAGGTGGGGCGCCGCGCCGACGAGCGCCTCGGGGTCCACGCGCTGATCGGGCGGCGCCGGCGCGAGCGCGAGGACCTGTACGCGCGCTTCCTCGACGAGTGGCGGAGGCTGAAGGCGGAGCGCTTCAGGTCACGGCTCGAGGGCGCCCTCGGGATCGACGCCGGTGCCTGACCGCCTGGGGGTGATGGGCGACGTGCACGCGAACGCCACGGCGCTGCGGGCGGTGCTCGACGCCATGGCGGGGGCCGGGCTGCAGCGGGGCGTGTGCACCGGTGACCTCGTGATGCGCGGCGACGAGCCCGACGCGTGCGTGACGACGGTCCGGGAGCTCGGGTGGCCGTGCGTGATGGGCAACACGGACCGCAAGGTCGTGAACCGCCCCCGTCGCGACCCCGACAGCCCGAAGGCGCGGCGGATCGGATCGCGGGCGTGGACGACGAACCAGCTGTCCCCCGGGAACCTGGCGTTCCTCGGGGGCCTGCCGATGCTGGTGCGGGTGTCCCTGCGCGGCGCGACGATCGTGCTGATGCACGGCGCGCCGGACGACCCGCGCGAGGCGGTCGACGCCCACACGCCGGAGCGCGACCTGCGGCGCCTGCACGACGCCCTCGGGCGCCCGGACTGCGTGGTGAGCGGCCACACGCACGTCCCCCTGGTGCGGTCGGCGCACGGGTGCCTGTTCGTCAACCCGGGCAGCGTCGGCGAGGCGCTCGACGGCGACCGCCGGCCGCGCTGGGGGTGGCTCGAGGCGCGACGCACCGGGCTGCGCGCGCACCTCGAGCGGATCCCCCTGGAGCTCGCCCGGGTCCGGACCCCCTAGGCCGCCACGGCCACCCACTGCGCGTCGATCGCCCGTTCCGCCGCGGCGAGGCTCTCGGCGGCCAGCGGCAGCAGCCCCGCCATCGCCGGGGTGACGGCCGCCAGCGTGAGCTCCGCCGTGATGAAGCGCGGCTCCAGGCCGGTCAGGGCGACGCCGTGGCCGAGCCAGGCCTCCGCGTGGTCCCATCCCTCGCGCGGGGTGCCCTCGCCGTAGCCGCCGCCGCGGGAGGCCAGCACGAGGAAGTCGCGGCCGGCGAGCAGCGGCGCCTGCGTCTCCGCGTCGAGGGAGAGCCCCGGGGCGATGAGGTGGTCGACCCACGCCTTCACCGCGCTCGGAGGACCGAAGTTGTAGAGCGGCAGGCCGAGGATGATCGTGTCGGCCCGCGCGACCTCCCCCACCAGCCGCTCGGTGAGCTCCCACGACGCCTGCTGGGCGGGGGTGCGCCGGGCGGGCGGGATCATCCGCGCGGTGCCCGTCGCGCTGTCGAGGTGCGGCGGCGGGTCGGCGCCGAGGTCGCGGTAGGTGACGACGCCCGCGGGGTGCGCCGCGCGCCAGGCCGCGGCCGCCCGGGCGGTCAGCGCGCGGCTGACCGACCGCTCGCCCTGGATGCTCGAGTCGATGTGCAGGAGGTGCGGCATCAGGTCGTTGCTCCCAAATCGTTTGCTTTGCGCAAACGAGTTGTAACACACGACCGGTAGGCGGCGGGGGCTACAATCGGCCGATGCCGTCCCCCGCCACGGCCGCGCACCGTTCGTCGGCCCTCCTCGACCACCTGGCCCGCCTGACGCGGTCGCGTGCCGAGTCGGCGCTGGCGCCCCTGGGGCTGCGGCCCCGGCACCTGGTGGCGTTGACGGTCCTGCGGGAGCACAGCGGCGGGACGCAGCAGGCCCTCGCGTCGGCGTTGCAGGTGGACCGCACGAACCTGGTGGGGCTGCTGAACGAGCTGGAGGCCGACGGCCTGATCGTGCGGGAGCGTGCGGTGGACGACCGGCGTCGCCACACCGTGTCGTTGACGGTGGCCGGGGCCCGGCGGCTCGGCGAGGCCGAGGCGGCCCTGACCGCCGCGGAGGACGAGGTGCTCGCGGCGCTCGACGCGGACGAGCGGGAGACGCTCTACCACCTGCTGCGGCGCGCCACCGGCGGCCACACGGCGGATTGCGCGGCGGCGGCCGCGCAGTGCGTGGAGGACGACCCCCCGGCCTGACGGCCTGACGGCTCCCGGCGGGCGGTGGGTCTAGGCGGAGCCCATGAGCCGCCGGGCGGAGCGTCCGCGGTGGCGGTGGGCGGCCCAGGCGGCGAGGGCGGCGAGGAGGGCGAAGGGCCCGATGAGGACGAGGGCGCCGAGCAGCCACGCGAGCGCCCCGGCGAGGCGGTCGCCGGAGTCGCCGATCGGGCCGGCGAAACGGCCCTCCTCCCGCGGTGCGGCCGGGGGGCCCTCGGTGGTGAGGGTGAGGGACACGACGGCGAGGCGCGCCCGTTCGCGCTGTGCGGCGACGGCGGCCTCCGCCCGGGCGAGGGCGGCCTCGGCGCGGACGACGCGGCGGGCGAGTGCGGCGTCGGCGGGGTCGGCGGCGGCGCGGGCGCGCAGGTCGGCGAGGGCCTCGGCGGCGCGGGTCACCCCGCGGTCTCCGGTCGCGACGGCGGCGGTGACGTCCACGATGTCGGCGTCCTGGCCGATGACGGTGCCGAGCCTCCCGAAGGCGGCGAGCGCCTGGTCGACCTTGGTGGTGGGGATGCGGAGGACGAGGTCGTTGGTGCCGCGGCCGCCGTCGGGGACGCCGTAGTCGGAGCTGGCGGTGTACCCGCCGAGGGCGCGTGTGGTGCGCATGGCGCTGGTGCTGGCCCGGGAGAGGGCGTCGACGTCGGCGACCTGCACGCGGGTGCGGACGGTGACGTTGGTGAGGCGCGTCCCGTCGGGGACAGGACCGGGCGCCGGCGTGGCGATGGCGGGGGCGGCGGCGCGCTCGGGTGCGGGTGCGGGTGCGCCCTGGTCGGC
Source organism: Miltoncostaea oceani (assembly GCF_018141545.1). GTDB lineage: Bacteria > Actinomycetota > Thermoleophilia > Miltoncostaeales > Miltoncostaeaceae > Miltoncostaea > Miltoncostaea oceani. The sequence goes on along the minus strand of NZ_CP064356.1, from coordinate 1,382,586 downwards.
CTCGGCGCCGGGGGCGGCGGGCGCGGCGGAGTCGGCGGCGCCAGGTGCGGCGGGCACGGCGAGCCGCGTGCCGTCGGAGGTGGCCCCGGCGGATGCGGCGTCGCCGCCGCTGGGGCCGGTGCCGCCGTCGTCGAGTGCGGGGATGGCGATGAGGGCGACGGCGACGATGCCGGCGACGACGGGGGCGGCGACGAGGAGGCGTCGGCGGCGGTCGCCCCCGCCCTCGCCGATCCAGCGGCGGGGGTCGAGCGCGCGGATGCCGCGGCGGGGGCGGTCCCCGGTCGCGGCGGCGCGGCGGGCGTCGTCGAGGACGCGGCGGCGGAGGTCGTCGGGGGCCCCGGGTTCGAGGTCGCGGGTCTGCTGCACGAGGGCGACGAGGGCCTGTTCGTCGGCGTCGGTGGGTGTGGCGCCGTCGATGAGCTCCCCGAGCCGGTCGGGGTCGATGTCGTGGGGTCCGGTCACGGTCGCTCCACCTCCTGTCGCAACTTCGTGAGCGCTCGGTGCAGGGACGTGCCGACGGCGGTGGGGGTCATCCCCGCGATGCGGCCGGCCTCGGCGGCGTCGAGCCCGAGGACGACGCGCAGGGCGACGAGTTCGCGTTCGCCGCGGGTGAGGCGGCCGAGGGCCGCCCGGAGGTCGGCGGAGAACCCCCCGGGCGCCTCGGGTCCGGGGACGGCCTCGGGGACGTCGGCGGCGTAGCGCTCCTCACGTGCCCGGCGGCGGCCGTCCTTGCGGAAGTGGTCGAGCGCGACCCGCCGTGCCACCTCGACGAGCCAGACCTGCGGGGTCGCGCGGGCGGGGTCGTACCGCCGCCAGTCGCGGAGGGCCCGTTCGAAGGTGGCGGATGTGAGGTCCTCGGCGAGGTCGCGGTTCCCGGTGAGGTGCGTGAGGTACCGGTAGACGCCGTCGAGGTTCCGTTCGGCGACGTCGGCGAACGCCGGTCGGGTGCGCGACGGGCTCATCGTGGGGCGGGGGGCCGGGGCGACACTCACGCACGGTATCCGCCGCCGGCCCCGGAGCCGTCACAGCGGCTCGCGGCCCGGGCCCGCGGGACCGTCCCGAGCCTAGGTGGTGGCGCTCCGCCGGTCGGACGCGAAGGCGAGGATCAACCCGGCGGCGACGAGGACGGCGATGCCGAACTCGAGGATCCGCCCGACGTCGAGGGCGTTGGCGATGACCCCGCCGAGCAGGGACCCGACGATGCCGGAGAGCACGGTCGCCATGAGGCCGGGGCGGCGGTCGTCGGGGATGAGCATGCGCCCGAGCACCCCGATGATCGCGCCGACGATGACCCACCACAGCAGGCTGAGCACGAGCCCGAGGGCCCACGACCCGATGACGATCAGGGCGAGGACGGCGAGCAGGAGGACGACGAGGACCACGTACCGAGGGTACCGGGATCACCAGCCGACGGCCCAGCCCGGCACGAGCACCGTCGGACGCGGGGGCGGCGGACGCCGGGGGCCGCGGCGCCGGGGTGGCCCCGTGCCGGGGGGACGCGGCGTCCGGACCCGCACCACGGGCGCGGGGCGCACGAGGGCGGCCACCTCCGCGACGGGGTCGATGGGCGGCCGCCGTTGGGGGCGGTGCTCGCGCACCGCCGTGAGGGCGAGCAGCATCAGCCCGACGGCGAGGACGGCTCCGAGGTAGTCCGCCGTCGCCGACCCGCGGCCGGCGTCACCGACCCGGCGCCTCACCCGACGACCCCGCCCACCTGGCGCGCCAGCTCGATCAGCAGCACGCCGATCACGAGGAGCAGCACCGCGGGGACCATCACCATCGCCACGACGAGCTGGATCTTCGGCGCGGCGCGCGCCGCCCGCTCCCGGGCGTCCTGGCGTCGCGACGCCCGCAGCGCCACCGCCTGTCCCTCGAGCGCCCGCGAGAGGGGCGCCCCGAGCTCCTCGGCCTGCAGCAGTGCGCCGACCGTCCGAGCGAGCTCCGGCGCGCCGACGCGGGCGGTCAACTCGCGGTAGGCCGTCGCGCGGGGGGTTCCGAGCGCGAGGTCCCGCAGCACGGCGCCGATCTCCTCGCCGAGCACCCCGCCGAGCCGCCCGGCCGCGAGGTCGAGCGCCGGGTCGAGCGCCATGCCCGCCTCGACGCAGATGCCGAGCAGGTCGAGCAGGTCCGGCAGCTCGCGCACCAGGGCGCGCCGCCGGGCCCGTTCGCGGAGCGTCAGGACGTACCCGGGCGCCATCAGCCCGAGCCCGGCGAGCACCGGCACCAACACCGCGGCCGGGGGTGCGACGAGCGCGAGCGCCGCCCCGGCCGCCACGCCGACGAGGGCCCCGTTGACCCGCGCCCGCGCGAGGCCCGCCGGCGCGAGCGCCCCCGCGAGGCCGGCACGTGCCAGTCGGCCGGCGTCGGCGTCACGCGCCGCGAGCCGCCACAGCGCCTCGGGGCAGGGCATCCGCGCGGCGACCGCGAGCACCCCTGGGACGCCCCGTCCGCCCCCCGACAGCGCGGTCGCGTCCGCGGACCGCGCCGCCGCGCGCCTCTCGCGCAACCCCGCCGCCGCGCAGGCCAACGCCAGCACCCAGAGGAGCACCGGGCTCACGGCTCGACCCGCCCGATCCGCCGGATGAGGACGACGCCGACGCCGTAGAGGGCGCTCGACACGCCCAGCAGCGCGGGCCCGGGCGGCTGCCCCACCACGCGGCCGATGGTCCCGGGTGACGCGATCTCGGCCATGACCGCGCCGCCGACGGGGAGCGCGGCGACGAGCCACGCGGTCATCCGTGCCTGCGCGGTGGCGCCCCGCAGCTCGCGCGCGAGCCGCCCGCGTTCCTCCAGCCGGTCCGACAACCCGGCGAGCGCCCGGGCGAGGTTCCCGCCGGTCCGCCGCTGGACGAGGATCGCGGTGACCATGATCCGCAGGTCCCGTGCGGGCAGGCGCGCGGCGGCCCCCTCCAGGACGACCTCGACCCGGCCGCCGAGCTCGAGTTCCCGGACCACCTGGGCGAGCTCGGAGCGCACCGGCTCCGGGGCGTCGCGCACCGCCCGTGTGAGCGCCTGGCGCAGGGAGAGGCCCGCCCCGAGTCCGGTCGCGAGCGCCTGGGCGACGCCGGGGAGCTGCGCCTCGACGCGCGCGAGGTGCCGCCGGTCGGCCGACCGGACCAGCACGACGGCCGCCGCCACGACCCCGCCCGCCCCCGCCGCACCCGCGACGGGGAGCCCGACGACGCGCCACGCGACGATCGCGGCGAGGGCGGCGCACGCCGCGACCAGCGCCGCGAACGCGTCGGGGCCGAGCGGCACCCCGGCGCGCCGCAGACAGCGGTCCAGCCGGGCACCCGCGACGGTGCGGGCGAGCGGCGCCGGCGTCCCCTCCCCCGGCCGGCGGGTTCGCCGCGGGCGCGCCGCCACCGCCCGCCCCACGCCGGTCACCAGCAACGCGACCGATGCGGAGGCCGCCACCGCCGCGGCCGCCGCGCTCACGCCACCTCCTCCAGCGCGGCGGCGGCGTCGGCGTCCGCCGCCCACGTCAGCCCGGCGGGTGTCCACGCGAACCCGTTCCGCGCGCCGCCCGCCGGCCGCCAGGTGACGAGCGGGGTGAGCACGGGCCCATCGGGGCCCGGGCCGACCGCGGCGACCTCGACCACCCGGCGCGCGCCGTCGGGCCGCCGGGCCTGGTGGACGATGAGGTCCACGGCGCTCGCCACCTGGTCGGCGACCGCCCGGTACGGGAGGTCGAGGTCGCCCATCAGCGCGAGGGTCTGGAGGCGGCGGACGGCGTCGCCCGGCGAGGACGCGTGGAGCGTCGACAGGGACCCCTCGTGCCCGGTCGTCATCGCGCTCAGCATGTCGAGGGCCTCGCCGCCGCGGACCTCCCCGACGACGATCCGGTCGGGTCGCATCCGCAGCGCGTTGCGCACGAGCGCCCGGATCGAGACGGCACCGGCGCCCTCGAGCGAGGGTGGCCGGCTCTCGAGGCGCACGACGTGGGGCAGGGCGATCCGCAGCTCGGCGGCGTCCTCGATCGTCACGATGCGCTCCCCCGGCGGGACGAACGCCGCGAGGGCCGCGAGGGTCGTCGTCTTGCCGCTCCCCGTCCCTCCCGTCACCAGGACGTTGCGCCGCGCCCGCACCGCCGCGCGCAGCAGGGCGAGGACCGGCGCGTCGATCGTCCCGAGCCGCACCAGGTCGTCGCCGGTCAGCGGCCCGCCGCCGAACCGCCGGATGGTGAGCGCGGGACCGTCGAGCGCGAGCGGGCGGATCACCGCGTTGACCCGGGAGCCGTCGGGCAGGCGCGCGTCGACCATGGGGCTCGCCTCGTCCACGCGCCGGCCGAGCGGGGCGAGGATCCGGTCGATCACGTGGAGGAGGTGCGCGTCGTCGTGGAAGCGGGCGTCCGTGGGCGTGATGCGGCCGTCACGCTCCACGAAGACGCGGTGCGGGCCGCAGACCATCACCTCGGTGATGCGCGGATCGCGCAGCAGCGCCTCCAGCGGTCCGAGGCCGAGGGCCTCGTCGACGACCGCCTGCACCACGGCGTCGCGGGCGGCGGCCGTGAGGATGCGCCGCTCCTCGTCGAGGAGGTCACCGACGACCGACGCCAGCTCCTCGCGGGGCGTCCCCCGGCCGTCGACGCGCGGATCGCGGGCGGCGCGTGCCCGCAGGTGCTCGACGAGCGCCGGGTCGGGGGCCTCCATCACGTGGCCTCCGCGAGCGCGGCGACCGCGGCGGCCAGGCCACGCCGCCGCCGCGCGGGCCAGCGCCCCGCCGACAGGGCATCCGCCTCCCGGGGCGACCAGGGGAGCTCGCCGGTCACGGGCGCGCCCACAGCACGGCCGAGCGCGCGCGCCCCGATCTCGGACCGACCGGGGCCGCCGCACACCACGATCCCCACCCGTGCCGACGGGGCCGAGCGGGCGAGCCCCTCCACGACGTGTCGCGCCCGGCGCGCCGCCGCGATGCGGGGCGCGCACGCGACCAGGACCCCGCGCGCCGACGCGGCCGCGCCGATGGCGTGGGAACGCAGCCCGCAGCCGGCGTCGACCACGCACCGGTCCCCATCCCCCGCCCCGGCAGTGGCCACCAGGCGCGCCGCGGCCGGCGCGTCCCACCCGGCCGCCGGCCGTGGCGGGGCGACCAGGACCGCGAGCCCCGACGGGTGCGGCTGGGCCGCGGCGCGGAGGTGGTGCGGGGCGAGCTCGTCGGACACCTCCGCCAGGTCGTCGATGGTCCGGTCGCCCGGGAGGTCCCAGGCGTCGGCGAGGTCGCCCCGTCCGAGGTCGAGCTCGACGAGCCAGGTTGCGCCGTGCGCCCGCTGCCAGGCCAGCGCGAGCGCTCCCGCGAGCAGACTGGTCCCGCAGCCCCCCGTCGCCCCGACGACGACGAGCGCCCCCCGTGCGGTCGGACCGGCCGGGGTCACGGCGCCGGCACCTCCTGGGGACCGGGGGTGCCGACCTCGTCGGCGGGCCGCACCAGCAGGCGCACCTCGCGCGCGAAGTTCAGGGCGGCGGTGATCCGCAGCGCCTGCGTCGCCGACACGCGCAGCAGCGCCTCGCCCGTCCCCGTGAGGCCGTCGGGCGACGGGGAGGCGGCGACGGCGAGCACCTCCGCGTCGGCGACGACGATGGCCGTGCGCCCGGCCGGCCCCTCGCCGGTCGAGGCGACGACGTCGACCCGGGCGCCGGTCACGAGACCCGCGGCGCCGCCTCCGGCGGCCGACAACGGGACCGGCACCGCACGCTCCCCCACCGCGAGCGGCGCCGGCCCGAGGCCCGGCGCGCCGCCGAGGGCCGCCTCGGTCACCGGCTCCCCCGGCGAGACCGGCACGGCGATCCTGCGGCCGAGGGCCGCCCCCGGGTCGGTCAGCACCCCGGCGAGCGGCAGGCCCTCCGGCACCGGGACGACGACGAGCGCGGACCGGGCGGTCGTCTCGTCGATCAGCAGGCCGGTGGCGAGCGGCGCGCGCGCCACGACGACGCGCCCGGCGTCGGCGGGTGTCGCGGCGGCGCGCAACGTGACCACGGCGGCGACGAGGCCCGCCAAGCCGGCGAGCACGAGCCAGAGGCCCGCGCGACGCCCGCCGATCCGCGCCCGCATCACGCCGGCTCCGGCCGCGGCGCGCCGCACCGCGCGCAGGGTGCGGCGGCGAGGCCCCCGCCGCCGCACCGCGGGCAGGGCCGCCAGACGCATCCCGCCCAGCGGGCGAGGACCCGCGGGCGGACGGACGGCACCGATGCGCCGTCGTCGCTCGTGCGCCGGGGCAGGCCCGACGGCCCGCCGGCGGCCCCGGCGAGGACCTCGAGCCGGCGCAGGAGCGACGAGTCGTTGAAGTGGGGGTGCCGCGCGACCGACAGGACCCACCCCGCGAGGCCGGCGTCGCCCGGCAGCCGGACGCGGGCGGCGCCCATCACCGCGGCGAGGGCGGGCAGCGCCGCCGCCCCGGGGTCGTCGACGGCAGGACGCGCGAGCACGACGGCGCCGGCGCCCGCGTCCGCGATGGCCGCGACGACGGCGTCGGCGTCGAGGTCGGCCCACCGGCCACGGCGGCGTGCGCGGGGGACGACGACGAGGGGACGGGGGCCGGCGGTCGCCCGCGCCGCGACGGCCGCCTCGGTCACGAGGGTCCTCATGCCGCCCGCGGACCGGGGTCCGCGTCGCTCCGCAGCGGCAGGGCGAGCCGGAAGCACGCGCCCGACCCGACCGCGTCGAGGGTCAGCCGGCCGCCGTGAGCCTCGGCGATCTCGCGGGCGATGGCGAGGCCGAGGCCGTGGCCGGCGCCCCGCGGGGCGGAACCGCGGTCGCCGGGGAGGAAGATCCGCTCGCGGTCCCCGGCGGGCACCCCCGGCCCGTCGTCGCGGACGTGGACCTCGGCGACGCCGCGACGCACGCGCGCGCCCACGACGACCACGCCGCCGTCCGCCGCGTGGCGGAGGGCGTTCCACAACAGGTTGTCGAGCACCCGCGCCAGCGCGGCCGGCGGCGCGGCGACCGGCAGGGGGCCGCGCCGTCCTCGGGCGACCACGCGTCGCCCCCCGGACTCGGCGACGGGGCCGAAGCGCCGCACCGCCGCCCGGACGACCTCCGCCAGGTCGCACCCCGGGGCGGGCGGGTCGCCCACCGGGGTGCGGGAGAGGTCGCGCAGGCCGTCCGCGACGCGCAGGACCTCGGCGTCGATGAGGGCGAGGGCGCGGCGGCGGTCACGCGCGGGTTCGTCGCGCAGGAGCGTCGCGCACATGCCGCGGATCACCGTGAGGGGCCCGTGGAGGTCGTGCACCACGCGCGCCAGGTGGTCGGCCGGCGCGACGGCGCCGGGCGAGGTGGTCGTGCCGATCACGTCACACCTCCTCGGGGAGCAGCCGGTAGCCGACGCCCCAGACGTTGACGACGAGGCGCTCGCCGCCGCCGGCGTCGGCGAGCTTGCGCCGCAGCCGGCTGGCGTGGCTGTCGACCGTCCGGGTGCGGGCGGCCGCGCGGTAACCCCAGACGTCGCGCAGGAGCTCGGCCTTGGTGAGCACGCGCGAGGGGTCGCGGGCCAGGGCGGCGAGGAGCGAGAACTCCTTTGCCGACAGGTCGAGGACGCGGCCGCCGAGGGTGGCCCGTCGCGCATGCCGGTCGACGACGAGGGTGCCGACGCGGATCTCCTCGCAGAGCGTCGCCCCCCGGGACCTCCGCACCAGGGAGCCGAGCCGGGCGAGGACCTCGGGGTAGTGGAAGGGCTTCGGGACGTAGTCGTCGGCGCCGCGGCCGATGCCGCGGACCGCGGCGTGGGGGCTCGCCTCGCCCGAGATCAGGAGGATGGGCATCCCGGTATCCCACTCCGCCTCGGCCGCGCCGTCGCGGATGCGGCTGACGAGCTCGAGGCCGCTCATGCCGGGGAGGCCGACGTCCACCACCGCCACGTCCGGCCGGGCGCGCCCGAGGATCTCGATCGCCTCCTCGGCCGACGTCGCGACGACCGGGGCGAAGCGGTCGGCGCTCAGGTTCTCGGAGAGGAACGCCCGCGTCGCCGCGTCGTCCTCGACCAGGAGGACGGACGGGACGGCGACACCGATCCCAACGGACATCTCGGACCTCCGTGCGCTGCGTCCGGGCGCCCCGCTGGCGACCGATCCGCACACGCACGAGTCGCGGGGGCGTCCGGAGTCACCCCCCGGCCGTGACGCGGATGTCGCTCGTAGCGGGAATTTCGTCGCGTCGCAGCACGTCCCCGACGGCGATCCCGGCGAGGACGCCCGCCCGGCACTCGACCACCGCATCCGCCCCCCGCACGTGCGCGCCGCGACGGGGCAGCGGGTCGACGACCCGGAGCACCCGGCCGTCGCGGTCGAGGAACGCGCAGCCGATGCGCGCCCGCAGGCCGATCGCGTGGACCGCCGCGCACCGGGTGATCCACAGCGCCTCGTCCGCGTCGAGGTCGGGGGTCCCGAGCAGCCCGACGAGGCGGGACCGCGGCGTCGACGCCCGGTGGCAGCGGCCGGCGAGCACCGCGTCGCCACGGCGCAGGGGCGCGGGCGGCGGGGTGAGCCGGTCGATGCGCAGGCGACCCATGGGGCGATGCTGGCACCCGGCGCGCGCCGCGCGGCGACGTGCACGGGAACCGGCACACGACCGGCATCCGGTTGTGACGGACGCGGCGCCCCGTGGGACGATCCCGCCGGCCCGGCGGCGCCTCCCGACACCTGTCAGGGCGGCCGGGGAGCCGTCCGAGGGGCGTTGCTACCCTGGCGTCGATGGGCCACGGACCCCTCTCCCCCAGCTACTCCAGCGGGCACGACTTCTCGATCGAGGTCGAGGGCGTGCGCTTCCGCTTCAACGCGGAGGACTTCCACTCGCGGGTGGGCGCCGCGGCGGTCCGCCTCGGCCTGCTGACGCGGGACGCGCTGACGCCCCCGGTCCTGGAGGACCTCGTGGCGCTGACGGCCCACGGCGTGGTGACCACGCCCCGCAGCCCCTTCGCCGCCCACCTCGATCGCCACCAGGCCACGCTGCTCGGCGGGGGCGCCGACCTCGTCCACTGGTTGCGGCGGCTCGTCTTCCGCGGCGCCTGGGTGGACCAGCAGGTGCGCGACGGGATCCTCGTGCCCGAGTTCGACGACACCCTCGGGTTCGTCTTCCGGAGCCGCGCCACCGGGGAGCGGACCGTCGACGAGCCCCGCCCGCCGGACTGGCGCGTCGTGGCCTACACCGAGACCGCCTGATGGAGCCCGGCGCCCAGAGCCCGCAGGAGGTGCTGCAGGCCGTCCGCCGCCTGGAGGCCGACCTCGACGCGATCAGGGCGCGCGCACGTGAACGGGCCCGCGACCTCGACGAGGTGCGCCGCACGATCGCCGAGGACGCTGCACGCGAGCGGACGCTGCTCGTCGAGGACATGGAGCGCCTCGTCGACCTGATCGGCTCGAGCTGGCGGTCGACGCACGACCAGATCGCGGTGCTGACGAACGAGGTCTCGGCGCTCGGCGCCGAGGTCGCCCGGCTCGGGGACTTCGCCGAGCGGACCGCGGGCAGCCTCCGCGACGCACGTGTCGAGCTGCACCTCGGCCCGGTGAACGGGGTCCACCCGCACTAGCGGCGGCCCGTCCCCCTCCGGGTCAGTCGGAGGGGTGCAGCGCCCCCTGCAGCGCGGTCATCGACCGGGCGAAAAGGAGGCCCATCGCGTCGGCCGCCTCGTCGGGGCCGGGCTGGGGCTGCAGGGTCGCCATCGCCGCGGAGGCGAGGACGACGGCCTGCTGGATGATCTGCCAGCGGTCGATGACCGCCGCCTGCCCGCCGCTCTCGGCCTGCATCTCCTCGAACGCCTCGCGCTGTGCGCGCATCAGCTCCTTCAGGCGCTCCTTGAACTCCTCGCCCGCCCCCTCGCCGAACGCGAAGGGGAACGGGAAGTCGGTGTCGTCGTCGCTCATGTCTCTCTCCTCCGCCGCGTGGCGGATCTCCGGTCCTACGCCTTGGCCTTGGCCCGCCGCGTCTCGAAGTCCTGGGTGAAGGTGGCGGTCCCGGCGTCGGTCAGGGGGTGCTGCAGCATCTGGTAGAAGACCTTCGGCGGGATCGTGGCGATGTCGGCGCCCATGCGGGCGGCCTCCGTCACGTGCACCGGCGTCCGGATGGACGCGGCCAGCACCTCGGTGTCGTAGATCGAGGTCTCCATCGCCTCGACGATGTCGCGGAGGCACTCGACGCCGTTCTGGCCGATGTCGTCGAAGCGCCCGATGAACGGCGACACGAACGCCGCGCCCGACGCCGACGCCAGCAGCGCCTGCGGCGCCGTGAAGCACAGGGTCATGTTCACGCGGATGTCGTCCGTCGCGAGGATGGACGTCGCGGCGAGACCCTCGGCCGACATCGGCAGCTTCACCACGATGTTGTCGTGGATCGCCGCGAGGCGGCGGCCCTCCTCGACCATGTCCGCGCGGGTCTCGGCGACGACCTCGGCCGAGACCGGCCCGTCGACGAGCTCGCAGACCCGCCGGTAGATGTCGTCGGCGTCGCCCTCGACCTTCGCCAGCAGGCTCGGGTTGGTGGTCACGCCGGCCAGCACGCCCCACCCCGCGATGGTCTCGATCTCGGCCAGGTCGGCCGTGTCCACGAAGAGCTTCATGCCGTGCCTCTTCCCTCGGGTCGGACGGTGGTCACGCGATTCACGCTAGCACCGGCGGGGGGTTCACTTCAGCACGTCGAACCAGTGCTCCGCCTCGCCGGTGACGAGGGCGTCGGCGACGCGGATCGCGTCCCGCATGAACCCGACGTCGTGTACCCGGAAGACGGTCGCGCCACGCGTCCGGCACCACACGAGGCCCGCCGCGGTGCCCGCCAGGCGGTCCGGCGCCGCGCGGCCCGTCAGCGCGCCGAGCACCTTCTTGTTGGAGATCGGGACGAGGACCGGGCGGCCGAGCGCGACGACCTCGTCGATGCGGTGCAGCAGCTGCAGGTCCTGGGCGGGTGACTTGCCGAGGCCGACGCCGGGGTCGATGACGATGCGCGACGCGGGGATCCCGGCCCCGGCGGCGGCCTCCATCCGGGCGCGCGCCCACGCGCGCACGGCGGACGGGACGTCGACGTCGGGGAAGCTCGCCGGCCGCACCTTGGGGGGACCGAAGAAGTGCGTGAGCACCACGCCGACCCCGCCCTCCGCCGCCACCGCGGCCATCCCCGGCTCGCGCAGCCCCGTCGGGTCGTTGAGGATCGCGGCGCCGGCGGCGATCGCCGCCGCCGCCACGGCGGGCTTGAAGGTATCGATCGCGACCGGCACCGACAGCTCGGCCGCCAGCGCGGTGATGACGGGGACGACCCGGGCGATCTCGACATCGACGGGGGTGTGGTCGGAGAACCGCAGCGACTCCCCGCCGACCTCGACGACGTCGGCGCCGAGGCGCGCCAGCTCGCGGCCGTGCGCGACGGCCCTCTCCGTCCCCGCGCTGACCCCGCCGTCCGAGAAGGAGTCGGGGTTCGCGTTGACGATCCCCACGAGGCGCCCGCGCGAGCAGTCGATGACCCCGCCGGCGTGCTCCCAGTCGGAGGGGGCCTGCGTCACCCCACCGCGCGCGCGAGGCGCAGGTCGGCGCCACCGGTCCAGCGGGCCCGCACCCCCGCGGCGCCGACCCGGGAGGGGCGCACGAGCGCCGCGACGCCCAGCAGGTGCAGCGCCTTCGTGACGGCCGCGCCGACGCGCTCCGCGGCGTCGGGGCGCACCCACAGCAGCATCGACGGGCCCGACCCGGAGATGGTGGCCCCCAGGCAGCCCTCGCCATCGACCACCCCGCGCACGGCGGCGAGGCCGGGGATCATCGCGCCGCGGTGCGGCTCGTGGACCCGGTCGGCGAGGAGGGGCGGCAGGTCGTCGATGCGGCCCTCGCAGAGCGCGAGCGTCAGGCCGATGGCGTTCGCCAGCGTGGCCGTGACGTCGGCGAGGGGGACCGTGGCGGGCAGGGCGCGGCGGGCGGCCTCGGTCGAGACGTGGCCCTCCGGCACGACCGCCAGGAACGTCAGGCCCTCGGGGACCGGGATGGGCCGCGCGACGGGGCCGGGCGCGACGGCGACCAGCCCGCCGCTGAGGCAGGCGGCGGCGTTGTCGGCGTGGCCCTCGATCTCGGCGGCGCGCGCCAGCAGGTCGTCGGGGGTCCACCGCAGGCCGCCGAGCGCGTTCGCGGCGACGAGGCCGGAGCAGACGGCCGCGGCCGACGAGCCGAGCCCCCGCCCGAGGGGGATGCGGTTGCGGCACTCCACGCGCAGGCCGTCGAGCGACCCGAGGCCGGCCGCGAGGGCGCGGCACACGAGGTTCGAGGCGTCCTCGGGGACCTCGCCGGCGCCCTCCCCCGTCACGGCCACCTCGAGGGGGCCGGAGCGGCGGGTGATGACGACGGCGTTGCCCAGGTCGAGCGCGACGGCGAGGCAGTCGAAGCCGGGACCGAGGTTCGCCGACGTCGCCGGCGCGGTGACGGTCAGCGCCTCGGGCGCGCGCTCAGTCACCGAAGACGGCCTCCTCCACGGCGTCGATGTCGGCGGAGAGCCGGCGGACGGGCTCGGCGTTCACGATCGCCGTGTCGGGGTCCTTCAGGCCGTGGCCGGTGAGCACGCAGACGACGGTCTCGCCCGGGTTCAGGTCGCCGGCCGCGTGGCGCTTCAGCAGCCCGGCGACGGACGCCGCGGACGCCGGCTCGCAGAAGATGCCCTCGGTGGCGGCCAGCATCGCGTAGGCCTCCATGATCTCGGAGTCCGTCACCGCCGACACGCCGCCGCCGGAGTCGCGCATCGCGTCCATCGCCTGGTCGCCGCGGGCGGGGTTGCCGATGCGGATCGCCGTCGCGATCGTCTCGGGCGCCGCCACGGGGGCGCCCTCGACGAGCGGGGCGGCGCCGGCCGCCTGGAAGCCGTAGAGGCGCGGCACCCTCCGGGACCGCTCGGCCTCGCGGTAGGCGTTGAAGCCCAGCCAGTAGGCGCTGATGTTGCCGGCGTTGCCGACGGGGATGCACAGCACGTCGGGGGCGTCGCCGAGATCGTCGCAGACCTCGAACGCGCCGGTGCGCTGGCCGTCGATGCGGTACTCGTTGAGGGAGTTCACGAGGGAGATGGGGTGGCGCTCCACCAGGCCGCGGACGACGCGGAGGGCGTCGTCGAAGCTGCCGTCGAGCGACAGCACCTTCGCCCCGTGCACGAGCGCCTGCGCGAGCTTGCCGGCGGCGATCTTCCCCTCGGGGATCACCACGGCGACGGTCAGCCCGGCGCGCGCGGCGTAGGCGGCGGCCGAGGCCGAGGTGTTGCCGGTCGAGGCGCAGATGACGGCGGTCGCGCCCTCCTCGACGGCCTTCGAGACCGCCATCGTCATGCCGCGGTCCTTGAAGCTGCCGGTCGGGTTCATGCCCTCGAACTTGGCGTGCACCGACACGCCGAGGCGCTCGGAGAGCCGCGGGAGGGGCACGAGCGGGGTGCCGCCCTCCCCCAGCGAGACGACCGGGGTCGCCGCGGTGACGGGCAGGAAGTCGCGGTATTTCTCGATCAGCGGGATCATCCGCCGCCCTCCCCGGTGCCGAGCACCCGCAGCATGACCGGCTCGCCGCGGACGTCGTCGAGGGCGCGGACCGCGTCGAGGGCGTCGGCCATGCGCTGCTCCGTGCCGGAGTGCAGCACCAGCACCAGGGTCGCCTCGTCGCCGGAGCCGCTCTGCACCACGGTGCGGATCGAGAGGTCCTCCTCGGCGAAGATCGACGCGATCCGGGCCAGCACGCCGGGCCGGTCGGCGACGGACATCCGCACGTAGAACGCGGACCGCACGCCGCCGGGCGCGGCGATCGGCCGGCCCGCATCGGCGAGGGCGTTGTGCAGGAAGGACCCGTGGTGGGTGCCGAGGATCGAGAGGACGTCGGCGACCACGGCGGACGCCGTCTCGTCGCCACCGGCGCCGGGCCCGACGAGCATGATCTCGCGGGTCGAGCGCGACTCCAGCAGCACCGCGTTGTCGGGGCCGCCGATGGCCGCGAGGCGGTGCCCCACCGGGACGAGGGCCGGGTAGACCCGCACGCTGACCGCGCCGTCCTGCAGGCGGGCGACGCCGAGGAGCTTCACCACGAAGCCGAGCCGGACCGCCAGGTCCAGGTCGCGCGCCTCGAGCCGGTCGATGCCCTCGTGGGGCACGTCGTCGAGGTGGACGCGGGTGTGGAACGCGATCGACGAGAGGATCGCCATCTTCGCCGCCGCGTCGCCGCCGCCGACGTCCTCGGTGGGGTCGGCCTCGGCGTACCCGAGCTCCTGCGCCCGCGCCAGGGCGTCGGAGTAGGCCAGCCCGCGCCGTGCCATCTCGGTGAGGATGTAGTTCGTCGTGCCGTTGACGATGCCGGTGATCGCGGTGATCTCCGCGGCGAGCAGCGACTCGCGCAGCACCTTGATGACGGGGATCGCCGCGCACGCCGACGCCTCGAAGCGCAGCTCGGCCCCGCCCTGCTGGGCGGCCTCGAGCAGCTCGGGGCCGTGGCGCGACAGGAGCTGCTTGTTCGCCGTCACCACCGACTTGCCGGCCGCGAGCGCCCGGAGCAGGTAGTCGCGGGTCGGGTCGATGCCGCCCATGACCTCGATGACGATCGCGACCGTCGGGTCGTCGAGGACGTCCGCGGCGTCGGTCGTGATGAGGGCCGGGTCGACGCCGGGGCGCTCCCGGGCGGGGTCGCGGACCAGCACCGGGCCGACCTCGAGCCGGTGCCCGGAGGCGCGCTCGATGGTGCCGACCCCGTCGTTCAGCAGGCGCACGACGGCCTGGCCGACGGTCCCGCAGCCGAGCAGCCCCACGCGCACCGGTCCGTCCCCCCTGGCGGCGGCGGCGCTCACACGTCCCGCGCGACGAGGTCGTCGTACGTCTCGCGGCGGGTGACGAGGCGGGAGCGCCCCTCGTCGACGAACACCACCGCCGGACGGGTGACGCCGTTGTAGTTCGAGGCCATCGAGACGCCGTAGGCGCCGGTGGCGGGGAGGCAGACGAGGTCGCCCGGCCCGACGGGCGGCAGGGACGCCTCGCCCACGAGGACGTCGCCGCTCTCGCAGTGCTTGCCCACCAGGCGGACGGTGCCGGTCGGCTCCGCCTCGGCCCGGTTCGCGAGGATCGGCTCGTAGACGGCGCCGTAGAGCATGGGGCGCAGCAGGTCGCTCATGCCGCCGTCGACGGACGCGTAGGTCCGGACGCCGGGGACGACCTTGGTGCCGCCGACCCGGTAGAGCGTGACGCCCGCGCGGCCCACGATGCTGCGGCCCGGCTCGACCATGACGCGGGGCATCGGCAGGCCGACCCTCCCCCACTCGCCGCGCACCGCCTCCACGACGGTCTCGGCGTAGTCCTCGATGGCGCCGGGACGGTCGTCGCGGGTGTAGGCGATGCCGAGGCCGCCGCCCATGTCCATCACCTCGATGTCGTCCCCGCCGAGCGACGCGGCGAAGTCGGCGACGATCGCGGCGGCGGCGCCGAACGCCGAGAAGTCGAAGAGCTGGGAGCCGATGTGGCAGTGGAGCCCGGTCATCCGCAGGCCACCCGCCGCCCGGATGGCGTCGACCGCCTCGCGCGCCGATCCGCCCTCGATCGAGAACCCGAACTTCGAGTCGAGCTGGCCGGTGGAGATGAACGAGTGGGTCGACGGCTTGACGCCCGGCGTCACCCGCACCAGCACCCGCTGCCGCACCCCGCGCTCGCGGGCGAGGCGGTCGACCCGCTCGACCTCGTCGAGGTTGTCGATGATGAGCGTGCCGACGCCGGCGTCGAGGGCCTCGCCGATCTCGCGGGCGTCCTTGTTGTTGCCGTGCATGTAGATGCGCGCCGGGTCGAAGCCCGCGCGCAGCGCCGAGAACAGCTCGCCCCCGGAGGCGACGTCCACGGCGAGGCCCTCCTCGCGGGCGAGGCGCAGCATCGCCTGGCCGAAGTAGGCCTTGCTGGCGTAGATGATCTCGACGTCGGGCGCGAGCGCGTCGAACGCCGCCCGGTAGGCACGGGCGGTCGCGCGCAGGGCGCCTTCGTCGTAGACGACGAGTGGGGTCCCGTGCTCCTCGGCGAGCGCCACCATGTCGCAACCACCGATCGACAGGTGGCCCTCGGGGGTGACCGCTGCCGAGGGAGGCAGAACCTGATCGAGCGGCATCATCGGCGGGCGGGACGGTACCAGATCAGCGGTATCCTCCCCCGCCTGAGCGTCCCCGACCGCATCGCGCTGCGCGCCCCCGGCGGCCCCTCCCTCGCCGCCCTCCACTGGCCCGCCGCCCCGGGGACCCCGGGGGTCGTCGTCGTGCCGGGGCTCGGCAGCCGCAAGGAGAACCACGCCGACATGGGCACCGCCCTCGCCGCCGCCGGCATCGCCGCGCTCGCCCTCGACCTCCGCGGCCACGGCGAGAGCGACGGGACGCTCGACGCGGGCGCCCTCGACGACGTCGTCTCCGGGCTCGACCTGCTGGCGTCCCGCGGGCACGGCCCGCTCGGGCTGCGCGGCTCGTCGATGGGCGGGCTGCTCGCGCTGGCGGCGGCGGCGGCGGACGCCCGGGTCCGGGCGGTCGTCGCGATCTGCCCGGCGCGGCCCGAGGGCCTCGCCGCGACGCTCGGCGAGGACTGGCCGCTCACGTTGCCGCTCGAGGCGGCGGTGGCCCGCGACGACGGGGTCGCCCGCGGCTACTGGCACGCGACCGGCGACGACCGCGTCCCGTGGGGCTCGTCGATGGCCCTCGCGGGGATGACGCCCCACCCGATGCGGTTGCGCGTCGCGCTCGGCGGGGGCCACGGCTCGCTGCAGCACGACCCCCGGGTGCTGCGCGAGACGGTCGCGTTCCTCGGCGCCCACCTCGGGTCCCCGCGCTGAGCGCCGACGGACACGCGGCCCTCGCCGCCGAGGTCGTCGCCTGCCGGGCGTGCCCGCGCCTGGTGGCCTGGCGCGAGGAGGTCGGCCGGGTGCGGCGTCGCGCGTTCATCGACGAGGAGTACTGGGCACGGCCGGTGCCGGGCTTCGGCGACCCCGACCCCTGGCTGGTGGTCGTCGGCCTCGCCCCCGCCGCGCACGGCGCGAACCGCACCGGCCGGGTCTTCACCGGGGACCGCAGCGGCGACTTCCTCTTCGCGGCCCTCCACCGCGCCGGCCTCGCCTCGCAGGCCGCCTCCGTCCACCCGGGCGACGGCCTGCGGCTCACGGGCTGCCGGGTGACGGCGGCGGTGCGGTGCGCGCCGCCCGCGAACCGCCCGACCCCCGACGAGCGGGCGCGGTGCCGGCCGTTCCTGCTGCGCGAGCTGGCGCTCTGCCCCGGCGCGCGCGTGCTGATGGCCCTCGGCGCGATCGGCTGGGACGCGGTGCTCCGGACCCTCGACCCACCCCGCCCGTGGCCGCGCTTCGGCCACGGCGCGGAGGCGCGGATCGGGGACCTGACGCTGATCGGCTCGTACCACCCGAGCCAGCAGAACGTGTTCACGGGGCGCCTCACCCCGGCGATGATCGACGACGTCCTCGCGCGCGCCCGCGAGATCGGCGGGCCGGGTCCCGCCGGGCCCCCGCCCCGGAGGTCACCTGGGGGACCCGTCGCGCCGATACGCGCGGGGTGAGCCACCGCCGCATCCTCCCCACCGTGCTCGTCGCCCTGCTGCTGCTCGGCACGCTGGCGGTCGCGGCGACGTCGCTGCGCCACGAGCGACAGCGGGCCGACGAACGGGCCGCGGCCGGCGCCGCCCGCGCCGTCGACGTCACCCGGCTCGGGGTCACCAACGCCTCCGGGTCGCTCGGGAACGCCGCCGGCCTGTTCGACGCGTCCGACGAGGTCACCTCACGCGACTTCGCGGCCTTCGCACGCCGCGTGCTCGGGCGGGGTGGCCTGGCCGCGGTGGCCTGGATGCCGAAGGTGACGCCGTCGGGACGCGCCCCCTACGAGGCGCAGGCGGGCGTGCCGATCACGGTGCCCGACGGCGCGGGCGGCACCCGCGTCGCCCCCGACGGGGTCCATTACCCCCTCACGTACGTCACGACCCGGCTCCCCGCTGCGGTGCCGCTCCGGCTCGATTCGTCGGCGGACCCGGCCCGGGGGGCGGCGCTGCGGCGCGCCGCCCTGGAGGACACCGCAATCGCGACCGCGCCGTTGACCCTCCTCGGCAGCGGCGTCCGCGGCATCCTGATCTACCAGCCGGTCTACGCCGGCGGCTCCGCGCCGACGGGCGCCGCCGCCCGGCTCCGGGCCCTGCGGGGCTTCGTGGTGGGGTCGTTCCCCCTCGAGGTGCTCGCGGCCCGCATCATCGACGCCGCCGACGCCGGCGTGCCGATCGAGATCCGCGACGGCGACGACGTGCTGTCGGCCCCCGCGCCGGCGGCCGCCGGCGGCGCGCGCGTCGACGTCGGCGTCGCCGGCCGGAGGTGGACGATCCTCGCCGGACGCCCGCCGACGTCCCTCACCCAGCCGGTCGCCATCCTCACCGGCGGCGTCGCACTGACGCTGCTCGCCCTGCTGCTGGCCGTGGCGGTGGCGCGGCGCGACCGCTTCGCGGTGTCCGCCGTCGGCCGCGCGACGACGGAGCTGCGCGAGAGCCGCCGCAGCCTGCGCGCGCTCTCGGACAACTCGCCGGACATCGTCGCCCGCTACGACCGCGACCTGCGGTGCACCTTCGTCAACGCGGCCGTCACGGCCGCGACGGGTCTCCCGCCCTCCGCGTTCCTCGGGCGCACGAGCGCCGAGGCCGGCATGCCGCCCGCGCTCGTCGCGACGTGGGAGGGGGCGATGCGGCGCGCCTTCGACGGGGAGGAGGGGGTCGAGGTCGACTTCGCGTTCGCGTCGCCGGACGGTCCCCGCACGTTCCAGTCGCGCCTCGTGGCGGAGCCCGGCCCGGACGGACCCGCGGACCACGTCCTCGTCGTCACCCGCGACACCACGCGCCAGACGCGCGCCGAGGAGGGGAGGCGCGCGAGCGAGCACCGGTACCGCGTGCTGCTCGAGTCGCTCTCGGACGGCGTCGTGGTCCAGGACGCCACCGGCGCGATCGTCTCGTGCAACCCCGCCGCCGAGGCGATCCTCGGGATCAGCGCGGAGGGGATGACCGGTCGCGCCACGACCGACCCCCGCTGGCGCGCGGTGCGCGACGACGACACCCCGCTCCCCGCCGACGAGAACCCTGCGCTGGTCACCCTCCGGACGGGCGAGCCGCAGGACGGCGTCGTGCTGGGCATGCACCGGCCCGACGGCTCCCTCGTCTGGCTGTCGGTCTCCACCCGGCCGCTCGACGACGACGGCAGCCGGTCGGTGGTGTGCTGCTTCACCGACATCACGGCCCGGGTCCAGGCGGGCCGCGAACAGGACGCCCTGCGTCGCGTCGCGACGGTCGTCGCCGGCGACGCCGAGCCCCCCGAGGTGCACGAGCTGGTGGCTCGGGAGGCCGCCGCGATCACGGGGGCCGAGGCCGCCGGGGTGGTGCGCTTCGACGCGCGGGGCCTGCGAGGCGTGGTCGTGGGCGCGCACGCCCGCGGCGACGACGCCGCCGCGACCGGCGCCGCCGTGGACCTGACCGCACCCACCGCCATCGGCCGGGTCGCGACCACCGGGGTGGTCGCGCGCGTCGGCGACGGCACCGCCCCCATCCCGAGCGTCATCTTCCCCGGTCGTCCGGTGTCGTCGGCGGTGGCCGCCCCCATCCGAGTGGACAACCGGCTGTGGGGCGCCCTGTCGGCCGTGACGACCCGCCCCGACGAGCCGCTCGGCCCCGAGACGGCGGAGCGCCTCACCCGCCTCGCCGAGCTGGTGGCGCTCGCGATCATGTCGGCCGAGGCGCGCGCCCAGATGGCGACCCTCGCGTCCACGGACCACCTGACCGGGCTCCCGAACCGCCGCGCCTTCACCGACCGCCTCGCCGCCGAGATCGCCGTCGCCCGGCGCGACGGCACCGACGTCAGCCTCGTGCTGATCGACATCGACCACTTCAAGCGCATCAACGACACCCACGGCCACCCGGCGGGCGATCGCGTGCTGATGGGCGTCGCCGCCGAGATCTTCGGTCACGTGCGCGAGGACGAGACCGTGGCCCGCATCGGCGGCGAGGAGTTCGCGTGGGTCCTGCCGCGCACCGACGGCGCCGACGCGATGGACGCCGCGGAGCGGATGCGGCACCACCTCGGCACCGTCGCCTTCGACGACGTGGGCACGCTGACCCTGTCGATGGGCGTCTGCGAGCTGCGCCACGCCCGGGACGCGAGCGACCTGCTGCGCCTCGCCGACGTCGCGCTCTACCGCGCGAAGGACGCCGGGCGCGACCGGGTGGTGCGGCACGACGCCGCGCCGGCCGCGACCGCCGGGGCCGCGACCACCTCCACCGGCCCCTAGAGGTAGCCCAGGGGGTTGACGGCCGCGCCGTTGACCCGCACCTCGAAGTGCAGGTGGACGCCGGTCGAGTTGCCGGTGGTCCCCATGCCGCCGACCACGCTGCCCTGCCCGACGGACTGGCCGACCGACACCGAGATGCTCGACAGGTGCGCGTAGGCGGTGGAGAGGCCGCCCCCGTGGTCGACGACCACGAGGTTGCCGTACCCGCCGCTCCAGCCCGCCAGGATGACCGTGCCGGCCTTCGCCGCCCCGATCGGCGTGCCACTGCCCCCGGCGATGTCGAGCCCCTCGTGCATGCGGCCCCACCGCGGCCCGTAGCCGGAGGTGATCGCGCCGTTCACGGGCCACACGAGACCGGCCGACGAGGCCGTCCCCGTCGCGACGCTCCCGCTCGGCGCGGACGGCAGCCCCTGGGCGGAGCGGATCTTGTCGGCGAGCGCCGCCGAGCGCCTCTCGAGGTCGCGGGCCTCCGCCTCGATGTCCTCGCGGTCGCCACGGACGCTGCCGAGCAGGTCGCGGCGCTCGGTGAGCAGGCGGCCGACGCCGGCGCGCTGCTCCTCGAGGTCGGCCTTCGCGGCCCGCGCCTCGACGGCGGCGTCCTCGGCGCGCGCCTCGGAGCGCGCGACGTCGGCGCGCACCTCGGCGATGGCGTCGCGGGTGCGGCGGGTCTGGTCGGCGTACCGGGACACGGAGCGCGCCAGGTCGCCGTCGCGGTCGGCGATGCCCTCGAGCACGTCGGCGGTCTCGACCGCGTCGCGCAGGCTGCCGGACTGGACGAGGACGAGGATCGGGTCGGGCTCGGCGCGAACGTAGAGCTGGCGCAGCCGGCGGGCGAGCAGCACCTGGCGGCGGGCGAGGGCGTCCTCGGCGGCCGCGAGGCGCGCCCGCTCCACGGCGAGGCGCGACGTGAGGGCGGCGAGGCGGTCCTGCAGCTCGGCGAGCTCGGCGTCGAGGCGCGCCGAGCGGGCCCGCAGGGGCGCGAGCCGGCTCTCGAGGACCCGGATGCGGTCCGTGTAGCCCTGGACCTGGTCGGTGAGGACGCTCTCCCGCTGGCGCTGGGCCTGCAGGCGCTCCTGCGCACGCTCGAGGCGGCGGTCGACGTCGGCCTTGTCGTCGGCGGGCGCCGACGTCGCGACACCACCGGCGCCGGCGGCGAGGCACACGCCGACGAGCGCGGCCCAGCCGGCGGCGCGGCGGCCCGGGGCCGCCGGCCGCGGGGTCACCTGCGTGCCTGCGTCCGGGCTGTCGGGTCTACGGCCACCAGATGGGAATACGGGTCGATCGGCCGGGATCCTGCCGGCCGGATCTCGAAATGCAGGTGCGGGGCGCCGTACCGGGCGTCGCCCGTGTTGCCCACCGTGCCGATCACCTGGCCGGCCGTGACCTTCGAACCGGCGTCGAGGCCCTCGGCGATCGCGTTCATGTGGGCGTAGTAGTACTCGGTGCCGTCGGCGCGCTCGAGCCAGACGTAGATGCCGCCGAGGCCGCTCTCGGTGCGGGTGAGGCGGTTGATGGTGCCGGTGGACACCGCGACGAGCGGGGTGCCCCGGTCGGCCATGATGTCCACGCCCTCGTGGCTGCCCTGGTGGCGGGCGGCGCCGAAGTCGTCGGAGTAGCTGTAGTCACCGACGACCGGGAAGACGTCGAGGTACTTCGACGTGCCCGGCGCGGCGAGGGCCGCGGTCGGCGCGGGCGCGGCGGCGGCGGTGCGGGTGCGCAGGCCGAGGCGCTTCAGCAGGCGGGTGTCCGCCACGCCGGTCGCGCGGAGCCTGAGGCGCTTCTGGAGCTTCCTGACGGCGCGCTTCGTGGCGGGCCCGTAGGCCCCGTCCACCACGACCCGGATGCCGCGGCGACGCAGCTCGCGCTGAAGGTCGCGGACGGCCTGGCCACGGGAGCCGACCCTCAGGACGAGGGGCACCGATGCCGCGCGTGGCGTGGCGACGGGCGCCGTCGCCACCGGGGCGGCCGCGGCGGGTGCCGGGGCGGCGGCGGAGGGGGCCGGGGCCGCGCCGGGAGCAGGACTCGCGGACGGTGCGGAGGGGATCTCGACGGCCTGGGCGACGGACGTGCCGACGCCTGCGACGAGGGTGGAGAGGATGACCAGCGTCCTCGCGAGATTCCGCGAGAGACGGCCGTGACCTTGGATGGTGCGCGGTCGGGCTGGGATCCTTCGGCTCCTTTCCGCCCACGGCGAGGCCGCGGACTACGGGTGGCCGGGCGAGGGCAATGGCCCGGCGAACCCTGGAGAAGTCGGGAACGCGCGGCACTTTATGGGGTTTCGGCGTCGCCGGTCAAGCCCCGCCCGGTTCGCCATGACGTGTGTCACACCCCGGTTCCCCGCTATTTGCAGGGGTCCGGGCCGTCCTCAGGAGGGTTCGGAGGGGCGTCGCCGACGGATCGCGCGGAGCGCGAAGATGACGAGCAGCAGGCCCGTGAGCCCGGCGAGGATCACGCCGTTCACGAGGGTGCTGGAGCTGCCGCCGCCCGAGGAGGCCTGCAGGGGCGGGCAGTCGCCGTAGCGCGCGAGCCAGACGTTCTCGCCCCGCGGGGTCTCGTCGGCGTTGGTGCTGCCGGGGCCTCCGGGGAGCTTCAGGGCGTACCGGATCTCGAGGGCGTCCCGCAGGGAGCGGGCGAACCCGACGACGTCGTCACCGGCGCAGGTGTCGCCCCCGATCTCGCCGACCCCGCCACGGGCGAAGAGGTCGAAGCCGGGGTTGTCGCCGCTGCCGTCCCCCAGCCGCAGGTCGACGGCGTTGAGGAGCGGGGCCTCCGGTGGCAGGCCGGGCAGCGCGGACAGCGTCGACGCGTCGGGGGCGATCTGGGCGATCGGCCGCTCGAAGGAGAGGATCTCGTCGAGCTGGTCGGTCGAGTCGACCAGGCGGGTCGTCTCGAGCACGAGCTCGCCCGTGTCCTCGTCGCGCGTCGCGGCGATCTGCGCGTCACCGGAGGCCCAGCCGCCGTCACCGAGGAGCGGGGCGAAGCGCGCGACGGCCTCCGCCGGGTCGGCGTCGGCGGCGAGGCCGAGGGCCTCCTGCGCCTCGGTGTCCATCGTGAGCCGCAGGGTGACGCTGCCGCGGCCGTCGCGGTCGATGTCGGCCTCCACCTCGAGCGTCGCGGCGCAGCCGGCGCACAGGAGGGCGGCCAGCACGAGGGCGAGGGCGGCGGCGAGCCGCCTCCTCACCGGCCGTCCAGCTCGTCCACGCGGCGCATCAGCTCGACGGCACGGGCCCGCTCCGCGCGGTCGAGCGCCGCGAAGTCGTCGTCGGAGAGGTTGCCGGCGCGGTGGTCCATCTCGATCTCGCGGACGGCGGCGAGGGACCGCTGCAGGTCCTCGTCGATCGCGCGGCGGGCGTCGGCGACGGGGTCGGGTGGCGGGTCGCCCGGCTCGCGCGTCACGAGCGGCCACAGCACGAGGGCGATGACGGCCAACGCCACCACCGCCAGGATCAGTGCACCGATCAGCGTCCCCACACGTGCATCATGCCGGGGCGCGCCCGTCGGCGGGGGCGGCCGCCCTCTCGCGACGGGCGGACGGTCCTCCCGGCCACGCGGCCAGCAGCCCGCCGGCGAACATCAGGATGCCCGCCACCCAGATCCAGGCGACGAGCGGGTTGACGTACACCGAGACGCGGGCGAGGCCGTTGTCCTCGAGGCGCGTCAGGAACAGGTAGAGGTCGCGTCGCGGGCTCGTGTCGATCGCGATCTTCGACGAGCGGGTCTCATCGACCGCGAACGTCTCGACGCCGGGGGTCATCGTCCCGATCCGCTCGCCGCCGCGGTAGACGCCCATCGTCACGGACACGATCGACGAGTGGTCGTCGGAGGTGCGGTCGGACCCCTCGTTGACGAACGTGTAGCCGGCGACGGTCGCGCGCTCGCCCTGGGCGACGGCGATGTCGGACTCGGTGACGAAGCCCTTCGATCCGGCGAAGCCGATGAACAGGAGCACGATGCCGAGGTGGACGACGTAGCCGCCGTAGCGGCGCCGGTTGCGCGCCACCATGCTCGTCAGCGACCCGGGCCACGAGACGCCCCCGAGGGCGTGGCGCACCTTCATCCCGCGCCAGAACTCGCCGGTGATGCACGCGGTGACGAAGACGCCCGCGATGATCGTGGCGGCGGCGGCCGGGCTGTTGCGCAGGTCGGTGAGGACGAGCAGCGGCACGGCGGCGACCGCGGCGACGACGATCGGGCCCACGAAGCGCCGGCGCAGCTGCGCCGGCGAGGACTTGCGCCAGGCGATCAGCGGGCCCACGCCGGTGAGGACGAGCAGCGCGATGCCGATCGGCAGGGCGACCTGGTTGAAGTACCCCTGCCCCACCGTGATCCGCTCGCCGCGCAGGGCCTCGGAGATGATCGGGAAGACCGTCCCCCAGAAGACCGCGAACGCCAGCCCCACCAGGAGCAGGTTGTTGAAGAGGAAGATCGCCTCGCGCGAGATGTAGCTCTCGAGCGTGTGCTGGGAGCGCAGCAGCGGCAGCCGGCTCACGAGCAGCGCCACCGACGCGATCAGGATGACCGCGATGAAGGCGAGGAAGAACGGGCCGAGCGTCGACTCGCCGAAGGCGTGCACCGACGAGATGACCCCGGACCGCGTCAGGAACGTGCCGAACAGGCAAAGGGTGAAGGTCAGGATGACCAGCACCATGTTCCACACCTTCAGCATCCCCCGGCGCTCCTGGACCATCACGGAGTGGAGGAACGCGGTCGCGACGAGCCATGGCATGAAGGCCGCGTTCTCGACGGGGTCCCAGGCCCAGTAGCCACCCCAGCCGAGGGTCTCGTACGCCCACTTGGCGCCGAGCAGGATGCCGATGCCGAGGAAGAGCCACGAGAAGATCGTCCAGCGCCGGACGCTCGCGATCCACGCGGTGTCGACCTTGCGGGTCACGAGCGCGGCGATCGCGAAGGCGAACGGCACCGACAGGCCCACGAAGCCGAGGTAGAGCATCGGCGGGTGGATCTGCATGTACGGGTTCTGGAGCAGCGGGTTGAGGCCGCGGCCCTCGGCGGGCACCTGCGCGAGCGTCTCGAACGGGCTCGTCACGAACGAGAGCAGCAGCAGGAAGAAGATCGCGATGCCCATGAGGACGGCCATCACGACCGGCATCAGCAGGCGGTTGCGGTTGCGGTTGGTCCGCACGACGATCGCCGAGAAGACGGTGAGGATCCACGCCCACAGCAGCAGCGACCCGGCCTGGCTCCCCCAGAGGGCGGTGAGCTTGAACTCGAGCCCGAGGGTGCTGGACGTGTACTCGGCCACGTTGCGCAGCTCGAAGCTGTCGGTGGCGAGGGCCACCCACATGGTCCCGACCGCGAGGGTGGTGAAGGCGCAGACGGCGTAGACGGCGCGCTCGGCGCTCGTCTCCCAGGCGCGGCCGCCGGGGCGGCGGGAGCGCAGGGCGGCGTAGACGACGTAGACCGCCGCCGCGAGGGCGAGCAGGAGGGCGGCGCGGCCGAGGATGCTCACGGAGCCGCGCTCACTCGGCGGGGGTCCGCCGGGACGGGCCGGTGGTCACGCTCAGGCCGGGGTCTGGTCGTCCGGGCGGTCCGTGAACTTCGAGGGGCACAGCGTGACGAGGGAGTCGTTGCGCGCGACGAACGTCCCGCCCTTGAGCGTGCCGGTGACGACCACCTCGCGGCCGTCCTTGAACTGGTCGGGCACCGTGCCGCGGTAGAGCACCGTGATCTTCTGGCCCGGGTTCTCCTTGTCGATCACCGTGAAGGTGAGTCCCTCGGAGCTCTGGGCCTGCCCGGCCGGGTCCTTCGGCGATCCCGGGGCGACCGTGCCGTTGAGGCGGTAGGTCTTCTGGCTCGTCAGCTCGCCGGGGCCGGCGTACGTCTCCATGGTGCCGCCGATGGAGTAGTAGAGCAGCCCCCCGCCGAGGACGACGGCGAGTCCGATGGCGACGATGAAGCGGAGGCGGGAGCGCATCGGGGCCGATGGTAACACCGGTGCCCGGCGCGATCGGGGGGACGAACCGCCCTTCCCGCGACGATCGTCCGCGTCCGATCATCGGGAAATCCGGAGGTTTTCCCGGCTATGATCGCGCCCACGACCCGGCACGACCGAGGAGGAGACCGTATGAGCCGTAGGGACGAGGTACTCGTCTCCACCGAATGGGTGGCCGCCCACACCGGCGATGCCGCCTACCGGCTGGTGGAGGTCGATGAGGACACCGCCGCCTATGCCGGGGGCCACATCCCCGACGCGATCGCGTGGCACTGGAAGGACGACCTGCACGCCGCGCCACGCCGCGACTTCCTCGACCAGGAGGGCCTGTCGGCCCTCCTCGCCCGCTCGGGGGTCGGCCCGGACACCACCGTCGTCCTCTACGGCGGCAACAACAACTGGTTCGCGACCTACGCCTACTGGCTGTTGCGGTACCAGGGGTTCGACCGTGTCCGCCTGATGGACGGTGGCCGCAAGAAGTGGGAGCTGGAGGACCGTGAGCTGGTCACCGAGGTCCCGGCCCCGGCGGCGGCGGACCCCGGTCCCCTCGCCCCGGTGCGGGAGGAGTACCGGGCGTTCCGCGATGACGTCCTCGCCCACATCGGTGGTGAGGGGGCGACGATGGTCGATGTCCGCAGCCCCGCCGAGTTCTCGGGTGAGGTG
This sequence comes from Miltoncostaea oceani, assembly GCF_018141545.1. Lineage (GTDB taxonomy): Bacteria > Actinomycetota > Thermoleophilia > Miltoncostaeales > Miltoncostaeaceae > Miltoncostaea > Miltoncostaea oceani. The sequence goes on along the minus strand of NZ_CP064356.1, from coordinate 1,355,720 downwards.
ATGGCCCCCCCGCACCTGCCCCAGGAGCAGGCGCAGGTCCCCGGCCACATCCCGGGTGCCGCGAACGTGCCGTGGGCCTCGGCGGCCCGTGAGGACGGGTCGTTCAAGAGCGATGAGGAGTTGACGTCCCTGTATGGCGGGGTGGGGGTCACCCCCGACACCGATGTGATCGCGTACTGCCGGATCGGGGAGCGGTCGAGTCACACGTGGTTCGTCCTCCACGAGATCCTCGGCTATGACCGGGTCCGCAACTACGACGGGTCGTGGACCGAGTACGGCAGCCTCGTCGGGGTCCCCGTCGAGAAGTAGGAGGTAGTGTCGGCGGGGTGACCGATCCGCGCACCCCGCCGCCCGCCCCCCAGCTCGCCCGTCCGGGGAAGGCCCTCCCGGAGGGCGAGGGCTGGGTGTACGAGCGCAAGCTCGACGGCTTCCGGGCGATCATCGTCTCGGAGGCCGGCGCGGTGGAGGTGTGGTCGCGGGCGGGGAAGCCGTTGACGCGGTACTTCCCGGAGCTGACCTTCCCCCCGGGCGACTACGTCCTCGACGGCGAGATCCTCATCGCGGGGGCGGACGGCGGCGAGGAGTTCGGGCTGCTGCAGCAGCGCATCCACCCCGCCGCGTCGCGGATCGCCCGGTTGAGCGAGGAGATCCCGGCGGTGTTCGCCGCGTTCGACCTGCTCGCCCAGGACGGGGCGAGCCTGATGGAGCTGCCGTTCTCGGAGCGGCGGGCGCGGCTGGAGGCGATGGAGGGGGTCTCCCCCGTCGAGTCGACGGCCGACCCGGAGCGGGCGCGGGAGTGGCTCGCGACGGCCGAGGGCGTGATCGCGAAGGAGGTCGCGGCCCCGTACGTGCCGGGCAAGCGGCTCGGCATGGTGAAGGTGAAGCGGGTGCGCACCCTCGACTGCGTGGTGATGGGCTGGCGGCCCGGGAAGCTGGAGGGGACCGTCGGGTCGTTGATCCTCGGTCTCTACGACGGCGACGGCCTGCGTCCCGTCGGCCACTGCGCGGGCTTCACGGGTGCGCGCAAGAAGGGCCTGCGCGACGAGCTGGCGCCCTACGAGACGGGCGGGCGCGGCAGCGGCGAGGCGAGCCGCTGGGACGGTGACCGCGACCTCGAGTGGATCGAGATGCGGCCGGAGCTGGTCGCGGAGGTCAGCTACGACCACGCGAGCGACGGGCGGATCCGCCACGGCGCCCGCCTGCTGCGCTGGCGGGACGACCGCGAGCCGCGGAGCTGCACGTTCGACCAGCTCGACGCCGGGGGGTGAGCGCCGCCGCCCGGGTGCGCGCGCAGGGCCTCTGCGACCCCCGGGCACGGGACGTCCACGGAGCGGTGCGGGCGGCCCTCGCGATCCAGGCGCAGGACACGCGGGCGTCCCGGCTGGGGGTGCGGGCGCGCAGCGAGGGCCTGACGGCCGCGGACGTGGTGCGGGCGTGCTCGGCGGAGCGGTCGGTGGTGCGGACGTGGGCGATGCGCGGGACCCTGCACGTGCTCCCCGCGGAGGACGTCCGGTGGATCACGGGGCTGACGGGGCCGGTGGTGATCGCGCGGACGGCGCGGCGGCGGGCGGACCTCGGCCTCGACGCCGGCCTGTGCGAGCGGATCGTCGCGGCGGTCCCCGCGGTGCTGGGGGGTGGGCCGCTGACCCGGGCGGAGGTGGTCGCGGCCCTCGGTGACCGCGGGGTCGCCGTGCCGCGGGAGGGGCAGGCGCCCGCCCACGTGGTGCTGCTGGCGTGCGCGTCGGGGGTGGCGTGCCGCGGGCCGGACCGCCCGGACGAGGAGCCGACCTACGTCCTCCTCGACGACTGGGTCGCCCCGGAGCCCGCCCGTGACCGCGACGACTCCCTGGCGGAGCTGGCGCGGCGCTTCCGCGGGGCGTACGGGCCGTCCGACGCCCGGGACCTGGCGCGGTGGAGCGGCCTGCCGGTGGGGGACGCCGTGCGGGGGTGGCGGCGGGCGGGGTTCGCGGGGGATGACGGCGGCGGGGCGGCCGGGGGGACGGGCGGGGGCGGCGGGGCGGGCGGGGCCGAGGGGGCCGGCGGGGCGGGCGGCGGGGCGGGCGGCGGGGCGGGCGAGGTGGGGCCGGTGCGGTTGCTCCCCGCCTTCGACGGACTGCTCCTCGGCCACCGCGACCGGACGCCCCTCGTCGCCCCCGCCGACGCGCCGGCGCTCGTCCGCGGCACCTGGATCCTCCCCTCCGTCCTCGTCGGCGACCGGATCGCCGGCACCTGGACACGCGCCCGGCGGCGGGGCGAGGAGGTCGTCACCGTCACCCCGTTCCACGACCTCGCACCCGCCACGACGGCCGCCCTCGCCGCCGACGTCGCCGACCTCGGACGCTTCCTCGGCGTCCCCGCGACCCTGGAGCTCGCCGGGTCCCCCTGATCCGGGATCGCCGCCGGCGCGTGGGGGTTCGTGGCCGATCGGCCACGCCGTCGAGGTTCAATCGGCCACGAGGTCGAGGTCCATTCGGCCGTGGGCACCGAGGTTCGATTGGCCACGCCGTCGAGGTCCATTCGGCCACGGCGTCGAGGTCCATTCGGCCACGGCGTCGAGGTTCGATTGGCCGCGAGGTCGAGGTTCACTTGGCCGCGGCGCCGAGGTTCAATTCGCCGCGACGCCGAGGTTCATTTGGCCGCGGCACCGAGGTCCATTTGGACACTCACGGCGACCGGGCGATTCGGCACGGGGTCGACACGGGTCGGTGTGGATCGGTGACGGAGGGGGTCGTACGGTCGGGAGTCCCGCCCTCGTCCGGCCCGTGGCGGCTCCCCGGCTCCCGCCGCCCCGCCGCCCGCCGCCCCGCCGCCCTCCCGGTGCCTCCCCGGGGGCCGCCCTCAGAGGTCGGGGTGGAAGCGGCCGATCACGGCGAGGGTCTGGGCGATGGCGGCGTCGCTCTCCGCCAGGGCGCGGGCGTCGCGGGCGGGGTCGGGGGTGGGGCCGCGGTCCTCGAGCCAGCCGTGGGCGGGGTCGGGGCAGCCGGCGTCGAGGGCGATGCGGCGCCACGACTCCGGCAGCGGCTCGGCCACGTCGACCGCGACCCCCGCCATCCGGGCCGCCAGGAGCGCCCACGCCCGGGGCGGCGCGGTGCAGGGCTCGTAGCCGCCCCCGCCGAGCGCGACGAGGCGCCCGTCGCAGACCTCGTCGGCGAGCAGGAGGAGGCGGTCCCACAGCTCCGGGTACAGCGGCATCGTCGTGAGCATGTGGCTCAGGGGATCGGCGTGGTGGTGGTCCACGCCGCACTGCGCCACGATTGCGCCGGGGGCGAACGCCCGCACCACCGGCACCACCACCGCGTCCATCGCCCGCCGGTACACCTCGTCACCCGCGAACGGCGGCAACGGCACGTTCACCGCCGACCCCGGGGCCCCCGCCCCACCCGTCTCCGCCGCGAACCCGGACCCCGGGAACAGGTGACGTCCGCTCTCGTGCACCGACACCGTCAGCACATCCGGTTCGTCGTAGAACATCCACTGCGTCCCGTTGCCGTGGTGGACGTCGAGGTCGATGTAGGCGACCCGCCCGACCCCCGCGTCGCGCAACGCCCCGATCGCCACCGCGGTCTCGTTGTAGATGCCGAAGCCGTGGGCGCGGTTCGCCTGCCCGTGGTGGGCGCCCCCCGCCGGAACCAGGGCCGACCGGGCCCGCCCCTCCCCCACCGCGACCGCCGCCACATGGCAGGCCGCGCACGCCCGCGCCGAGTCGTCGTGCATCCCCTCGTACGCGTTGTTGTCCCCGCCGATCCCCCACTGCGCCGCCTCCGGCGCCGCCGCCAGCACCGGCGTGACGCTGTACCGGCGGACCGCCCGCACGAACGCCGGCGCGAACACCCGCTCCAGCACCGCGTCGGGGAGGGGACCGGGCGCCTCCTCGTGCACCACCCCCGGCGCGTCGAGGATCCCCGCCTCACGGCAGAGCGCGACCGCGAGCCGGTGGCGGCGGCGGTCCGTCGGGTGGTCGCCGCCGAAGCGCATCCCCAGGTCGTCGCTGTGCACGACCAACAGCCGGGGCGCATCGACCCCGGGCGATCCGCCCGCCACCTAGGGGCCGAGCCGGTCCAGGACGCCGAGCACGTCGAGCAGCACCAGCACCATCAGCGCCGCCGCGGCCAGGCCGTACCAGACCCACGTCGGGTCGCGCCGGGCGGAGGAGGGCTCGCTCACCCCGCCATCATCGCAGGGGCGTCCGCGACCCGCACCACCAGCACCGCCAGATCGTCGGCCGCCGGCCCGCCGTGGAACGCGATCACCGCCTCCTCGACCGCCCCCGCGAGCACGTCGGCGGGGGCGCCCGCATGGGAGGCGAGGAGGTCCCGCAGGCGGGCGTCGCCGAACATCTCCCGCCCCTGCCGGGCCTCCGTCACGCCGTCGGTGAACAGCACCACCGCGTCGCCCGGGCCGAGGTCCGCCGCCCGGTCGTGCACCCGCACCGCCGGGAACGGCCCGAGGAGGGTGCCCGGCCGGCCGACCTCCTCGACCCGCCCGTCGGCGCGCACCACCAGCGGCAGGGGGTGCCCCGCCGACGACACCGTCAGGTGGACCCCGCCCGGGCCGGGGTGGAACCGCGCGTACGCGACGGTCGAGAAGCGGGGGTCGAGCCCGCGCTCACGGACGATCAGTTCGTTCAGCTCCGTGAGGACCCGGCTCGGGTCCGGGTCGTCCCGGGCGAGGGCCCGCAGCCCGTGGCGGGCGAGCGACGTCAGCGCCGCCGCCTCCGCGCCCTTGCCGCAGACGTCGCCGATCACCGCGATCCAGCTCGGCCCCGCGCCGAACATGTCGTAGAAGTCGCCGCCGACCTCGTCGCCCGAGCCCATCGGCGAGAACCGCGCCGCCGCCTCCAGCCCGGGGGCGTCCGGCAGGTCGGGAGGGAGCAGGCTGCGCTGCAGGGTGCGGGCGATGCGTCGCTGGTCGTCGTAGAGGCGGGCGTTGTCGAGCGCGAGACCGGCGCGGCGGGCGAGCTGGCGGGCCAGCGCGAGGTCCTCGCCGTCGTAGACCCGCCGGGAGGGGCCGGTGCCGAGCAGGAGCGCGCCGAGCGTCCGCCCCCGCGCGATGATCGGCGCGACGATCACCGACCGCGGCGCGAGCGCCCGCAGCGCGTCGCCCTCGCCCGACACCCGCGCCGCCATCTCCAGCGTCTCCGGGGTGATCGCGATGAGCTCCGGCGCCCGCTGTCGCAGCACCCGCCCGATCGCCATCGGCACCGCCGGGTCGAGGGAGGCGCGGGCCCGCAGGTCGCGCAGGGTGCGCTCCCCGTCGGGGTCGACGTGGGTGCAGGCCACCAGGCGGGGCTCCCCGTCGGGGCCGAGCGCGTCGATGGTGCAGAAGTCCGCGATGCCGGGTACGAGGAGAGCGGCGAGGCGCGCGAGGCGCTCATCCACCCCGAGCGCCGCGTCCAGCGCCTCGCCGACCTCTCCCAGCAGGGTGAGACCGCGCTCGGCACGGACACGCGAGGTGATGTCCGCCAGGAACATGCCGACGCCGACGGTCTCACCCTCGTCCCGCACGGCGTACCAGCTCGACAGCCAGTGGCGTTCCTCGTCGGGCGCCCCCGGCAGCGTCCCGGTGATCTCGACGTCGTTGAGGTGGTCGCCCCCGTCGACGACCCGGCGGAACGGCGCGGCCCACGCCTCGGGGGCGATGCCCGGCATCACTTCGGACGGACGCCGACCCGCGTGCTCGTCGGCGGGCAGCCCGTCCATCCGCGACAGCGCCTCGTTGACCCGCACGAACCGGAGCTCCCGGTCGAGCAGGGCGAACCCGAGGGGGGCGCAGTTGACGATCGTCTCCAGCAGCTCCTCGGTGGCCCGCGCCTGCCACGGGAGGCGGGGACCCCCGCCGCTGCTCAGGACCGCGCCCCGCCCGGCACGGCCGCCGTCACGCCAACGCGGTGTCGAGGTCCCGGACGACGTCCAGGTGATCGGCGAGGAGCGTCAGCTCGAGCAGACGGCCGACGGGACCCCCGGGCGGGGCGACCACGATCAGGCGGCGTCCCCCGCGGCGCGCCCGCCCCGCGGCGTCCAGCAGAACCCGCAGGCCGCTCGAGTCGAGGTGCACCACGTCGCTGAGGTCGAGGGCGAGGCGGTCCGGCCCGTCGCGCTCCGCCTCGAGGACCGCGCGGTGGACATCCGGGACCGCGGCGATGTCGAGGTCCCCGCCCACGCTCACGACCCACGTGCCGGCGCCCGGGTCCCTCTCCACGCTGACGTCGAATGTGGCCACGGCGGGCGGCCTACCCCCCGGCGCCCCGCCCCAAACCCCGTCGCCGGTCACTCGCCCCACACCGTCGCCGTCACCGCCCGCGGCCCGCCGTCGTCGCGGTGCTCGCACAGGTACACGCCCTGCCACGTGCCGAGGTCGAGGCGCCCGTCGCCCACCGGCAGGGTCAGCGACTCCCCGACCAGCACCGCCTTCACGTGCGCGGGCATGTCGTCGGGGCCCTCCAGCGTGTGGCGGAACCACGGCGTCCCGTCCGGGACGGCGCGTCCGAACCACTCCTCCAGGTCGGCGCGGACGTCGGGGCTGGCGTTCTCGTTCAGCGCCAGCGAGGCGGACGTGTGGCGGATGAAGAGGTGCAGCACGCCGACCCGCACCGCGGCGAGGCCGGGCAGCCCCTCGACCACCTCGCGGGTGACGAGGTGCACGCCCCGCGGACGGGGGCGCAGCGTGATCCGCTCGCGCAGCCAGACCACGTCAGCCGATCACGATCGGCGGGCGCGGGATGGTGAAGGTCGTCGGGAACGGGATGTCGGGCGGCGTCTGCCGGGTGGTCGTCGGCGGCGGCGGCTCGACCGGGTCACGCGACGTGGTCGTGCCGGGCGGGGGGTCGGTGACCGGCGGGGGGTCGGCGGCGGGTGGCGCCGGGGCCGGCGCCGGAGCGGCCGGGGGCGGCACGGGGTCGCCGGCGGCCCCACCGTCGGGACCGGGGCGGGGCGCGGGCGGGGCCGTCGCGGGGACGTCGTCGTGGCCGGCGGCGCGACGGGGCGGGACCGGTGGTCGTCGCCGGGGGGGCCGACGGCACGGACCGCGGGGGCCGGCCCCGGCGGGACGGCGACGACCGGCGCGGGGGCGGCGGCCACGGTGGTGACCCGGCGGTCGAGGCGGCCGTGCGCGGCGGCGGGGCGGTCGTCGTCGCGGGAGCGGGGGGGACGGCGGGGAACCGGTCGTCGTGCCCGCCGCGGCGACCGGGGCGGCGGCGGGAGCGGGTGGCGTCGACCCCGACCGGGTCGCGACGACGATGGGGACGGCCACCAGCACGCCACCGCCAGCGCCCCGGCGCCGGCGACCCCGCGAGCCGTGCGCGCGGGCGGCCCGCCGCCGCGCCGCCGCGCGGCAGCCACCCCCACGCCGCGTTCCCCCGGCGAAGCGCACGAGCCCGCGTCCCTCGGCGGCGCGGGCGGCGTCCGCGCCCATGCCGAGCAGGAGCGGCAACGGCAGCCATGCGCGGTACCGGCGCCCGGCGTCCTCGAAGGCCTCCCGGGCGGCGCGGCACGACGGGCAGAGCTCCAGGTGCTGCGTGAGCACGTGGGCCCGGTCGGGGTCGAGCTCGCCGTCGACCAGCGCGGCGATGTCGCCGAGCCGCGCCCGGCAGCCCGGCTCCATCGACCCCACGTCGACCTGCTCCAGGCGGAGCTCGCGGCGGAGCCCCATCCGGGCGCGGGCCAGCAGCTGGGCGACGGCGCCGGGGGTGATGTCGAGCACCCGGCCGATGTCCTCGTAGCCCATCCCCTCCAGCTCCCGCAGGGCGAGGGCCAGGCGGTGGCGCTCCGGCAGGCGGGCGCTCGCCGCGCGCACGTCGTCGCCCTGCGCGCCGACGAGGGCCGAGAGCTGGGGGTCGGCGGCGAGGGCCGTGTCGGCGCCCGCGACGGTCTCGATCTCCGCCGACGGCGTCTCCCGCCGGCGCCCCTCGCTGCGGTCGTAGACGAGGTTCCGTGCGGTGCGGTGGAGGTACGCGGCGAGGTTGACGTCGCGCCCACGGAGGTCGTCGAGGCGCGCGAAGACGCGCAGGAACGCCTCCTGGGTGATGTCGCGGGCGTCCTCCCGGCTGCCGGTCAGCCGGTACGCGACGTTGTAGAGCCCGCTCTCGTGGCGGCCGAAGAGCGCGGTGAACGCGTCGCGGTCGCCGCGCAGGGCCTCCGCCCCGAGCTGTGCGTCGGTGAGGTCGGCGGTGCTCATCCCACGCGCTCCGGGGGACATGGATCCTCGCGCTCGTCGGCGTCGGGGGGGCGGTCGCGGAGAAAATCGCAGAAGGCGGCGTGTCGCGCGAGGTGCGCCTCCAGGCGACGGAGCCCCACCGCCGCCCAATCCGCCAGCATCTGCTCGTCGAGCGTGCGCGGGCCGCTCATGCGGGGCCGGGTGGGGCGGTCGTGGCCGGGATCCGGGACATCGGGGGCCTCCTCGGGTCGGTGGCGGTCACCTCCTCAACGCCCGCACGCCGCCGCCGTGACGGCCGGTGTGTAAGCGATTTGTGAGCGCACGGGGGCCCGGTCGGGGGAACGGGCGTGCGCACCGTCGGTCAAGTGCGCCCCGCCGCGACCGATAGGGGCAGGGCACGGGCATGTGGCGAGAGGATCCGCAGCAGTCGTGAACACCTTCGTTCTCCTGGGTTTGGCCGCCGCGCTGGCGTTGTTCCTGCTGCGCTCGAAGCGACGCCGCGCCGGTGGCGACGCGGACCCGACCCCCTCCCCCGCCCGCCCCGGTCGCGGCATCGGCCGTCGCCGTCGCGCCGCGGCGCCCGAGCCGGTCGCCGCCGACCACGTCACGTCCCCCTTCGCGTCACCGGCGCCCTTCGCGCCGCCCGCCTCCGGGGGCTTCGGGGCCGTCGAGACCTTCACCCCCGCCGAGCCGGTCCGTTCCCCCTTCCCGGCGACCCCGGCGCCGACCGACTGGGCCCCGGCCGAGACGATCGTCGAGCCGGGCTGGCCCCTCCCGGGCGAGATCGCGGGCACCTGGACCGGGGGACCGGAGTCCTCCCCCGCCCCCGTCGCGACGGTCGAGGCCCCCGTGGCCCACGCCGAGACGGCCGCCACCGCCACCCACGCCCCGCCGCGCTCCAGCGACTCGTGGGAGATGCCGGCGCTCACGCCGGTCGACCCGATCACCCCGCAGGCGCACCCCGTTGGCGACGAGCCCTCCGGCCCGCCCGCGTGGATCCCCGGCGCCGTGGACGCCACGCCCGCCTGGCCCGCCGCCGAGGACGCGCCGCCCGCGTGGGACCCGGGCGCCGACGCGCCCCCGCCCGCCCCGGACGCGCCCGCCGTGCAGTGGTCGCACGCCGACGCGGTCCCCGCCGCCGGGGAGCCGGTCCCGCCGGAGCCGGCCGCCGAACTGCCCCTCTGGCGACCCGAGCCGCCCCCGGCGCCCGCCGATCACGCACCCCCCGCGGACGCCCCCGCCGTCGACCTCCCCGCCGCCCAGGCGGCGGAGACGCTCCCCGCGCCCGACCCGGCGCCCGCGTGGGACGCCCCGGCCGCGCCCGAACCCGCCGGGATCGTGGAGCCCGCGCCCCTGCCGGAGTGGAACGCGCCGCCCCCCGAGCCGGCCCTCGCCCCCGCCTCCCCCGTCGCCGACGCCGCCCCCGCGTGGGAGCCGCCGGCGCCGGACCCCGTCGCCCCCGCGCCGTTCGTGGAGGCGGAGCCCGCCTGGGTCCCGCCCCCCGCCCCCGTCCTGGCCGAGCCCGCCCCCGTCGTGGTGGACCCCTCCCCCGCCGTCGCCGCCCCGGCGCCGGCCGCCGACCTCGGCGCGCAGTCGGCCGAGGTCGCCGAGCTGGTCCCGGCGGTCCTCTCCGCCCTGCGCCCCCTCGTGCGGGTGAGCGACCACGTCGGGATCACGCCGCGCATGCTGGTCGTCGTGCGCCACCTGGCGGCCGCGCCCCTCAGCGTCGGCGAGCTCGCCACGCTGCTCGGGGTCTCGCGGCCCGTCGTCGCCGACATCGCGGCCCGGCTGGAGTCCGCCGGCCTCACCCGCCGCGAACGCGACGAGAGCGACCGCCGCCGCGTGCGCCTCGTGCTCACCGGCCGCGGCCGCCGCGTGCACGACGAGGCCGCCGACGCCCCGCCCGCCGACGCCGTCGCCGGCGCCCTCGGCCGCATGGAGCCCGCCGACCGCGAGGCGCTCGTCCGCGGCCTCCGCGCCCTCTCCCGGAGCGCCTCCGCCTGACGCGCCGCCCGCCCGCCCCGCCCCCGGGGCGGAGCGGGTCCGGCGACCCCGGCGAGTTCGTGACGGCGGCCGCGGAGGGAAACCGCGCCCCGGGGCGAACAGCCGTCGACATATGAAAACCATCTTCGTCATCATCGGCGTGGTCGTGATCTTCGGGATCCTCATCTCGAGCGGTGGCATCGCCGGGGCCCTGTGCGTCAAGGGCGTCGGGTGCGTGCGATCGGACAGCGGCGGCCTCAAGGTCGACCAGCAGGAATCGGTCACCGTCTCGACCGGTTCCGCCGTCCGCCCGTGACCGCCGCCGCCCGGCGGACGTGAGCCACCCGGGCTCCATCCCGTTCGGACCGGAGCGCAAGGATCCCTCGTGGCGGTGGGGCTCGTTCCTGATCGGCGTGGCCTCGTTCGTGCTGATCGCGTGGATCGCCACGCTCGGCGGCATCAACCTGTTCGGCTGGTGGTGGATCGTCGCGGTCGTCCTCGGCGTGGTGTTCAGCGCCCGCTCGGGGCTCGCATGGACCCGCGGGGTGGTCCAGGACGTCGCGTCCGCCGCGCGCACGATCCAGCCGACCGTCGACATCCGCGGCCAGGCGGGCAGCACCTACCTGCTGCTCGAGCCGGCCAAGGCCAAGGGACCGAAGGTGCGGCCACGTGAGTTCGGGCCGCTGTGGTGGGCGCTCTACTCCGTCGTCGTCCGCGCCCCCGTCGCACTGGGCGACTGGGTGCTGACGCTCGCCTGGCGCGCCGGCGGGGCCCGCAACGCCAGCGCCGCCGCCCTCCGCCAACGGGTCCAGATGGAGCAGATCGACCGGCTCGAGGACCTCCCCGACCCCGATCGCGAGCGGTTCTGACCCCGCGGGAGCGATTCGCCGGAATCGCCGATCCCGGGTCCCCACGGCCAACGTCGCTTGCGCCCGGCCCCACCGGTGTGCCAAGCAGGGCGGTGGAGAGGCCCTGAATCCCGCAGAGGAACGGGTGAGCGTCACGGACACGCAGGCAGGGACGCCCGGATCGGGCGCGATCGTCATGGAGCTGGACGGCGAGCTGCGCCACGTCCGCGCGAGCGACGCGGCCCTGGCGATGGTCGGCCTGCCCGCCGAGGCCCTCCTCGGCCGCACCCCCACCGAGACGGGGTTGCCGCCGCAGGTGGTCGAGCCGCTCGAGCGCGAGCTGCGCGCCGCCGTGGCGAGCGGCGACGAGCGCCAGCTCGAGATCGAGATGCCGACCCCCGACGGCCTGCGCTGGCTGCACCTGCGGCTCGTGCCGGACGTCGCCGCCGGCGACGGCGCCCCCCGCGTCACGGTGCTCGCGACGGACATCACGGCGCGCAAGCACGCCGAGCTGCGCCTCAGCGGCGGCAACGCCGCGTTCCGGGCGCTGGTCGAGGACTCCCCCGACCCGATCGCGCTGATCGACGCCGACATGCGGGTGACGTACGTCAACGAGGCGCTCGAACGCGCCTCGGGCCGCCCCGCCGGGCTGATGCTGGGACGCCCCATCCGCGACGCGGGGATGGAGGACGACCTCATCGAGCGCTGGGAGCGGGCCGTGCGCGGGGTGTTCGCGACCGGCGAGCGCATGAGCATCGACTTCCGCTTCACGACGCCCGAGGGCCCGCGCTGGTTCAGCGCCCGCCTGCTGCCCGAGAGCGGCGGCATGCGCGACAGCGGCCACGTCATCGTCGTCTGCACCGACGTCACCGACCGGGTCAACCGCGAGGCCGAGCAGGCCGCGCTGCGCCGGGTCGCGACGGTCGTCGCGCGCGAGGCCGACCTCGAGGAGATCGGGCGGGTCGTGGCACAGGAGGCCGCGCTGCTGCTCAACGCGACGGGCAGCGCCGTCTACCGCTTCGAGAGCGAGACCGAGGCGACGTGCGTCGCCTCCCACCCCCCCGCCCAGGACGGCCCGGGGGCCGTCGTGAACCTCACCGACGCCTCCGCGACGGGGCGCACCGCCCGCACCGGGCACGCCGCCCGGGTCGACGACTACCGCCGCGGCCGCGGCGCCGACCCGGTGGTGCGCGAGGTCGTCGACGCCGGCCTGCGCAGCGGCATCGCCGCGCCCCTCTGGACCCGGGGACGCCTGTGGGGGGCGCTGACGGCCGGCTCCGCCCGCGCCGGGGCGTTCGGCTCGGCCGAGGAGCGGCGCCTCGCCGCGTTCGCCGAGCTGGCCGCGATCGCGGTCGCCAACGCCGAGACCCGCGAGGAGCTCGACCGCCTCGCCGACACCGACCCGCTGACGGGGCTCGCCAACCGCCGGGCGTTCACCGCGCGCCTGCACGGCGAGGTCGAGCGCGCCCGCCGCCACGGCCACCTGCTGTCGCTCGCGATCCTCGACCTGGACGACTTCAAGAGGATCAACGACACGCTCGGCCACCAGACCGGCGACGCCGTGCTCGCCGAGGTCGGCAAGCGGCTGACGACCACCAGCCGGGCCGGCGAGCTCGTCGCGCGGATGGGCGGCGAGGAGTTCGCCTGGATCCTCCCCGCCGTGGACATGGCCCACGCGATCCCCGCCGTCGAGCGGGCGTGCGCGTCGATCGCGTCGATCGAGGTCGAGGGGGCGCGCGGCGTCACCTGCTCCGCCGGGGTCTGCGACCTCGCCCTCGCCGGCGACGAGGACGAGCTGCTGCGCCGGGCCGACCGGGCCCTCTACCGCGCGAAGAGCGCGGGGCGCGACCGCGTGGAGCCCGCCACCACCTGACCGCCGCGGACGGGCTCGCTGTCCCCGGAGGGGGGCCTCGGGTACCCTCCCCCGGATGCCGTCCCACCGTGCGCCCGGGAATGAGCGCGACGCGAACCGGCGGGAGCTGCCCCCCCTGCGCGGGGAGCGCGCACGCCCCGCCGAACCGCAACGGCCCCCCCGGGTGTGGCCCCGCCGCGTCGCGATCGGCCTCGGCGCCCTCGTGTTCGGCTTCCTCTCCGGGTTCGCCCTGCGCGGATCCGGGCCGCAGGTGGGGACGACGGGACCCCCGCAGGGCGCGTTCCTCGGCCAGGCGGCGACCGACGACCTGAGCTTCCGGATCGAGTCGGACCTGCCGAGCCTGATGGAGACGGCGACCCTCGACTACGACGGCGGCGACGTGATCGACGAGGCCTTCGTCGCCGACGGCGTGCTCACATACCGCCCCCGCGACCTCGAGGAGGGCACCCACCGCCTCTCCTTCACGATCGACCAGCCGTACGTGCCGTGGCCGGTGCGGCGCGACTGGACGTTCACGATCGACCACACACGCCCCACCATCGAGATCACGGGGCCGAACCGGCCGGCGGTGCGGGGCGCCCCCGTGACGCTGTCGGGCACGGTCAGCGAGCCGTCGACGGTCACCGTCGACGACGCACCCGTCGAGGTCGCCGCGGACGGCACGTTCTCGGTGACGTTCCCCGAGCCCCCGGCCGGCGTCATCGCCGTGCGCGCGGTCGACCGGGCCGGCAACTCCCGCGGCGTCCGCACGTCGATCCCCCTCGTCACCCGCGAGCCGATCGAGGGCACCCGCGCCGTCCACATGACGGCGATCTCGTGGAACACCGACTTCCTGCGCGAGCCGGTGCTCGACATGCTCCGCAACGGCCAGATCAACACGATCGAGCTCGACCTGAAGGACGAGTCGGGGATCGTCGGCTACGACTCGCAGCTGCCGTTCGCGCGCCGCATCGGCGCGGTGCAGCCCGAGTACGACCTGGAGGAGGCCGTCGCCCAGATCCACGCCCTCGGCGGCCGCGTGATGGGGCGCATCGTCGCCTTCCGCGACCCCGTCCACGCCCGGTGGGCGTGGGACAACGGGGAACGCGACCAGGTGATCCAGGCGCCGGGCGGCCAGCCGTACGCGGGGTACGGCGGCTTCACGAACTTCTCCCACCCGGTGGTCCGCAAGTACAACGTCGACATCGCCCGCGAGGCGGCCCAGGCGGGCGTGGAGGACATCCTCTACGACTACGTCCGCCGGCCCGACGGCCCCCTCGAGACGATGCGCTTCCCCGGCATGAAGGGCGGCGCCCAGGCGTCGATCGTCTCGTTCCTCGGAGAGGCCCGGGAGGCGCTGGAGCCGACCGGCACGTTCCTCGGGGCGTCGCTGTTCGGCATCGCCGCCTTCCGGCCCCAGGACGTCGCGCAGGACGTCCGCCGGATCGCGCGGAACGTCGACTACATCGCCCCGCTGATCTACCCGTCCCACTGGGGCAGCGGCATCTACGGCATCGCCGACCCCGAGGCCGAGCCGCGTGAGGTGATCGTGCAGTCGGTGAGGACCTTCAACGAGCAGGTGAAGGGGACCGGGGCCCGCATCGTCCCGTGGCTGCAGGACTTCTCGCTGCGCGTCCCCTACGGCCCGAAGGAGGTCTGCGCCCAGGTCGACGGCGCCGCCGCCGAGGGCGTCGAGGAGTGGATCATGTGGGACGCCAACGTGACGTACACGCAGGCGGCCTGCCTCAAGGGCTGAGCGCGGCGCGGCCGGACGGGACGGCGCTTGCCGCCGCCGCCCGCGCCGTGAGATCGTCGTCCCCGGTGAGACGAGGACGCCGGATCCGGCTGGGCACCGCGGTCGCCGCGGGGCTCCTGGCCGTGCCGGCCGGTGCGCTCGGGGTCGCGACCGTGAACCTCGACCAGACCCGCCTCACGGTGACCGTGAACGCTGCCGCGGACGACCTGAACCAGCACGGGGTGATGATCGAGCCGTTCCGCGACTCCTTCCGCGACGGCTGGCGGGTGCGGCAGATCGCGGGTGGCGACGCGCGGATCGCCGACGGCGACGTCGGCGCCTGCGTCGAGAACGGCCTCGCCAACGACGTCGTCTGCAGCGGCGCCCGGTCGTCGATCCTGTTCACCGGTGGCCCGGGCGCGGACCGCGTGACGGTCGCCGACTCGCAGGCGATCGGCGACGTCGACCCGAACGGCTTCTTCGGGGCGCCCGCGGGCGACATCCGGTGCCTGGGCACGCCGGACGCGAGCGGCTCGCTCACCGTGGATCTCGGCGGCGGTGCAGACGTCTACCGGTACGGCCTGGTGCAGGGCTGCCCGGCCGGCTTCTTCCCCTCCCCCGGCTTCGTCGCCGCCCCGATCACGGTCTCCGGGGGCGACGGCGCCGACCAGCTCCTCGGGGGGCCGGTGGCGGAGACGCTCCGGGGGGGAGCCCGCGGCGACACCGTGCGCGGGGGAGGGGGCGACGACACCCTCGCCGGCGACCAGCCGCTCGGGGCTGGCCAGACGGGGGGACCGGACCTCCTCGACGGCGGCCCGGGCAACGACACCGTCACGTACCAGGGGGTCGCCCTGCCGGTCGGCGTGATCATCGGCGACGGGGTCGCGCAGGACGGGGCCCTCGGCCCGGTCAGCGAGGGCGACGAGGTGACCGCCGGCGTGGAGAACGTGATCGGCGGCGGGTCCTCGGACGCCATCGTGGGCACCGAGGCACCGAACCGGCTGACCGGCGGCGGGGGCCGCGACAACCTCGACGGCCGGGGCGGGACGGACACGCTCGACGGCGGCATCGGCGACGACTCGCTCTCGGGCGGCACGGAGTCCGACACGCTGCTCGGCGGCGAGGGGAACGACGTCATCGGCGCACGGGACGGCGTCCGCGACACCATCGACTGCGGGCCGGGGACCGACACCGCGTTCGTCGACCTCCAGGACCCCGGGAACCTCCTCATCATCCGCGGGCGGATCGTGGGCTGCGAGTCGGTCCTCGCCTCCGCGATCGACGACGGCCCGCCGGCCCGGATCGCGGGGCCGCGACTACGCCGCGCCGGGGGTCGCGCCGTCGTCGCGCTGGCGTGCCCCCGCGACGCGCGGGTGCGGTGCCGCGGCGTCCTCAGCCTGCGCGCGGCATCCGCGCCGGCGCGCCTCCTCGCCCGTGCGCGCTACGACGTCGCCCGCGGGCGCCGGGCCAAGGTCGCCCTCACGCTCCGCCGGCCGGCGCGGGGACGGATCGTCGCCACCACCGTCGAGCGGGGCGTCTCCCGCCTCGGTCCGCGCCGCGCCTTCGCGGTCCTCCGCGCCTAGCGGACGAGGCGCACCGGCCCCCGTCAGCCCTCGGCGAGCACGGCGCGCACGCCGTCGGCCGTGAGTGGGCGGTTGTAGACGGGGGCGCCGGGCTGCTGGCGGCGCCCGTCGCGCAGCGAGCCGGCGTCGACGGCGTCGAAGCCCATGTCGTCGATGAGCGCGGCGACGACCTCCTTGGCGTCGGCGTCGTCGCCGGCGATGGGGACCGCGAGGCGGTCGGGGTCGCCGGTCGCGCGTCCCTCGGTGCGGAGGCGCTCGTACCAGATGGTGTTGAGCGCCTTCACCACCCGCGCATCGGGGAGGAGGGCCGCGACGATCTCGCTCGACCCCGTCTCCCCCGTCTCGATCGCGTCGATGTGGCCGTCGCGGTCGGGGTAGTGGTTCATCGCGTCGATCACGATGCGCCCCGCCAGGGCGTCGGCGGGGAGGTCCTCCCGGGCGGAGAGGGGGACGGCGACGATCACGACGTCGGTGTCGGCGGCCTCCTCCACCGTCCCGGCGCGCGCCCGCGGGCCGATCGACCCGACGAGGTCGGCGAGGGATTCCGGGCCGCGCCGGTTGGCGATGACGACGTCGTGCCCCGCCCGGGCGAGCAGCGCCGCCGACGTGCCGCCGATGTTCCCCGACCCGATGATCCCGATCCGCATGGTGCGCTCCCGCTCCGGTGCCGAAGCGACCATCGTGACGCCCCCGGCCGCTCCGCGCCCCCGGGTAGTCCCAGGCGGGTCAGGGGATCGCCGCTCGCTCTCGGAGTCGCGCGATGACCCGCCCCGCCGCGTCCCGTGCCTCGATCCGGACCGTCGGGCCGGGTTCACGGTTGCGGGCGCGAGGGCCGAGGAGGATTGCCCACCCGTTGCCGACGGCGTCGGCGTCGCGCGCGCCTCCGGGCAGCAGGACCCGCATGCTCCGTGCGGCGAGGGGGACGGCGTACACCTGGAAACCGGGCCCGCCGCCGCAGTTGGTGATCCTCCCCTGCGGGACGCAGGTGAACCCGAACCCGTCGGTTCGGCGGGGCCCGGTGAACACGTTGCGCGGGGAGCCGGCGGTGGTGAGGTAGCTCCACACCGCCCACGGCCCGTCCGGACCGTCGGCCAGCAGGGCGCGCCGGACCGTCGCCGGGTCGCCGCGATCGGGGCCGAGCGTGCGGGACCCGACCATCGAGCGGACCATCGCCGGCAGCGGCCGCACGATCTCGCCGCGAACGGCGAGCGGCGGACCGACACGGTAGACGTCGCTGACCCAGACCACCGCGGGGATGGACCCCTGGTCCGGCAGGTACATCGAGATGGGCGAGCGTAGCCCGTTGCCGCTGGTGCCCGAGAGGAAGGAGCCGAGCTCCAGCGCGGGCGAGCCGGGGCGGGTGTCGAGGCGGCCGGCGGCGTCGGCCGTCGTGGTCTGCCAGACGTCGCCGTTCGTCGCGACGACGATCCGCTGTGGCCGCCCGAGCGCGGCGGCCCGCGCCGACACGTCGCTGAGGAGGCGATCCCATGCCGCACGACCGTCGGCGGACAGCCGCAGCGTGACCGTGATGGGCCGTCCCGGCGATCCCTGGTCGGACCTCTGGTCCGCGACCCCGGTCACCTGGAGGGGCGTCACCGAGGGGGTGTCCCGCACCAACATGTACTCGGCGGGCTGCAGGCGCTCGGCGTCGCCGCGGGCGTTCCGGACGTACTGCCGCCGCAGCACCGCGTACCCCTCGGGGAGTTCCAACACCTCGGAGCCCGCCGGTGCGGTCGCGAGTGGGAGGTCGGCGGCGCGCGGGGCGGGGCCCCGCACTGCGCCGCCACCCCGACGCACGAGCCACGCCATCCGGGCGGGGGCGTCGGGGGCGAGTTCCCGGGCGCGGCGCAGGGCGTTCGGCAGGCTGGCGAAGGTCCCGACGAGGACCCGGTCGAGGTCGTAGGCCGCGACGGCCGACCCGGTCACCACGTCGACGACCTCCTGTGACTCACGTGTCCCCTCGAGCGTCACGAGGGCCCGGTCGCGGTCCACCCGGACGACCTCGACGGGGTGTCCGCGCCGCGCCGCCCGGGCCCGGACGACGCGGACGAACCCCGCGTACGCCGCGTCCATGTCGAGACCGGCCACGGGACGGAGGACGACGTTCGCGGTCACCCCCGGTCGGCTCCGCGCCGTCGAGCGCTCCGGTCGCGCGGTGGGGGCGTCGTCGCCCGGCAGCAGCAGCCGTGGCGCGTAGTCGCCTCCAGGTGCCAGCAGCGCGATGGCGACGGCGGCGACCGCGGCGGCGGCGGCGAGGCCGGCCGCCGCGACCGCGAACCGGATCGTGCGGCGCCGGGTGGCGTGCCGGGGGGCGTCGTCGATCGCGGCGATCGCCGCCCGCCGGGCCCGGTCGCGCGCATCCGCGGTCGCCACGGCGTGGGGGGCGGCGCCCCGGATCCGCGGGACGAGGTCGCTCACGTCGTCACCCCCAGCCTCTGCCGCAGGTCGCGCATGGCGCGGGCGAGGCGCGACTGGGCCGTCCCCACGGGGATGCCGAGCAGGTCGGCCGCCTCCGCCAACGTGTAGCCGTACCAGTGGTGCAGCACCACCACCGTCCGCCGGTCCGGGTCGAGCATCCGGATCGCGGCGGCGACCTCCGGGTCGGGCGACGCGTCCTCCCAGTCGGCCGACGCGTCGTCGAGGGCGACCTCCTGCGCGCGGCGGCGGCGCGCGCGGCGCAGGTGGTCGAGGCCCTGGTTGACCGCGATGCGGCGCAGCCACGCACCGAACTCCCCCTCCCCCGACCATGCCGGGAGGGCACGGAACGCCTTCTCGAACGCCGCCTGGGCGACGTCGTCGGCGGCGGCCCGCTGCGCGGTGATCCCGAACGCCACCCGCCACACCGCGTCGAAGTGACGGGTGAACAGCGCCTCCGCGGCGGCGGCGTCGCCACGCAGGGCGCGGCGCACGAGGGCGGGGTCGTCGTCGCTCATCTCACCCGGTCTGACGACGCCCACCCCGCTCCTTGTCCCGGGCCCGCCACATCGTGCCCCGCGGGGCGGACGCGCGCCGTGCTCGCCGACCGGTGTGGTATCCACGGTCGGTGACCGGGCGATGAGCACCCGCGGCCGCGGTGACGGCGGCGGGATGGGGATGGGCATGGGGGTCCGGCCCGACCCGCCGCCGCGCCCCGACGACCCCGCCACGCGGAGGGCCAACGTCCGGCGCGTCATCGGCCTGTTCCGGCCCTACCGGCTACGGCTCGTCGCGGTCCTCTCGCTGATCGCGCTCGCGGCGGCGCTCGACATCGTCTCGCCCTTCCTGCTGAGGGCGATCCTCGACACCGCCCTGCCGGAACGCGACGACCGGCTCCTGACGATCCTCGTCGGCGGGATGATCGGGATCGCCGTCGCGACGGGGATCCTCGGCGTGTTCCAGACCCTCCTGTCGAACCAGGTCGGCCAGCGGGTCATGCACGACCTGCGCTCCGCCGTGTACCGGCACCTGCAGCGCATGTCCCTCGCGTTCTTCACCCGCACCCGCACCGGGGAGGTGCAGTCGCGGATCGCGAGCGACATCGGCGGGGTGCAGAACGTCGTCACGTCAACCGCCACGTCGATCGTCTCCAACGCGACGACGGTCATCGCGAGCGTCATCGCGATGTTCATCCTCGACTGGCGCCTCGCGGTCTTCTCGCTGGGGCTGCTGCCGTTCTTCGTGATCCTCACCCGCCGCGTCGGCGCGCAACGCAAGGAGATCACCACCAGCCGGCAGGAGACGATCGCCGACATGTCGAGCATCGTCCAGGAGTCCCTCTCGGTGTCGGGGATCCTCCTCGGGAAGACGATGGGGCGCTCCGGCGCCCTCGCCGACCGCTTCCACGCCGAGTCGCAGCGCCTCGCCGAGCTCGAGGTGCGCCAGCGGATGGCGGGCCGCTGGACGATGGCCTCCATCACCACGGCGTTCGCCGTCATGCCCGCCGCCGTCTACTGGTTCGCCGGCCAGACCTGGGTCGGCGACCCCGTCACCATCGGCACCGTCGTCGCGTTCACGACGCTCCAGACGCGCCTGTTCCGCCCCATCATGTCGCTGCTGAACGTGCAGATCGACATCCAGACGTCCCTCGCCCTGTTCGACCGGATCTTCGAGTACCAGGACCTCCCCGTCGACATCCGGGAGGCCCCCGACGCCGTCGTCCTCGACCGCGACCGGCTCCGCGGGGAGGTGCGCTTCGAGGACGTCTCGTTCTCGTACGACGGCACCCGCCGCACCCTCGACCACGTGTCCCTCGAGGTCCCCCCCGGCACCACCACGGCGGTCATCGGGGAGACGGGGTCGGGGAAGACGACGCTCGGCTACCTCGTCGCCCGGCTCTACGACGTCGAGGGCGGGCGCGTCACCATCGACGGCGTCGACGTGCGCGACGTCACCTTCGCCTCACTCGCCGACGCCGTCGGCGTCGTCTCCCAGGAGACGTACCTCGTGCACGCCACCGTGCGGGAGAACATCCGCTTCGCCCGGCCCGACGCCACCGACGAGGAGGTCGAGCAGGCGGCGATGGCGGCGCAGATCCACCGGGCCGTCTCCGCCCTGCCCGACGGCTACGACACCGTCGTCGGCGAACGCGGGTACCGGTTCTCCGGCGGCGAGAAGCAACGCATCGCCATCGCCCGCACCGTGCTGCGCAACCCCCCGATCCTCATCCTCGACGAGGCGACCAGCGCCCTCGACACCGAGACGGAACGGGCGGTGCAGGAGGCCCTCGAGGGGCTCGCGGAGGGCCGCACCGTCATCGCCATCGCCCACCGCCTCTCCACCATCCGCGACGCCGACCAGATCGTCGTGCTCGACGGCGGGCGGATCTCCGAGCGCGGCACCCACGCCGAGCTGCTCGCCCGGGGCGGGCAGTACGCCGCCATCCTCACCCGGGCGGGCGAGCTGGAACCCGCGGGCGGCTGACGGGTCACCGCCCCGCGCGGCGCAGCAACCGCGGCACCGTGGCCGCCGTGACGAGGGCGAGGACCGTCGCCACCACGATCCCGCCCGCCGCCCACGCGCCGAACAGGAGGACCACCGACAGCTCGCTGCCGAGACCCGCCACCGACGTCACCGTCGCCCGCGAGGGACCGGTGATGCGCTCCTGCAGCCGCACGTCGGCCACGACGAGGACCATCCGCCACAGGCCGTAGAAGAGGGCGAAGCCGGCGATCCCGGCGGGCCGCCCCAGGACCGCCGCCGCGCCGAGGGCGAGGGCCGCGACGCCGAGGGCCGCCGTCAGCGCCGCCGTGCCGGCGCCCGTGACGCGGCCGGCGAGGGCCGACCCGGCGGCGCCCGCGAGGGGCACCGCGAGCAGGGCCAGCGGGATCGCGCCGACCGGCACCCCCCAGTCCTCCGCGAGCAGCGGCGAGTACTCCTCGAGGCCCTCGAACGCCGTCAGGACCGCGATTGCCAGCACGGCGCCCCGCACAGGCGCCGCGCCCGCCGCCTCGCGCACGCCGGCGACCAGCGTCGCCAGGTACCCCGGCTCCGCCTCGCCGTCGTCCCCGGCGGCGACGCGGTGGTCGGGCAGGGACGCCGCGAGGGCGGCGGCGCCGAGGCACGTCCCGACGCTGACCCACCCCGCCAGCGTGTACCCGCCCACCGCCGCGAGCGCGCTCGCCGCCCCCGCGACGGGCACCTGGATCGCGAGGGACGCGGCCTCCGCGCGGCCCAGCACCGCGCCGTACCGCTGCCTCGCGCCCGCGTGGGTCAGCCCGTCGTGCAGCAGCGCCTGGAACGCCCCCGTCGCGAGGGAGCCGCCGACGCCCCACAGCACGAAGCCCGCCGCGAAGCCGGCGAACGACGGGACGGTGATCCACAGCGCGTACGCGAGGGCCTGCAGGACGCCCGCGCCCACGAGGGCGACGCGGCGCGAGTACCGGTCGGCGAGGGCCCCCGAGGGGACCTCGGCGACCACGGCGACGACCGACCAGATGATGAACAGCGCCGAGATCTGCGACCCCGACATGCCCGCGTCGGCGAACAGCAGCGCGTACAGGGGTACAGCGGCACCGCGTCCGCGAGCGCGCACCACGCGACGGCGCGGCGTGCGAGCCGCGTCGCGTCGTCAGGGGATCGGCGGGGGGATCACCAAGGGGGGTGCATCGCGTCTTTATACCACCCGTCGTACCCGCCCCCTGCGGGGGCGGTGGCGGCCGCTACTAGACTCGCGCCCATGACGACTCCCTCATCCCGCACACGCACCCGCGCCCGCCGGGTGGCGACGCCCCTCGCGGGCCTGCTGGCGCTCGGCGCCGCGACGGCCCTCGCCGAGCCCCCGCCCGCCGGCAACCTCGTCGCCAACCCCTCCTTCGAGCGCGACCCGAGCGCCGACTGGAGCGGGTTCCGGTCGACGTTCAGCCAGCTGCCGCTGGCGCCGGGCGAGGCCCCCGACGGCAGCTCGGCCGTTCAGGTCGTCGCCGGGCCGACCGCCGACGGCCTCGAGGGGTACTCGATCGACGACGCCGTCTCGTCGGGCGGCACGTCGGTGCCGGCGGGGACCCAGTTCGTCGCGTCCGCCTGGATCCGGGCGCAGAGCGCCCAGTCGATCGGCAAGCTCGGCAAGGTCTGGGTGCGCGAGCGGAACGCCGACGGCGACCTGATCGCCCGGCTCGAGGGCGAGGTCGTCCTCACCGGCGCGTTCCAGCAGGTCACGACGCCGGTCTTCACCTCCCAGCGCGCCGGCAGCCAGGTGGACGTCTACGTCTCGCAGATCCCCGCCCTGCCGGGCGACGCCTTCGCGGCCGACCTCGTCACGCTGTCCCGCAACGCCCCGCCCGCGGGCGTCATCAGCGCCTCCGACACCTCGCCGAAGGTGGGCGCCACGGTGACGTTCGGGTCCGCCCAGGTCACCGACCCGGAGGGCGGCGCCGTCGCCAGCCGCGCGTGGGACACGGCCGGCACCGGCGCGTTCGCCGACGGCACCGGGCCGAGCGTCACCCGGCGGTTCGACCGGGTCGGCACCTACGTCATCCGGCTCCGGTCGTCCGACGCGGCCGGCGCCACCAGCGTGCTGTCGCGCACGATCATCGTCTCCACCGACGGCCTGACCGAGTCGCCCCCGCCGAGCGGCGGCCCGGCCGTCCGGCCGTCCCTCGCGCGCTGGAAGGTCGGCACCAGCCGGGCCCGCGTCACTACCGCGCGGTTCCGCCTCAACACGGCGGTGCGACTCAGCACGGTGCTCGAGCGCAAGCGGGTCGGCCGCGCCGGGTACCAGCGGGTGCGCGCCACGAAGATCACCCGGGTCGCGGCCGGCAACCGCCGCCTGACCCTGGGCCGCAAGCTCACCGCCGGCCGCTACCGCGTCCGTCTCGTGCTGCGCCCGGCGTCCGGGACGCCCCGGACCGTCGTCAAGGGCTTCGTCATCCGCGCCCGGTAGCGGGCACGCGCCCCGCCCGGTGCACCGGGCGGGGCGCCGCGCAGGTCAGTCGCCGATGGGCTCCATGGGACCCGCCGCGGCGAGGCGGTGGAGGGCCGCGACGACCTCGGGCGCGAACTGCCCGCCCGCGCACGCCGCGCACTCCTCCAGCGCCTCCGCCACCGACCGTGGCGTGGTGTACGCGCGGACGCTGACCATCACGTCCCACGAGTCCGCGACGGCGAGGATGCGGGCGCCGTCGGGGATGTCCTCCCCCGCCAGCCCGTCGGGGTAGCCGCGCCCGTCGTACCGCTCGTGGTGGCCGCGCACCCACGCGATCTGCTCGGCGGAGAGGATGCCCCGCACGATGTCCGCCCCGAGCGGCGCGTGGCGCTTGATGACCTCGAACTCCTCGACGGTGAGGCGGGCGGGCTTGTGGAGCACGTCGTCGGGGACGCCGATCTTGCCGACGTCGTGGACGAGGGCCGCCTCGCTCAGGGCGAGGATGCGCTCCATCGGCCAGCCCATCGCCGTCGCGAGGCGCACCGCCATCTCGGCGACGCGCTCGGAGTGGCGGCGGGTCGAGGGGTCGCGGGCGTCCACCACCCGCGCGAGCAGCCGCAGCCCCGACAGGGTCTGGGAGCGCTCGAGCCGCTCGGCCCGCTCCTGGGCGGACAGCACCTCGACGACGTCGGGCGAGTACCGGAGGGTGACGTCACGCCCGTGCCCCTTCGCCCAGTAGAGGGCCCCGTCGGCGAGGCGGAAGAGCTCGGACGCGTCGCGGGCGTGGGCGGTGTCGCACACCCCCGCCGAGATCGACAGGTCACCGGCCGTCGCGAACGGAGCGTCCCCGATCGCCGACCGGGCCCGCTCCGCCGCGTTCCACGCCGCGTGCTCGTCGGCTCCGGGGAGGAGCCAGGCGAACTCCTCGCCGCCGACGCGCGCGAGGGTGTCCCCGGGGCGGGTGACGGCCGCGAGGCGCCGCGCGGCCTCCGCGAGGACGCGGTCGCCGACCTGGTGGCCGTGGGTGTCGTTGACGGCCTTGAAGCGGTCGAGGTCGAGCAGCACCAGCGACAGCGGGGTGCCCGCCCGCGTCGCCCCGTCGAACTCGGTCAGCAGCCGCTCCTGGAACGAGCGGTGGTTCAGCAGGCCGGTGAGGGGGTCGGCGGCGGCGCGGCGCTCGGCGTCCTCCAGGCTCAGGCGGGTCCCCTCGTGCAGGCGCGAGTTGGCGAGCGCCAGCGACGCGAGGGCGCCGAGGGAGCGCAGGCGGCGGCGGTCGCGGGGGGTGATGTCCCGGCGGTCGTCGTACGAGACGAACAACGTCCCGAGCAGCGCGGGGGCGCCCGCCTGCTCCACCGTGTGGTGCTCGAGGCGCAGGCCCGCGAAGGCCCCCGCCCCGATCGACCGGATCATGTCGGGCGAGATCCCGGGGTCGGCCCGGACGTCCTCGATCACGAGCAGGGGGTCGGGCCGCTCCAGGAGCCGCCGCAGCACCGGTAGCTCCTCCCGCAGGCGACGGGTGGCGCGCTCGAGGGCGTGGCGGCGCCGTGGGTCGCGCTCGGTGGTGTGCACCGCGCCGACGGGCCGTTCGGCGTCGCGGCTGACGTAGACCGTCGCGCGGTCGGCGCCCAGCTCGCGGCGCGCGGCCTCGGCGATCGCGTCGAGGGTCGCCGCGGGGTCGAGCCCGCCGGCGAGCAGAAGGGTCGACGTGTCGTCGGCGACGCGCTCGTGGCCCTCCATCGCGGCGACGACGATGCCGGTGACGTCGGCGAGGCGCGCGAGCGCCTCGGCCGCGGCGTGGCTGACGTCGCCGTCGAGGCGCACGGCGACGAGGCAGCCCCACACGCGGTCGCCGTGGCGGACCGGCGCCGCGGCACGGCTGCGGCAGCGGAACGCGCCGTCGGTGCCGCCGGCGTCGCGGTGCCAGACGGCGGGACGCCCCTCGGACACCGCCGCGGTGACCGCCGGGAGGTCGGCGAGCGGCACGGTCCGCGCCGGGCGGCACCGCTCCACGCCGCGCGCCATCCGGCTCTCGACGAGCTCCGCCTGCCCGCCGCCGTCGAGGCGCACCAGGACGCCGGCGTCGGCGCCGAGCAGGGCCCGGGCCTCCGTCGCGACGATGCGGAACAGCTCGGCCGTGGACGCCTGGCGGGCGACCGCCGTCGCGACCCGCGCGACGGCCGCGTGGGTGCGCGCCTCGAGCGCCTCGTCGCGCGCGACGCGGTGGCGCTCCCCCATCTCCCGCAGCACGCCGACGACCGCGCCATCGTCGATGGTGGTGGTGGTCACGGCGAGCCACCGCACGCGGCCGTCGGCGCCGGGGACCGCGACGACCTCGTCGCGGCGGGCGGGACCGGCGGCCAGGTCCGGCGCGGCCGGCAGGGCCCCGCCGGCCGCGCCGAGCAGTGCGCGTGCGGTGTCGTTGGCCACGAGGACCGCGCCGTCGCGGTCCCACACGACGACGCCGTCGGCGAGCCCGCCGAGCACGGCGGTCAGGGACGGTGCGGTCGGGGTGCCGCGGGGTGCGCGACGCGGCGGCGTCACGAGGGGGTCACGGCACGCGCGCAGGGTGACGGAGGGCCGCCGGGACTCGAGGCCCGCCGGCCCCGGTGGGAAAAGGGCACGCGGGGGATGGTGCCCGAACCCCGCGGATCCCACGCACGCCACGGGCTTCGCCCACCCGGACCCGTGCGGGGGCCCGGGTGGGGTCGTGGCGGCTCATCCCGCGATGCGCCCCGCAGGCAGGCGGGCCGGGTCGAACGGCGTCGCGTCGAGGGACGTCGACCGCCCGTCGAGCAGCATCTCGCTGACCATCCGCCCGGTCGCGGGGGAGTTCAGGATCCCCCACGACGCGTGGCCGGTGGCGATGATCGCCCCGGGGACGCCGGGGACGGGGCCGATCAGGGGGACGCCGTCGACGGTGAGGGGGCGGTAGCAGGCGGTCGCCGCGACGAGCTCGGCGTCGCCGAGGGCGGCGGAGTGGACGCCGGCGATCCGCCGCAGCTCCCCGACCGCGGCGTCGGTCGGTGCGATCTCCCCGGGGTCGTCGGGGAGGGTCCCGTGCTCGGGGTGCCCCGAGATGTAGACGGTCCCCCCCGCCCGCGGGTAGATCTCGATGGTGCTGCGGCGCCCGTCGCCGGCGACGTACTCGCTGAACACGGCCTGGGCGGGGGCGTCGGCGCCGAGGACGACGCTCGCGCTCTTCGTGCCGAAGACCTGCGGGAGCGGGATCCAGCGTTGCGCCTGCGGCGTCCACGGGCCGAGGGCGAGCACGACGGCGTCGGCGTCGCGGACCTCCCCGTCGATCGACACGCCCCGGACCGCCCCGGACGCCTCGTCGAGGACGAGTCCGTCGACCACGCCCGTCACGAGCTCCGCGCCGGCGGCGACGGCCTCCTCCGCGAGGGTGGTGGTGAACGCCCGCGGGTCGACCTGGGCGGTGGTCGCGGGGCCGCCGATGACCTCGTGGGCGACGACGTTCCCGTCGAGCCAGCCGGGGTTCGGCAGGCGCCGGTACCGCTCGAGGTCGCCCGCGTCGGCGGCGGCCGTCATGAGGGCGTCCATCGGCCGGTGGCCGAGGCGCTCCGCGCCGAGCTCGTCGGCGAGGGCCCGGTGCAGCGCGAAGCTCTCCCGCGCGAGCCCGTCGAGGGGCGTGCCGGTGTTCCAGTCGAGGGCGAGGAACCCGGCGGCCTTCCCCGACGCCGCCGCGGCGGGCCGCGCACGGTCGACGAGCACCGGCCGCGCGCCGCGGCGGGTGAGGAAGTAGGCGGTCGCGGCGCCGATGGCGCCCGCCCCGCAGATGACGATCCGATCCGGTGCCGTCACGGCACTCACGCTCCCGTCGCGGTCGTGGGGTCCTGCGGGGACGCTACCCGCTCGGTCGCCGGCGACGCCTGTCGCGTCCCCGGCGCCGGGTACCGTGCGTGGCGCGACGGTGGCGCCGGGCCGCCGTCCCGGACGGGGGGCGCGGGGTGACGGGGACACGTGGGGCCGGGGTGGTCGTGGCGACGGCGCTCGTGGCCGCGGCGCTGCTCGGCGGGGCCGGGGCCGAGCGGGCGGACGGATCGTGCGTCCTCGGCGTCACCTACCTGGGCGTGCCGTACCTCGGCACCGGTGCGGTCGCGGCGGCGGACGTCGGCGCACCCGTGGGGCCGGCGGTGCGGCCGGGGTGCGACGACGCGATCGTGATCGGCGCCCCGTCCACCCCGGAGCCCGACGTGGCGGTGGTCGCGCGGCGGATCGACGGGGTCGCCCCCCGGTTCGCCGTCGCCGTGCGCCCCACCGGCGGGGCGTCCGGGCCCGCGGACCTCATGGTGAACGGGGCGACACCCTGCACGGGGGCGACGGTCGCGGCCCGGCTCGCGTGCCTGCGGGCCCGGACGGCCCGGCTGCGGACCGGCCCGGCGCTGATGGCGCCCGTCGGCGCGCGGATCGGCGCGACCGTCGCGCTGGGCGTGCGCGCGCGCCCCCGGGCGTCGCTGCGGCGGGGCGCCGAGGCGCTGCTGCAGCACCGGGTCGGCACGCGGTGGCGGCTGGCGGCCCGTCTGCCGGTGACGGGCGCCGGTGCCCGCGCGACCGTCACGATCCCGGCCGTGCCGACCGGCCCGTACCGCATCGCCGAGCGGGTCCGCATCGACGGGTCCCCGGTCCTGCTGACGGCGGGCGTCACGGTGCTGCCGGCCTCCCCCGCCCCCTGACGCCGGCGGCCCCTCCCGTCCGTCCCGCTCGGGACGGTGTGATCGTCCGCGGGGTGGGTACGAGGTCTCCACGGAACCGGACGACGGAGGTGTGGCGATGGCACGGGATCACGGCCCGTCGGTGAGGGACGACGCGACCTACGAGGCGTTGCGCGACGAGGGCGCGAGCAAGGAGAAGGCCGCGCGCATCGCCAACGCGAAGGCCGCCGGCGACGACCCGTCGTCGAAGGGCGGCTCGGCGGGGAGGTACGAGGACAGGACGGTCGAGGACCTCCGCGAGACCGCCGCCGAGGTCGGCATCGAGGGTCGCTCGTCGATGACGAAGGACGAGCTGATCGACGCGTTGCGCAACCGCTGAGCGCCGGGTCCCCCCGTCGTCGCACCCTTCGCGGTTCCCTGCTTTCGTAAGGGGGGCCGTGGGTCCTACGATCGGGGCAGACCCATGTCCCTCACGCCCGACAGTGACGAGCCGCCGCTCGCCAGGTGGGAGCAGATGGAGGCCATGCGCGCCCTCGGCCGCCTCGCCACGGAGCGGACGCTGTCCGACCCCGACCGTGCGTGGCGGAGCCTCGGGCGCCTGACCGGGGCGCAGCGCGACTGGATCCTGTCCCAGCTCGACGAGGGCGACCGCCGGACGGAGATGCCACCCGGCGCCTGAGCAGGGTCAGCGGCACCCCGTGCAGGGTGCGCCGGTGATCCACGCGACCACCACCAGCACGGTCAGCAACAGGCAGGCCACGACCACCACGAGCCGCCCCCGTCCGCCGCTCACGGCGTCGACGCCTGCCGGGCGACGGTCATTCGTAGATGACGACGTCGGGGCGGGGCCGGAGGCGGAGGACCTGGGCGGGGGTCATGAGGCCGGTGTCCTCCTCGTAGAAGAGCTTGAAGCCCGTCGCGAAGCCGCGCCGGGCGCGCGTGACGCGCCGGTAGGTCCCGGCCTTGGCCTCGGCGGTCCCGAAGCCGTCGGCGTTGAGGACGTGGTCGATGCCGCGGTGGGTCCGGAGGCGGCCGCGCCGCTCGATCATGCCGTCCTCGAACTGGTGGATCAGGAGGAGCTTGTCGGGGAGGTCGTGGGCCGCGACGATCCGCGACATCCAGGCGGCGACGCGGTTGACCTCCTCCGCGTCGACCTGACCGATCACCCGTCCGGGCACCTCCCCCGGCCCCATGCGCCACTCGGGGTCGAGGGCCAGGCCCACGTCGGGCTGCACGAGGAACGGTGCGAGCGCCCGCGCCTCGGTCACGAAGTCCGACCGCCCCGGCTGGATGTCGAGGATCAGCAACGCCCCCGCGGCGCGGGCGGCCCGCAGGTACCGGCGGATCACCGCGGGGTCCTGGCGGAAGCGGTGGCGGCCGTCCGCGCCGGGGGCGGCGGTGGTGATCACCGCGATCAGCTCCATCGCCGGCATCACCGGCCTCCGGCCGGGCGTCGCCCAGGGGCGCACGGCGCGGCGCAGGCGGGCGCCCGCGGTGGCGGGGCTGCCGATGCCGAGGATCCCGAGGGCCTCGGCCTGCGGCGCCCCGTAGTGGGCGAGCACCCGGTGCTCGGGCAGGATGCTGCGCCCGCCGCCGGGGAGCCGGGGGCGCTCCGGCGTGGGCCGCGGGGCGGCGGGGGGCGGCGCGGGCGCCTGCGCCTGCGCGGCCCCCTCCCCACCGCGGGTGCCGGCGTGGACGACGGCCCCGAGGGCCGTCGCGCAGACGGCGAGCAGGACGGCCCCGACGAGCAGGGGCCTCATGGCGGGGCGCGGTCGCTGCACGGCGGGCGCCAGCCTAGCCCGGGCGCCGCGCCACCGGCAGGCTCAGGGGCGGACGCGGAAGGCGATGACGCCTCGCATGGCGTGGCCGTCGGGCGCGCTCACGCGCCACGACAGGCGGTAGCGGCCCGCCTGCTTCCGCGTGCCCGGCTGCTTCAGGGTGACGAGCACCCGGCGGGCGTTCCGCGGGTCCCGCCGAGCCGACTTCACGAGGTTGTCGACGCCGTTGCGGGTGAGGGTCACGGCCTCGGCCCCCCCGATCGTCTGCCCGAACGTGAGGACCACCCGCGCCGGCACCCGGTCGACGACGGCGCCGTCGGCCGGCGAGCTGGAGGTGATGTCGGTGTGACCGGCGGCGGGGGCCGCGACGACGGCGAGCAGAGCGGCGGCGATGACGCCGACGCGGCGGAGGGTGCGGGCGTCCACGTGAGGCATGCGGGGCAGTATCGCGGGGCCGGCGGGGGGTGCCCACCCCCCGGAGCAGCGATCGCGGAAATCCGCGCGGTCAGCCCGCGACGTAGTCGGCGAGGTGCTCGCCGGTGACGGTGGAGCGGGCGGCGACGAGGTCGGCGGGGGTGCCCTCGAAGACGACGCGGCCGCCGTCGTGGCCGGCGCCGGGACCGAGGTCGATGATCCAGTCCGCGTGGGCCATCACCGCCTGGTGGTGCTCGATGACGATGACGGACTTCCCGGAGTCCACGAGCCGGTCGAGCAACCCGAGGAGCTGGGCGACGTCGGCGAGGTGCAGGCCGGTGGTGGGTTCGTCGAGGACGTAGACGCCGCCCTTCTCCGCGAGGTGGGTGGCGAGCTTCAGCCGCTGCCGTTCGCCGCCGGAGAGCGTGGTGAGCGGCTGGCCGAGGCTGAGGTAGCCGAGCCCGACGTCGGCGAGGCGCCGGAGGATGGCGTGGGCGGCGGGGATGCGGGCCTCGCCGTCGCCGAAGAACCCCTCGGCCTCGGTGACGGGCATGGCGAGCACCTCGCTGATGTCGCGGCCGCCGAGGCGGTACCCGAGCACCGCCGCCTGGTACCGCCGGCCCTCGCAGTCCTCGCAGGTGGTGGCGACCCCGGCCATCATCCCGAGGTCGGCGTAGAGGACCCCCGCCCCGTTGCACGTGGGACACGCACCCTCGGAGTTGGCGCTGAACAGGGCGGGCTTCACGCCGTTGGCCTTCGCGAACGCCTTGCGGATCGGCTCGAGCAGGCCGGTATACGTGGCCGGGTTGCTGCGCCGGGAGCCCTTGATGGCGGCCTGGTCGATCGCGACGACCCCGTCCCTCCCGGACACGGAGCCGTGGATGAGGGAGCTCTTGCCGGACCCGGCGACGCCGGTGACGACGACGAGCACCCCGAGCGGCACGTCCACGTCGACGTCCTGCAGGTTGTGCCGGTCCGCGCCGCGCACCTCGAGCGTGCCCGTCGGCGTGCGGACGGCGTCCTTGAGGGCGGCGCGGTCGTCGAGGTGGCGCCCCGTGAGGGTGCCGCCGGTCCGCAGCTCCTCGACGGTGCCCTCGAACACGACCTCGCCCCCGGCGGTGCCGGCGCCGGGGCCGAGGTCGACGGCGTGGTCGGCGATGGCGATGGTCTCCGGCTTGTGCTCGACGACGAGGACAGTGTTGCCCTTGTCGCGGAGGCGCAGCAGCAGGTCGTTCATCCGCTGGATGTCGTGCGGGTGCAGGCCGATCGTCGGCTCGTCGAAGACGTAGGTGACGTCGGTGAGCGACGAGCCGAGGTGGCGGATCATCTTGACGCGCTGCGCCTCCCCGCCGGAGAGCGTGCCGGACGGGCGGTCGAGGGAGAGGTAGCCGAGGCCGATCTCCACGAACGAGTCGAGGGCGCGCCCGAGGGCGGTGATGAGCGGGTCGGCCGACGGCTCGTCGAGGCCGCGCACCCAGTCGGCGAGGTCGGTGAGCTGCATCGCGCAGGCGTCGGCGATCGAGATCCCCGCGACCTTCGATGACCGGGCGGCCTCGCTGAGGCGCGAGCCGCCGCAGCCGGGGCATGTCGTGAACGTGACGGCCCGGTCGACGAACGCCCCGATGTGGGGCTGCATCGCCTCCCGGTCCTTCGCGAGGTACGTCCGCTGGACCTGGGGGACGAGCCCCTCGTAGGTGATGTTGACCCCCGCGATCTTCACCTTGACGGGCTCGTGGTGGAGGAAGTCGTGGAGCTGCTGCTCGGTGAAGTCGCGGATCGGCGTGTCGGGGTCGTAGAAGCCGGATTCGCTGAACATCCGCACCGACCACCCGCCGGCCTTGTAGCCGGGGATGGTGATGGCGCCCTCGTTGAGGGAGCGGTCGGCGTCGTAGAGCTGGGTGAGGTCGATCTCGGTGACGACGCCCATCCCCTCGCAGCGGGGGCACATGCCGCCGGCGCGGCTGAAGCTCTGCGCGGTGGTCTCGGTGCGACCGCCCTTCTCGACGGTGACGGCCCCCTTCCCTCGGACGGACGCGACGTTGAACGAGAACGCGTTCGGCGGTCCGATGTGGGGGGTGCCGAGCCTGCTGAAGAGGATGCGGAGCATCGCGTTGGCGTCGGTGGCGGTGCCGACGGTGGAGCGGGCGTTGGCGCCCATCCGCTCCTGGTCGACGATGATCGCGGTCGTGATGCCGTCGAGGACGTCGACGTCGGGGCGCGCGAGGCTCGGCATGAAGCCCTGGAGGAAGGCGCTGTAGGTCTCGTTGATCATCCGCTGCGACTCGGCGGCGATCGTCCCGAACACGAGCGAGCTCTTCCCCGACCCCGAGACCCCCGTGAACACCGTCAGCCGGCGCTTAGGGATCTCGACGCTGACGTCCTTGAGGTTGTTCACGCGCGCGCCGTGCACGCGGATCAGGTCGTGGCGGTCGGCGACGTGCCGCCCGTCGGCCCCCGCGTCGGTGCTCGTGGCCATGTCCCGCGCCCTCCCTCTCCGTCCGGCGGTCACGTCCCCGCCCCGAGGGGGTGTATACCGGCTGCCCCGGCGGCGTCGCCAGGCTCAGCCGGGCCAGGCGGGGCCGCGGGCGATCCGCAGGGGTCCGCGCGCCCGGCGCGGGTCGACGGTCCGCCCGCGTTGGCGCACGTCGACGACGCCGGCGTCCGCGAGGCCGGCGGCGACGTCCCGCGCGACCGGCACGGAGGGACGCCAACCGGCGCCCCCGGCGACGCGGGCGGCGTCGCTCGGGCAGATGGTGCTCGCCGGGTCGCGGGCGCGCAGCAGCGTGAGGATCGCGGCGCGCAACCGCTCCGCCGTCCCCGCATCGGAGGCAGGCTCCCACCACGGCTCGCCGCGTTCCCCGAGGGCGACCTTCGCGTCCTGCACCCGGGCCCGCGCCGCCGCCGTGCGCGGCTCCTCCCCGTGCGCCGCCCCGACCTCGCGGCGGGCGGCCATCAGCTCCCGGACGAGCTCGGCGCGCAACGCGTCGGGGATCGCGGGATCCGTCGCCCGCCAGCGCCGTCCGCCGACGACGATGAACCGCCCGTCGGGTGTCCGCTCGACGTCGTCCGCCACGGCGGGACTGTGCCCGTCCGGGGGCGGGGGCGAAACGACGGGTCGGCGTGCGGCCGACCCGGCGGGATCACGGCGCGGGCGACCGCCCGCCGACGGCGGCGACGTGCTCCCCCGCCCCCCTGCCGGTGAGCGGGCCGTGACGCGCGATCCGGTCGATCTCGAGGGCGAGGTCCACGAGCTGCTGCGCCGCCGCGGGGTCCGCGTGGGCGGTCGCCGCCCAGACCTCCCGGCGCAGGTCGGCGAGGTCCACGGCCGGCGCCCGCCCCTCCCGCGCACGCGCCACGCCCTCCCGTGCGCGGGCGAGGAAGGCGTCGGTCGTCTCCCGGCTCCATGGCGGGGTGGCGCGTGAACGCCTCCGGACGATGACCCACCACACGAGCAGGAGCAGGGGCAGCTTCAGGAGCACGAGGGACGCGAGCACCCACAGCGTCTGCAGGCCGGGCCGGCCTTCGAGGGACGGGGTGAACACCAGGAGGAGGCCGCCGAACAGCGCCAGCGCGAGCGCCCCCGCGACGAGGAGCACGCGCCCCGGCGACGCGCCGCGGGACCGCGCGGGCGCCCCCGGGAGGACGTCCGCGTCGCCGTTCACGTCGCCCCGCGCCGGCGGGGCGCGCGGGTCGTCCGCGGTTCCTGCTCCGGACCGGTCGCCATCTCGGCGAGGAGGGCCTGGGTGGCCTCGAGCGAGGTGGTGAGGATGCCGCGCGCCACCTCGAGCAGGTCGAACATGCGCGGGTCGCTCACGCGGTAGTAGACGCTGGTCCCCTCGCGGCGGCTCTCGAGGACGCCCTGGCGACGCAGCACGCCGAGGTGCTGCGAGGTCCCGCTCGAATCCAGCCCGAGCGCGACCTGGAGCTCGCCGACGCTGTGCTCCCCCTCCCGCAGCAGCTCGAGGATGCGCACGCGCGCCGGGTGGCCGAGGACGCGGAAGAACTCCGCCTTGGCGACGTGGATCGGCCGTGTGCGGTCCCCCGCGGCGTCGCCCCGCCCGCTCCCACCACCCTCCGGCACCGCGGCCTCCTCGATTGCCCGGCTGCTTGTCCCCCACCGGAGTATGCCGTATCTTCAAATATTGTAAAACATAGATCTTGCAAGACAATGAGAGGTTGAGATCGTGAGTGGAGACCAGGTCGTCGCGGCCCGGCGCGACGCGCACGACCCGACGTCCTCGATCCCGCTCCCCGTCCGCTGAACGCCGGCGCCGCCACCCTCGTCGGCGGGCTGGCCGTCCTCCTCGGCGGGACGGCCCTGTGCATCCACCCGCGGATGGTGCGCGCCGCGCTCGTCGTCCAGGCGCTCGGCCTCGCGTCGGTCGGCGTCGCGGGAGCCGTCTGCCTGTTCGCCGGCCGTTCGCTCGGGTCCGGCTTCGTGGACGGATTCGATCCGGCGGTCGGCGCCGACCCCCTCTCGGGGGCCTTCCTGGTGATGGTCGCGGTCGTCGGCGTCCCCGCGGCCGTCTACGCCGTGGACTCCCTGGAGGGCACGTCCCATCCGCGCGCGATCGCGGCGCTCACCGGCGTGTTCCCCCTCACCCTCGTCGGCGTGCTGGTCGCGCGGGACGCCTCGCTGTTCCTCGGCTCCTGGGAGCTGATGACCCTGGTGCCGGCCGCCGCGATCCTGGTCGCCCACGGCGACGCGGCCGGCCGCCGGACGGTGTTCGAGTACCTCGCCATCACCCACATCGGGGGCGCGGGCGTGTGGGTGGCGGTGCTGCTGCTCGCCCGCGAGGGGGCGCTCTCCGACCCCTCCGCGCTCGCGGGCGCCCCGGCCGGGGTGGCGGCGGTGATCGCCGTCGCCGGACTGATCGGCTTCGGCACGAAGGCGGGGCTCGTGCCCCTCCACTCCTGGCTGCCGCGGGCCCACCCCGTCGCGCCGAGCCACATCTCGGCGGTGATGTCCGGCGTCATGGTGAAGGTCGCCGTCTACGGGCTGGTGCGCCTGGCCCTCGAGTGGCTGGACGGCCCCCCGGCGTGGGTGGGCATGGCGCTGCTCGCGCTCGGCGGACTGTCGGCGCTCGTGGGCGTCCTCTACGCGCTCTTCCAGCGCGACCTCAAGCGCCTCCTCGCCTTCTCGACGATCGAGAACGTCGGCATCGTCGTGCTGGGGCTCGGCGCGGCCGCCCTGTTCGCCGGACGCGGCGAGGACGCGTGGGCCTCCCTCGCCCTCGCCGCCGCCCTGCTGCACGCCCTCAACCACGCCGTGTTCAAGGCGCTCCTGTTCCTCGGGGCCGGGTCGATCGACCGCTCCGCGGGGGGCCTCGACCTGGACCGCCTCGGGGGCGTCCTGCGCCGCATGCCGTGGACGGGCCCCGCGGTGCTCGTCGGCGCCCTCGCGATCGCCGGGCTCCCGGTGCTCACCGGGTTCGCCTCGGAATGGGTGACCCTGCAGTCGCTGCTCGGCCTCGGCCGTCAGGACGCCCTGGGCGTCGCCCTCGGCGGCGGCCTGGCCGTCGCGGCCCTCGGGGCCACCGCCGGCCTGGCGGCCATGTGCTTCGCGAAGGTGATCGGGCTCGTGCTGCTCGGGGCCCCGCGCACCCCGCGGGGGGCCCGGGCGGAGGACGTCGGCCGCTCCATGCGGCTGGCCGTGGTGGCGCTCGCGGCGGCCTGCGTCGCCCTCGGCCTCGCCCCCGGGTCGGTGCTGCCGTCGCTCGCCGCGCTCGGCCCCGGGGAGGCGACGCCACCGGGCGGAGCCGGTCTGTCGGTGGCGGGGACCTCGCTCCCCACGCTCGCCGTCGCCGTCGCCCTGGCGGCCGCCGTCACCGTGCTCGTGCTCGCCCGGGGCCGCCGCACGGCGGCGCCCGCCCCCGTCTGGGTCTGTGGCCAGCCGCCCGACGACCGGCTCGCCTGGACGTCGGCGGCGTTCACCAAGCCGGTGCTGCTCACCCTGTCGGCGGTCCTGCGGCCGGAGCGCGAGGTGGACGTCGTGGAGCGGGGCGGGGTCGTGCGGGAGGTGCGCCACCGGGGCGCGGTGCCCCACCTGTTCGACGGGTTGCTGTACGGGCCGGCGGTGCGCCTGGCGATGGCCGGGGCCGCCGCCACGCGGCGCCTGCAGTCGGGGAGCCTGCGCATGTACATCGCGTACCTCGTCGGGCTCGTCACCGCCCTCCTCGCCCTCGCCCGCCTGGGGGCGCTCGGGTGAGCGCGTCCGACGCGGTCGTCCTCGGCGTCCAGGTGGCCGGCGCCGGTCTCGCACCCGCCCTGCCGGGCGGCGTGCAGGCGGTCAAGGCGCGCCTCCAGGGGCGGCGCGGCCCCGGCGCGCTGCAGCCGTACCGGGAGCTCCGCCGCCTGTGGGGGCGGAGCGCGGTCGACCCGCGGGGGACGGGGATCGCCTACCGCGCGGCGCCGCCGGTGGTCGCCGCCGCGCTCGCGCTCTGCCTGCTCATCGTGCCGGTCGCGGTGGGCGGCGTCGCCGGGCCGCTCGGCAACGACCTGGTGCTGGTCATCGGGTTGCTGGCGCTCGCCCGCGTCGCGATGGCCCTCTCGGCGTGGGACACCGGCGCCGGCTTCGGCCTCATGGGGGCCTCCCGGGACATGACGTTCGCGGTCTTCGGCGAGGCCCTCCTGGTGCTGGTCGTGCTGCTCGCGTCGCTGGCGGCGGGCAGCACCGACCTCCGGGAGATCGTCGCGGCGACGTCCGGCACGGCGGTCTGGGCCGAGCCCGCCCAGTGGTGCGGGGCGCTCGCGATGGGCGTCGTCGTGCTGCTCGAGACCGGGCGCCAGCCGATCGACAACCCCGACACCCACCTCGAGCTGACGATGATCCACGAGGGGCCGTTGCTGGAGTACGCGGGGCGGGACCTCGCCTACCTCCAGTGGGCCTCCGCCGCGCGCCACTGGGTGGTGCTGGTGCTCGCCGCCGCCGTCTTCGTGCCGCACCCCTCCTCGACCTGGCCGGGGCTCCTCGCCGCCACCGCCTCCGTCGGGCTGCTGGTGGCGGCGCTCGCGGTGGTGGAGACCTGGCAGCCGAAGATGCGCCTGCTGCGCGTCCCGGGGCTGCTGCTCACCGGGGCCGGGGTGGCCCTCGTCGGCCTCGTGACCTGGGCCGCGGGCGGCGGGGCGTGAGCGGCGGGGTGCTGTGGCTGCTGGTGGCCCTCGGCCTGGCCGCGGTCGCCGCGCGGCCCCCCGTGGCGGCCGCGCTCGTCACCGCGCAGACGGTGCTCGTGGCCGTCGCCGCGCTCGCGATGACCCCCGGGCGGTCCGCGGAGTTCGCGGTCGCGGCGGCCCTGTTGATGGTGAAGGCGGTCGTGGTGGGCGCGATCGTCGGCGTCGGGATCCGCCGCTCCGCCGAGTCCCGCCCGCACCGGGAGGCGACGGGCGTCCTGGTCCGCGTGGGGGGCGCCGCGGCGTTCGCCCTGCTGGTGGTGGCGCTCCTGCCGCCGTTCGGACTGGAGAGCCGGGCGGCGGAGGACGCGGCGGCGGCCCTGCTCGCGACCGGCCTCGCCCTGGCGCTCGCGCGCCGCGCGACCGTGTTCGCGGTGCTGGCCTTCCTGGTGGCCGAGAACGGCATCGCGGTGGCGGCGGTGTCCGTCCGCGGCGGCCTGCCGCTCGTCGTCGAGCTGGGGGTGGCGTTCGACCTGGTCCTGCTGATCGCGGTCGCCGCCGTCTTCCAGCGCCGGATCCTGTCCGCCTTCGGCACGTCCGACTCGGACGTCCTGCGGGGGATCCGTGGCTGACCTCGTCGGCGCCCTGGCCACCGCGGCGCCGCTCGCGCCGATCGTGGTCGCCCTCGCCGTGCTGGCGTGCCGGTCCGCCGCGTGGGCGGACCGGGCGGGGCGGTGGGGTGGCCTGGCGGCGGCCGCGCCGGCGGTCCTCCTCGCGGCGATCGCGCTCGCGGGCGCCGGTGACGCCCCCCGGACGGGGTCGTGGTGGATCGTCGACGCACCGGGTGCCGTGTTCCTCCTCACGATCGCCGTGGTGGGCGCCGGGTCGGCGGCGTTCTCACCGGCGTTCCTGCGCGCCAACCCCAGCTCCCGCGGCGGGGCGGTCCGCACCCGCCACGTCTACTGGGTGGCGCTCTGCCTCTTCTGGGCCGCCCTCATCGCGGTGCCGCTCGCGAACAACCTGGGCGTGGCCTGGATCCTCATCGAGGCGACGACGGCGGCGTCGGCGCTGCTGGTGGCGTTCAGCGGCCGCCGGAGCGCCCTGGAGGCCGGCTGGAAGTACCTCGTCCTCACGAGCGTCGGCCTGACGGTGGCGCTGTTCGGCATCGTGGTCCTCTACGCCGCGGCGGCCACCGGCGAGGCGTCGTTGTCGGTGCTGGAGTGGGGGCCGCTGACCGATCGCGCGGCGACGCTCGACCACGCCCCGGCACTCTCCGCCGTCGTCCTCATCGTCGTGGGACTGGCCACGAAGGTGGGCTGGGCGCCGGTCCACAACTGGCTGCCGGACGCGCACAGCGAGGCCCCGCCGCCGGTGAGCGCGCTGCTGTCGGCGGCGCTGCTGCCGACGGTGGCTCTCGTCGCGTGGCGCGTGGCCCTGGCCATGGAGCCGGCGGTGGGCGCCCAGGCGATCCGGGTGCTCTTCGTCGGGTTCGGCCTCGTCTCGCTGGCCCTCGCCGTCCCGTTCCTGTGGCGGCCGCTCCCCTGGAAGCGCCTCCTCGCCTACTCGAGCCTGGAGCACATGGGCGTCCTCGCGCTCGCGATCGGGTTCATGCATCCCCTCGCGACGGCCGGGGCCCTCCTGCACGTCCTCGCCCACGGGGTGGCGAAGGCGCTCGGCTTCTCGGCGGCGGTGCCGCTGCTGCGGTACCAGCCGGCCGCGGGGCGGCGACCGCCCCGCGGCCTCGTCGCGCAGAGCCCCCCGATCGCGGGGGCGGTGGGCCTGAGCCTCGCGGCCCTCTCCGGCATCCCGCCGTCGCCGCTGTTCCTGAGCGAGGTCCTGGTGCTGTCGGGTGGGTTCGCCGCCGGAATGATCTGGGTGGGCGCCCTGTCGGCGGTGCTCCTCGCCCTCGGCTTCCTCGGCATGGCCCACGTCCTGGTGGAGGGCCTCGCGGGCCGGCCGTCGGGGCGGCGACCGAGCGGCCGGCGCGGCACGCGGCTGATCGCGGGGACCGCGGTGGTCTGCCTCGCGCTGCTGCTCGCGTTGAGCGCGCTGGCGTACTCCCTGCCCGGCTCGGACCTGGTGCGCGCCGTCGGCGGGGGGGCGTGATGCCGGGCGTGGACGCGCTGCGCGTCACGACGGTCGGCCCGTGGGGTCTGCGCGGCGAGGTGGAGGACGCCCTCGCCGCGGGTGGCGTCGTGGAGGCCCTGTTCGCCGCCCACGGCGCCGACGGCGTGGCCGAGGTGCGGTGCGTCGTCGCCCTGCCGGACGGGCCCCTCCTGGTGCGGTGCCCCCTCCCGGCGGGGGTCGCGCCGTCGGTGGTGGACCTGGTGCCCGCGCTCGACTGGGACGAGCGGGAGGCCCACGACCTCCACGGGGTCACGTTCGAGGGCGGCGTCCACCGCCCGCTGGTCGATCACCCGGAGGACCCCGCCGCGTGGATGACGCCCGTCGCGGGCACCGACGTCCACCAGGTCGCGGTGGGGCCGATCCACGCGGGGGTGATCGAGTCGGGGCACTTCCGCTTCCACGCGGTCGGGGAGCGCATCCTCCACGTGGACGCCCGCCTCTTCCACAAGCACCGGGGCCTGGAGCGCGCCGCCGAGGGGCGCGCCGCGCCGGACGCGCTCCCCGTCGTCCAGCGCGCCTGCGCGGCGTGCGCGGTGGCGAACACGGTGGCGTTCGCCGAGGCCGTGGAGCAGGCGCGGGGGATGTGGCCGGACGAGCCGATGCGCCGGGCGCGGACGCTGCTGCTCGAGCTGGAGCGGCTCTACAACCACCTGAACGACCTCGGGCAGATCTGCGCGGGTGTGGGCCTGGCGCCGGGCGCGATGGCGTTCGCCGGCTTCAAGGAGCGCGCGCAGCGGGTCGTCCACGGGCTCGTCGGCCACCGGTTCCTGTTCGGGTCGGTGGCGGTGGGCGCGAGCGACCTGCCGCTCCCGGCCGCGGCGGTCGCGGCGGCCCGGCGCGACCTCGCCGACCTGCGGGCCGACGCGACGCGCGCGGGGCGTTCGCTCCTCCTCGACGCCGCCTTGCGGGATCGCACCCGCGGCACCGGCGTGGTGTCGCGCGACGAGGCCCGCCGCCTCGGGATGGTGGGGCCCGCGGCGCGCGCGAGCGGGCTGGCCGGCGATGTGAGGGAGGGCTCCCCGCGCCTCTGGTACGCGGGGTTCCGCGCCGCGTCGCCGGAGGACCCGGCGGGCGACGTCGCGGCGCGGGTTGAGGTGCGCGTGGTGGAACTGCGGCAGACGTTCGACCTCCTCGACGACCTCCTCTCGGGGCCGCTCGGACCGGGCGGGGCGACCGTCGCGGGGTCGCCGCGCGCCCACGGCGTCGGGCGGGTGGAGGGCGCGCGCGGGCGGACGGTGTGCGCGGTGGAGCTCGACGGGGACGTGGCGCGGCGCGTCCACCTGCGCACCGGGTCGTACGCGAACTGGCCGGCCGTCGCCCGGGCCGCGGCGGGCGCGACCCTCCCGGACTTCCCCCTGATCAACAAGAGCTTCGAGCTCTGCTACGCCTGCGTGGACCGGTAGCCGTGTTCCTCCTGTTGCGCCACCTCGCCCGGCAGCGGCGCGAGATCGCCCTCCCCCGCGGACCCCGCGGGTCCCTGCACCTGCGTCACGTGGATGCGGGGTCGTGCAACGGATGCGAGCACGAGCTGCAGGCCACCGCCGGCCCGTTCCACGACATGCAGCGGTTCGGCCTGTTCATCACGGCGTCTCCCCGCCACGCCGACGTCCTCCTGATCACGGGGCCGGTGACGACCCGGATGCGGCACGCGCTGGAGGTCGCGTACGCGTCGATGCCGGAGCCGCGCCTCGTGGCCGCCCTCGGCGACTGCGCCCTCGGCTGCGGCCTCCTCGGCGACCCCCGCGAGCACCTGAACGGGGTCGGGGACGTCCTGCCGGTCGACATCCGGATCCCGGGATGCCCCCCGGATCCGGAGACGATCGCGCGCCACCTCGTCGCGGCGATGGAGCGCCCCGGTCACGCGCGTCCGCGAGGGGTTCCGGCGACCGGAGGCGACGCGGCCCCCGGCTGAGGGGCCGGCCCGACCCCCGGCCCGCGACGACCGGCCGGGCCACCCGGAATCGCTGGGTGACGTTCGGGTCGCCTTGGGATCCTGGATGAGGACCCCGGCGATCCGGCCGCCGGGCAGACGGTGGACGGCCCATGGGGGGGACGTCATCCCCCGACGGGGGTTGCCCCGCGCCCGGCGGCCGTGGCTTGATGCGACGGAGAGACACCCGGCCCCGGAGACGACATGACACGGACGCGACGCGCACGGCGGTTCCTGCTCCTCGCGATCGCCCTCACCATCCCGCTGCTCACCTCGGGCTGCGCCGTCCTCCAGTTCAGCAGCTCGGGAGGCGCCCCCCTCGGTCAGGTGCAGCACGGCGTGCGGATCTGCGCGTCCGGCCCCGGTGCCAACCAGTGCGCCGACAAGGGCAACATCAACCTCGACGCGACGAGCGGCCTCCGCCAACTCCTCCTCGGCGCGCAGATCCCCGCCGATGTGGGCGCGCCGGCGTCCCTGGTCTCCACCGCCCCCGAATCGGTGCCGTTCTCCGAGAGCCCCGGCTACGCCGCCGAATTGCAGCGCCTCCAGCCCGCGCCCGCGGGACGCAAGTGGGTGGGCTGGATCTCGCCGACGATCAACTACGCGACGGCGAACTCCTTCCAGCAGTCGCTCTTCGTCGCAGCCAGGTGGCAGCTGCCCCGCAAGGCGGACGGGTCGCCCTACTCGATCGCCACCCTCACCTCCACCTGGGTGGTGGGCATCCGCAACATCGCGGGCGACGCGCCCGCCGACCGCGCCGTCGCCTGCGGACCCTCGCTGACGCAGGCGTTCAAGGACGGGGCGGGCGACAACAGCCTCGTCTACTGCCTCGACTCCCAGGTGGACGTCACGAGCGCGTCACCCGACTACGGCGTCGTGACCACCGGGGCGCGCGCCAGCGGTCTGCCGGGCACCGTCGCGACGATGCCGTTCATCCTCCGGAACGCGAACATCGAGCCGTTCGTCTTCGGCACCATCCCGGTGAGCGCGACGACGACCCTGCCCGGGGCGACGGTCGAGGTGACGCCCGGCACGCTCCGGCCGCCGCAGAACGGCGACGGCACGGCATTCGCCGCCGTCGGGATCCCCGTGGACGCACGACCCGGAACCTATGAGGTGACGTTCACCGCCGACTTCGGCAGCGCCTTCAACGGGGTCCGCACCGGCGTCGGCACGCTCACGGTCCTCGCCCCGCCCGGCGGCGGCGGTGGTGCGGCCGGCGGCGGCGGCACGCCCGCCCGCGGCCCCGCCCGCCGCACGTTCACCACCACCCTGCCGAAGGGCCTGTCGGTCGCGAACGCGCGCGCGAGCGGCGTGTCGGTGCTGATCGGGTCGAGCGCCGCCGGACCGGCGCTCATCCGGCTCCGCCAGGGCTCGGTCAGGAAGCCCGCCGTCTCCCTCGGCAAGCGGGTGAGGCTGAAGGCGCCGGGCCCGGTGAAGGTCACCTTCAGGAGCCGCAGGCTCGCGAAGGGGCCGTTCCGGGTCACGATCAGCGTGGCGGGCAAGGTCGTGAGGACGACCGGCGGGCGGCTGGTGAGGTAGCACCGCGTCGAGCTCCGGCTCCCGGGCGCCCTCCGGTGGGGGGCGCCCGCCCTCGTCCTCTGCGAGCACTGCGGCTCGGGGTGCGACGGCAGGCTCAGCGACGAGCAGGCCTCGCGCGTCGGTACGAGAGGGGACGGAGTGGCGGGCACGACCACGCTCACCACGTCCGTGCGAGAGAGCGGACGACGGGGTTCGAACCCGCGACCTTCGGCTTGGGAAGGCGACGACGGCGGATACAGCGAAGTTCCGTCGAGTGCCGCCAAGTCCTCCGAAACCGGCTCCGAGCAGGGGGATGACGACCCTCCGAGCCTAGAGGCTGTACCGCGACGTTCGGGGACGCCGCGGCAGGAAGTGCGGCACGCCGAGCCCTTCACGTGGGACCTCGGACCGCCGAGCCACACGGCGGCATGGGAAGCGTGGGCGGCCCGATGAGCCTCCGTCTATCCATCCCGGGCAAGCCTGTCGCGTGGGCGCGCCCACGCTTCAACCGGGCGACGGGTGCCGTCTTCACCGACGGCCGCCACGCTTCCTACGCCGACCGCGTCCAGCAGGAATGGATCGCGGCAGGGCGCCCCAAGCTCGACACCGGGCCGTTCCGTGTCGCCGTCTACGTCGAGGTCGCCAGACCCAAGGGCCACTTCCTCCGTCGCGGCAGCCTCTCTAAGGCGGGGGTGGAGGCCGGGTGGTTCCCGACCGGCCGTCCCGACATCGACAACATCGCGAAGGGCATCGTGGACGCCCTCATGGCGGTCGCGGCGATCCCCGACGACGCCGCCATGGTGGAGCTCCACGCGGCGAAGCAGTACGCGGCGAACGTCGGCGATGGGTGGAACGTCATCGTCGTCGCCGAACCGGCCGACGGCGCACGAGACCTCCTCGATGTGGTGGCGCAAGTGCGCCGCGAGGCCACCGCGTGAGCGCCGCCGTGAGGGAGCGCCTCCACGCCCAGGTCGTCGCCGCCATCGCCGGTGGCCTGTCGCGGCTCGCCGCCTACCACCACGTCGCCGAACGGCAGGCCGTCCGCGTCGGCGTCGTCGCCTCCGCCTACCACCGCGTCGAACGGGAGCGCGCCGAGGTGCCTACCCCCATCCATGCACAGGAGGCCCTTGATGGGCGCTGACTCCGCGATCCAGTGGACGCACCACACCTTTAACCCGTGGCGGGGGTGCACCCACGTCAGCCCCGGATGCGAGCACTGCTACGCGGAGGCCCTCTCGAAGCGGAACCCCGCGCAGCTCGGGACATGGGGCGCCGGCGGGACGCGGGTCATCGCCTCCGAGTCGTACTGGCGCCAGCCGGAGCGGTGGAACCGGGCGGCCGAGAAGGCGGGTGAGCGGCACCGCGTGTTCTGCGCGTCCCTCGCCGACGTCTTCGAGGACCGGCCCGAGCTCGACGAACCGCGAGTCCGGCTCCTCGACCTCATCATCGCGACGCCGCACCTCGACTGGCTGCTCCTCACGAAGCGACCGGAGAACGCCCGCACCATCCTGCGGGAGGTCGAGCGCGGCGCCCGATGGGTGGGTAGCACCTTCGCCGAGGCGTTCCCGAACGTCTGGCTGGGGACGACGGTCGAGGACCAGCGCCGCGCCGACGAGCGCATCCCCATCCTCCTCGACACCCCCGCCGCGGTCCGGTTCCTCTCGTGCGAGCCGCTCCTCGGGCCGGTGGATCTGGTGGAGCCCGTTCGTCGTCACCGCAACGGGCCGCTGCCGTTCCGCACCGCCGGCATCGACTGGATCATCGTCGGTGGGGAGTCCGGCCCGA
Organism: Miltoncostaea oceani; assembly: GCF_018141545.1. Lineage (GTDB taxonomy): Bacteria > Actinomycetota > Thermoleophilia > Miltoncostaeales > Miltoncostaeaceae > Miltoncostaea > Miltoncostaea oceani. Next base: position 1,310,891 of record NZ_CP064356.1, on the reverse strand, counting down.
AGGCGCGGCCGATGGACCTCGCGTGGGCGCGGTCGCTCGTCGAGCAGGGGCAGCGCGCCGCCGTCCCCGTCTTCGTGAAGCAGCTCGGCCGGCGCCCGGTCTACGCAGTGGACCACCGCGGCGGGGACGGGATGGACGTGCGCGTCACGGGCGCGACTTCGCTCTACGCCGTGCCCGGCATCGCGCACTCCCACGGCGGCGACATCGACGAGTGGCCCGCCGACCTCCAGGTCCGCGAGTTCCCGACGGCGGCGGTGACCGTCCCGTGACCTGGTGCATCGCCCTCGCCGCGGTCGCGTGGCTCGGGGTCGGCCTGGCGGTCGGCCTTGTCCTCGGCCCCGCCATGCGCAGCACCGACGACGCCGAGACGCTCCACCTCATCCTCCGGGACGGCGGCGACGGGCCCGAGACGGTCTTCGCGTCCAGGAGCGAGGCGGAGCGCGACCGCGTCCTGGAGGACCTCCGCGCAGGCGACGCGTGGCTCGGCGTCACCTACCTCGACGACCTCATCTGGCCCGGCGACCGCTCCATGGTCGACGAGCTGCTGCCGCGCGACCCGGGGGCGTGATGGGCGAGCGCGGCGTCGACCCCTACCTGACCTTCGACCAGGTGCGCGCCTGCCACCGGCTCTACATGGCCGGCCAGAGCCTCCGGTCGATCGCACGGCAGATCCACCCGCGCACCCGCTACGCGAGCGTCGCGAGCTGCGCGAACGCCCTCCACCAGCAGTTCATCCTCCTCGGCCTCCCCCGCCGGGAACGGGCCGAGGCGACCGCCGCAGCCAACCGCGCCCGCGCGACGGGGCTCAGCCGGCGGGAGCTGAAGATCCGGCGGGGCGACATCCTCGGCCGGCCGCTCTGCGCCGGCGTCCGCCAGCAGTACCCTCGCAAGGGCGCGCCCTGCGGCGCGCGCGCCCTGGCGGGCTCCAAGTTCTGCTTCGCGCACGACCCCGCCCGGGCCGACGAGCGCGACGCGATCCTCCGGCGCGCGCGGGAGGCCGCGTGACGACGACCCGCCGTCTCCGTGCCCTGTCCCGCCGCTGGACCGTCGACGGCCAGCCGCTCCCCTCCGTCGCCGTCTACCGGCGGACGGGCTTCTTCGGCCGTGAGTCGTGGTGCGTCGAGGTCCACCCCGGCCTCGGGGGACCGAGCCTGCGCCCCGCCAACGCCGTTGCCGGCCACTCCTCGGCGCGCGAAGCCCTGCGCGCGGCGGAGCGCATCGACCCGGCCCTCATCCGCGCCCACCTGCGAGGCCCGGCGTGAGCACCGCCCACCGCGGCGCCGGGACAAGCGCAGGACTCCGCGCCGACATCATCGCCCGACTTCGGTCGCTTCCTGAAAATCGCGGGCACTCGGCGAGCGTCATCGCGACGGCCGGCGACGAGCGCCTCTCGACGACGCTCGTCTGGCGCGAGCTCATCCTCATGTGGGAGGACGAGCTGGTCGAGCAGCTCGGCGAGGACGCGTGGGGGCTCCCCCGCACCACGCCCGCTGCGGCCCCCGCAGCGCTCACCCTCGACGGCACCGGGATCCTCTGATGCCGGCCCGCGCGATCGACACCGGCATCTGGGGCGAGGAGGGCTTCGCCGCAGCGAGCACCCTCGCGAAAGCCCTCTACGTACGCCTGATCACAGGCGACGACACCGGCTCCGCCGGCGCCCTGAAGACGCGCCTGAAGAGGCTCGCCGCCGACCTCGAGGGCGACTCGGAGGACGTCACCCTCGAGCAGCTCGAAGGGGCCCTCGCTGAGCTCGTCGCAGCGGGTCTCGTGCGGACCTACGACGACGGGTGGATCTGGCTCCCGAAGTTCGTCCACTGGCAGGCGCACTCGGAGGGGTTCCTCGTCTCGGCCGAGCGCCAGGCCGCCGAATGCCCCGACTCGTTGGAGCGCGCGATCCGTCGCGCGGTCGCCCGCAAGCGAACGGCGCTCGGATCACGGGCCGACGCGGCCCGGACACGAAAGAAGCCCGTTAGCAGGAGAAATGGGGAGGCTCCACCCGAGGCTACCCCGGAGGCTCCCCCCAAGGCTCCGCGTACGATCAGGCGCGCGAGAGGTCAGGGTAAGGGGTCAGGGGCTTTAACCCCTGACCCCCCTCCCTCCTCCCCCCCGGACCCGGAACCGCAGCGCAGCGCGGCGACCTCGTCCGAGCTTTCGCCTGCGGCTCAGACTCGGCCGCCCGAAGTTGAAGGCCACACCAACGGCCGGCGCCTCGTCGAACCCGACGGCGACCCCGTCCCCGTCGGCCGCGAGCTCCTGCTGTCCGTCGTGAAGTCCCCGGCGGCCCGCGCCGCCCTCGAACGAGGAGGAGCGGGATGACCACCGCCACCGACACCGCCGACCGCGTCCGGTCCGCCGCAGCCGCCGCCGGCCGGGCGAAGGCCGCCGAGCTCGCCGCCTTCCAGTCCACCCCCGGCTTCGTCGAATGGAAGGAGAACCAGCTCCACGACCTCGCCGACACCACCGAGCGCCGCGGCGGACACGAGACCCGGTACCTCGAGGCCGAGCCCTACCCCGACGAGCCCCGGTGGGTCCGCCGCTACGTCGTCATCCAGCCCGACGGCACCCGCCGGCCACGCAACGGCCGCGTCCTCGGTGAAGGCCGCGGCCCCACACCGTTCCCCGTCACCGGCGTCCCCCAGGTCGGCTTGGACGTCGAGCCCGGCGACGAGACCGGCGCCCTCTTCCCCCGCGGCCCGCTCGGACGCGGATGACCCGGACCCTCGCCACCTTCCTCGCCGTCGTCGGCCTGGTGCTCGCACCCCCCGCCGCTGCGTCCCCCGAGCAGATCCTCGCCGACCGGACCGCCGCCTGGCTCGAGCAGCTCCTCCACGTCCCCGTCCCCCACCAGCAGATCGTCCCCGCCGCCGAGGAGAACGGCCAGACCTGGCTGGCCCAGAGCGTCCCCGGCGAGCACCGCATCGAAGCCGTCCCGTGGCTCATCGAGGAGTGGTCGCAGATGGCCGACCCCGACGAACCGCAGCCCGCCGGCGCCCACGCCCTCCTCCACGAACTCCTCCACCTCCACCACGCCACCGTCCTCGAGGAAGGCGCCGTCGACGCCGTCGCCCTCGACCTCGTCGCACCCTGGACCCAGCGCTTCCACGGCTGGGGCTCCATCACCCAGCGGTACGGCACCGGCCCCGACGACGCCGCCTACCCCGACGACGTCCGCCTCGTCCGCGCCCTCTCCGCCGCAGCCACCGACGGCCGCGTCCGCTCGACCGCAGCGCGCCAGTGGCGCCGAGCGTTCCTCGTCGCCGACGACGCCGGCCGCCACGCCATGATCGAGACGGCCAACGCCCGGAGCCGCCGGTGACCGCCGACGAGCAGCGCACCTGGGAGATCGCCCGCCGCGTCTGCACCCCCGCCGAGCTCGAGGCCCTCCGAACCAGGGAGCGACTCGCCAACGCGGGCCGGCCGTACGGCTACCGCTCCATCGCCACCGAGCTCGGGGTCTCCGTTATCACCGTCCGCGACCGCATCCGCAGGGCCGAAGCGCGGATCGAACGCGAGCGCCCCACGTGAGCGTCCTCCTCGCACGCCTCACCGCCCGCGGGCGCCGCGAAGTGGAGCGCGCCGTCGGACGCGCCCTCGGCGACAGCGTCGGCGACGACCGCCTCGTCACCGAACCCCCCACCAACGGCGGCGACGAGGAACGCCTCCGGGGGATACCCGTCATCGGCGGCACCACTGGCGCCATCAGAGGCACCGTCCCAGGCCGCGGCCGCCACCTCGACGAGTGGGAAGGACGCCCAAGCTGACGCCGACTTGCAGCACGTCCGGCCCCTCGGCTACCGTCCCCACTGCGACGGCACAGCCCGGGGCTCCCGATGGAGCAGACGGTCGGCACACCACCGACCTCCCGCACGCACCCCCTGCCCGAGCCACCACATGAGGCCACCCCGGCGGGTGGCCTTCGTCGTTCCATGACCCCACTCCTCCGGCCAAGCGGAAGCACTAGAGCCTGGCGCAGACGCCGTGCCCAGATCCTCACCAGAGACGGACACCGCTGTAGCTACTGCGGCGGCCCGGCGACCCAGGTGGACCACGTCATCCCCCGCGCCGTCGGCGGCACCGACGAGCCGGGGAACCTCGTCGCGGCGTGCGGACCCTGCAACCGGAGGAAGGGCGGCCGGTTTTTTGGGAGCGAATCGCAAGGACACCCCGACTGTCCCTCTTCTCTCCCCGCCGGCGGATCGCCGCGGCCGACGTCGAGGGACTGGTGAGCGAGCCCGGTCCGCTGGAGGCCGCGGTGGCCCGCGAGATCGCGTGGGTCTCGCAGCGCTCTGAGGGCGCGGAGGGATCGTGGCCCGCCCAGCTGGCGGTCCGTCTAGCTCGGGAGATCGAGGCGGCGGACGCGACGCTGTCGGCCCGGGTCCAGGCGGGGAAGCTGCTGCACTCGACGCTCGACCGGCTCCGCCAGGCGGCGCCCTCGGAGAAGCGGACCGACCGTGTCGATGAGCTGCTGTCGCGCCGCAAAGCGAGGGAGGCGACGGCGTGATCGCGACGCCCGCCGCGCCGGCCATCGTCAAGCCGACGCTGATGTTGGTGCCCGACGGCTCGACGGCTCTCGCGCGGGAGGTGATCGAGCTCGCGGAGCTGGCCGGGCTCGTCCTCGACCCGTGGCAGCGGATGGTGCTGACGGCCGCCTTGACCGAGACGCCGACGGGGCAGTGGGCGGCGCCGGAGGTCGGCCTCGTCGTGTCGCGGCAGAACGGGAAGGGCGGGATCCTCGAGGCTCGTGAGCTCGGCGGGCTCTTCCTCATCGCGGAGCGGCTGATCACGCACTCCGCCCACCAGTTCGACACGTCGCTGGAGGCGTTCCGTCGGCTGCTGTTCCTCATCGAGAACACACCGGACCTGAGCCGCCGCGTCGCGCGGGTGTCGCGCTCCCACGGCGAGGAGGGCATCGAGCTGATCGGTGGCCAGCGGATCCGGTTCCGGACGCGGACGGCGGGCGGCGGCCGTGGGTTCACGGGCGACTGCCTGATGATCGACGAGGCGATGATCTACCCGGAGAAGGCGCACGGGTCGCTGCTGCCGACGTTGTCGGCGCGGCCGAACCCGCAGGTGTGGCTGGTGGGGTCGGCTGTGGACCAGGCGATCCACGAGCACGGCCTGGTGCTGGCTCGGATGCGTGAGCGTGCGGCGTCGGGGACGTCGCAACGGATGGCGTACTTCGAGTGGTCGGTTCCCGTCTCCGTCCCGGAGGGTGAGGACCGCCCGCCGCGGCCGGATGACGTGACGGCGGAGCTCGCCGCGTCGGAGGAGGCGTGGGCGCAGGCGAACCCCGCCCTCGACATCCGCATCAGCCGGGAGGCGGTGGCCCTCGAGCTGGAGTCGATGGACCCCAGGACGTTCGCGGTGGAGCGCCTCTGCGTCGGGGACTGGCCCGACACGTCGTCGAAGGCCGGCCAGGTGATCCCCCTGGCTTCGTGGAGGAAGCTCGTGGACCCCGCGTCGGGGATCGCGGGACCGGTGGTCCTCGCCGTGGACGCGATGCCCGACCGCCGGCGGGCGTCGATCGCGGCGGCCGGGCGTCGCGCGGACGGGCTGATGCACGTCGAGCTGATCGACCGGCGCCCCGGGACGGCGTGGGTCGCCGCCCGCGTCGCCGAACTCCGAGCGCGGCACACGATCACCGGGGTCGTCGCCCAGGCGTCGGGGCCGGCGGCCTCCCTCGAGGAGGCGATCGCCGACCTCGAGCTCGTCGACCAGGCCGACTACGTCCGGGGCTGCGGCCACTTCTTCGACCTCGTCGACGGGGAGGGGCTGCGCCACCTCGGCTCACCCGAGCTCGACGCCGCACTGCGGGGCGCGGCGAAGCAGAAGGCCGGGGACGCGTGGTCGTGGTCGCGGGCGTCGAGCTCCGTCGACATCTCGCCGCTGGTCGGCGTGACCCTCGCGGCCTGGCACGCCCTGACCGTCGGTCCCTCGGTGTACGAGACGAAGGACCTGCTGGTCCTCTAGCCGTGCGGCGCCCCCTCGACATCCTCCGCCGGGCGGCCGGCGCGCTCTCCCCTGCCCGCATCCGGCGCGCGTTGGTCGCGCGGCGCCCGGCGATCGAGAGCGCCGGCGCCACCCTCGGCTTTCTCGCGGGGCTCGCGATGGTCGCGACGGGTGTCGCCCTCGTGCACCTCCCCTCCGGCCTGATCGTTGGCGGCCTCGAGCTGGCGGCCGGCTCCGCCCTCTACGCGAGGAGCGGCGGGTGAGCCTCGTCGGGCGCATCGTCGGACCACGCCCGGAGGCGTCGATCAGGGGGATCGACACGCTGATGGAGGCCTTCTCCTTCGGCGGCGGGGAGGCCCACAGCGGGAACCGCGTCACGGTCCCGGGTGCGCTCTACCTCGACAGCGTGTGGGCGGCGGTGATCCTCCTGTCGGAGACCGTCGGGACCCTCCCGCTGAAGACGTACCAGCGGACACGCGGCGGCGGTCGCGTCGAGGCGTGGTTCGAGAACGTCTACCGCCTCCTCCACGACGAGCCGAACGAGGAGATGCCGGCCGTCGTGGTGTGGGCGCTGCAGGCCCTCCACCTGAACACGTGGGGCAACGCGTTCCTCGGCAAGGAGCGCGTACGCGGCGAGATCGTCGGTCTCTGGCCCCTCGAGCCGGAGCGGATGCGGGTCGAGCGGCGCGACGGGCGGAAGGTGTTCATCTACCTCGACCACCACGGCGCCGAGCACCGGTACACGACCGACCAGGTCATCCACATCATGGGGCCGTCGATCGACGGCCTCACCGGTCTCTCCCCCATCGCGTACGCCCGTCACACGATCGGGGCGGGACTGGCGAGCGACGAGTTCGCGGCCCGCTTCTTCCGGAACGCCGCGGTGCCGCGTGGCGTCCTCCAGACCGACGGGGAGCTGAGCGAGCCGGCGGCGAAGCGCCTGAAGGCGCAGTGGGACGCGGCGACCGGTGGGAAGAACATGCACAAGGTCGCGGTCCTCGAGGGCGGCACGAAGTTCCATCCGATCACGATGCCCCTCGAGGACGCCCAGTTCGTCGAGCAGGCGAAGCTCAGCGTCCAGAAGGTCGCGCGGATCTTCAACGTCCCGGCGGAGCTCATCGGCGGGGAGTCGGGCGGGAGCCTCACCTACTCCACCGTCGAGGGTCAGGCGCTGCACTTCCTCACCCACGGGGTGCGGCGGTGGCTCGTCCGGATCGAGCAGACCCTCGCCCGCGACCGCGACCTCTTCCCCGGCCGCGGCCGGACGCTGTACCCCGAGTTCGTCGCCGACGCGATGTTGCGCGCCGACGTGAAGACCCGCGCCGAGGTCTACACCCGCGCCCTCGACCCCGCGACCGGCTGGATGCGTCGGGAGGAGGTCCGCGGCCTCGAGAACCTCCCGCCCGAGGCGCCCGAGCTCACCGCCCCGATGGAGACGCTCGACCGGACCGCGGCGCGCCTCCTCGCCGAAGCGGACGCCCGCGCGGCCGCCACGACCAACGGAGGGAGTCTCCATGCCCACGCCTGACCCGTCGCGGCGTGCCTACAACCGGGTGCTCGCCGCGGTCGCCACGACCCCGTGGGCGATCGAGCCGGCCGCGTTCGCCGCGATCTGCGAGGTCCTCGAGCTGCGCCTCGCCGGTGTGCGCCTGAGCGACGACCAGGTCGCCGACCGGATCGCCGCCGGCCCCGGCTCGCGGGATCCGTACGAGGTGGGCGGTGGGATCGCCGTCCTCCCGATCTACGGCGTGATCGTCCCGCGGGCGAACCTCATGACCGAGATCTCGGGGGGCACGTCCCTCCAGAAGCTCGGCGGGGCGCTCGACGCCGCGGCGGCGGACCCCGCCGTCTCGACGATCCTCCTCGACATCAACTCGCCGGGCGGGAGCGTGTCGCTCGTCCCGGAGACCGCCGCGAAGATCCGCGCCGCGCGGGCGTCGAAGCCGGTCATCGCGCACGCGAACACCATGGCGGCGAGCGCCGCCTACTGGCTCGCGTCGCAGGCCGACGAGATCATCGTCAGCCCGAGCGGCGCGGTCGGCTCGATCGGCGTCCTCTCCGCCCACGAGGACGAGAGCGGCAAGTGGGAGCAGCAGGGTGTGCACACCACCCTGATCTCCGCCGGCCGGTTCAAGACCGAGGGCAACCCCTTCGAGCCCCTCACCGAGGAGGCCCGGGCGTCGATCCAGGCGCTGGTCGACGACTTTTACGGCCAGTTCGTCGCCGACGTCGCGAAGGGCCGGGGCGTCGACCGCCAGGCCGTCCGCGGCGGGTTCGGCGAGGGCCGCGTCGTCTTCGGCCGCCACGCCGTCACCGACGGGATGGCGGACCGCACCGAGAGCTTCGAGGCGACGCTCGCGCGGCTCGCGCGGAGCGGCGGACCTCGCCGCCGAGGTGGGGGCGCCGCCGCCGACGGCGTCGACGACCCGACCGTCGAGGCGCAGCTCGTCGCGCCTCTGGCCAACCCCGACTCCGACCCCGACCCGGCCGCCGCGCCGGCGGACGAGCAGAACCCGCAGGACCAGCAGGACGGCGAGGGACTCGAGAGGGACCTCGACTACCACCTGGCGCTCCGGCGCCTTCCGTAAGCCAGAGCACAGGAGGAGATCAAGATGCCGCAGCTGGTCGCTGAGGACATCGCGGGCTGGTCACGCGACCGGCTCGAGAGCGCGTACGGCGAGCGCCTGGACCGCGTCCGGAGCATCCGGGACGGCGCCGGCGGGTCGCTGGTGAACGTCAAGGGCGCCGAGGCCGACGAGGTGCGCAACCTCATGGCCGACACGAACATGCTCGGCGCCCGCATCGACGAGGTGAAGTCCCTCGCCGGTGCGGACGCGATGCTGGAGGCGGCGGAGCGCCGCGCCCACGACCTCCGCTCCCGCGGGCAGGACGTGAAGCCGTTCCCGATCGACAGCGGGCCCGGCGACGACGCCGCCGGCGTCGGCGCCGACGGCCAGCCGTCGGACATCGGCGGGCGGTTCCTCGCCTCGGACGCGTGGCAGTCGTTCCGCGCGGAGGGCACGAAGGGCATCGCGTCCTCGGTGCCGCTCGCGTCCCTCTGGAAGGGCTACCGCGGCGTCGGCGAGCCGGGCGCCGCGCTGTTCGACTCGGCGGACTTCCCGTCGCAGGCGGACTGGCGGCCGGGGCCGGTCGAGACGCTGTACCAGCCGAACAACATCGCGCCGCTCATGCCTCAGGGCACGACGGGCGCCGCGACGGTCCGCTACCCGAAGGAGACCGTCACCTCGAGGGGCGCCGCCACGGTCGCCGAGGGCGGCACGAAGCCCGAGGCCGAGCTGTCGTTCACGGCGGTGGACGAGCCGATCCGCAAGATCGCCGTCCTGCTCCCCCTCACCGACGAGTCGCTCGAGGACGAGGCGTTCCTGAGGTCCTACATCAACGCGCGCCTCGGCCTGTTCGTCCGGATGGAGGAGGACCGCCAGCTTCTCGACGGCAACGGCGGCGCGACGCCCCCGCAGATCATCGGCCTGCTCCGCCGGTCGGGGATCAACACGGCGACGTCCTACTCGCTCGCCGGCGCCAACCCGGACCAGGCGCTGATCGACGGCGTCTTCAAGGCGGCGATGCGCGTCCGGGAGTCGTTCCTCGCGCCGGACTCGTTCGTGCTGCGCGCCGCGACGTGGGAGATCATGCGGCTCGCGAAGGACGCCAACCGCCAGTACCTCCTCGGCCCGCCCGCCGAGCAGGGCGAGGTCCGCCTGTGGGGCCTCCGCGGCGTCCTCAACGAGAACATGCCGGCGGTCGCCGCGGCGAACAAGCCGGTCCTCGTCGGGGCGTTCGGGACGGCGGCGATGGTCATCCGCCGGTCCGGCATCGAGCTCGCCGTGAGCGACTCGCACAGCACCTTCTTCGCCGAGAACAAGGTGATGCTCCGGGCCGAGGAGCGCCTCGGGATGGCGGTCTTCCGCCCGCAGGGCTTCTCGACCGTCACGTCGGCCGCGTAGCCGCCCCAACCCACCCCGCCGCTGCGGGCGCCGGACGACCCGGCGCCCCGCACGTGCGACTGACCGAAGGGAGCCCTCGTGGCCGACACCAAGTCCCACAAGATCACCTACGACGACGGCACCACCGCCTACCTGGCGCTGGACGACGACGACGTGAAGACGTGGCGCAAGCTCGCCGAGAGCAAGACGTCGAACGTGAAGTCCGTCGCGCCGGGCGAGCCGAAGCCGTTCAACGTCGAGCAGGGAAGCTGACCGACCGATGACCGTCCGGGCCGTCCCTCGCGGGCGGCCCGGGGCATCGCTCGGAGAGACCACCATGTCTGACTTCACCGAACGGGTGCACGCCCGTGGGTTAAGCGGGGCAGCCTCATGATCTACGCCCGACCGGGGTCCACGTTCGAGGCCGTCGTCAACGGCTACGCCGCGGGCCTCACGACGGTGCGCGCGCGGATCCTCGACAACGCCGGCGCGACAATCTCGGGCCCCAGCACGACAGGGGTGACGGAGCTCGTCGCAGGATCGGGGAGCTACGTCGCGACGCTCACCGCCCCCGCCGTCGCGGGGCAGTACTCGGTGGGATGGGACACCGGCGTCGTCTCCCCCGCCACGTGGACGACCGAGGACCTGGTCGTCACCTCCACCCCGCCGTCGATCGCGCCGGCAGGTCCGGGACTCACGACCCTCGCCAGGGTGAAGGCGCAGATGGAGGCGACCTCGACGACGTCGGACGACCTCATCGAGAAGCTCATCCCGCCGGCGTCCGCCGCCATCGAGCGGTACACCCGGACCGAGTTCCGCGGTCCCGACGACCCAGAGACCCGCGACGTCGCCTTCGCACCATGGTCGACCCGTGGCCGCCTGGAGCTCGAGGTCGGCGCCATGCGCGAGATGCCGACCGCGGCCGTGCTGCTCGATGCCGACGGGCTGGACCTCCAGACCCTCACCCTCCCCGCCGAGCTCATCGCACTCCCGGTCGGTCGCAGACCGGGCGTCGACCCGATCACGACCCTGCGCTTCGCCTCGACGGTGCAGCCGTCCCTCACGGGGGACGAGATCGTGCGCGTCACGGGTCTCTGGGGCTGGCCCGCTGTGCCCCCGGACGTCGAGCAGGCCTGCGTCATCACGGTCCGGTCCTGGATGCGCAGCGCGCCGGCCGCGGCCGCCGGCTACGGCTTCGAGGAGGGCCGCGTCATCCAGTCCACCCCCGAGGGCGGCTGGATGCTCCCGATGGCCGCGAGGCAGCTCCTCGCCCCCTACCGGTGGCCGGTGGTCGCCTGATGGCCCAGAGCCTCGTCCCCGCGGTGAAGGGCGCCCTCGTCGACGCGACCGCCGCCGCGCTGCCCGGGATCCAGGTGACGTGGGGCAGTCCCCGCGGGGACAAGGACCGCGAGTGGGTCTTCGTCGGCGACGTCACGGGGACGCAGGCCGCGGCGGCCATCGGCCGCAGCCGGCGCAAGGAGACCTTCCGCGTCGAGATCGTCGTCTCGATCGTCCGACCCGACGTCGACGACGCCCGGGCGATCGCCGACCGTGCCTACGAGCTCGCTGGCGCCATCGAGGACCTCCTGCGCGCCGACGAGACCCTCGGTCTCCCCGGGCTCATCTGGGCGCGGGTCGAGAAGACCGACCTCACCGAGGGCGTCGCCGGCGGCGAGCGCTGGGCCGAGGTCACCGTGCACGTCAACTGCGAGACCCGGATCTGAGAACCGGAGCCTAGGAGGCCCCCTGATGCGACTGCACTACTCGGGCCCGGTGGACCGGGTCTCTCTCCCCCTGCCCAACGGCGGCCACGTCGAGGTGGCGAAGGGCCACGACATCGACCTCTCCGACCACATGACGGCGAAGGAGGCCGCCGCCCTCGGCCGCAGCCTCCTCGACCAGGACACCTGGACCGAGGCGAAGCCCGCGGCCAAGTCCGACGACAAGAAGGAGGACTAGGCCATGGGCCACCGATCCGGCATCGGGGGTCAGCTCGGCTTCGTCGCCGAGACGACCTACGGCACGTTCGTCGTGCCGACGCGCTTCCTCGAGTTCAACACCGAGGGGCTCGTCTTCAACCGGGAGACCATCCAGAGCGCCGGCATCCGCCGCGGCTCCAACATCCAGCGGACGTCGCGGTGGGCAGTGAACAAGAAGGGCGGCGGCGGCCCCGTCACCTTCGAGCTCGCGTCGAAGGGCTTCGGCCTCCTGCTGAAGCACGCGATGGGCGCCGTGACGATCACCACCCCGGGCGGCGCGACGCTGCAGCGCCGGCACCGCCACGTCTTCGGCGACCTCGACGACCTGTCCCTGACGATCCAGAAGGGCGCCCCCGACATCGGGGCGACGACGAACCCATTCACGTTCCTCGGGTGCGTCGTCACCGGTTGGGAGCTCGGCGTCGACGTGGACGGCCTCGTGATGTTCACGCCGACCTTCGACGCCCAGGACATGGTCACCGCCCAGGCGCTCGCCGTGGCCGCCTACCCGGCCGCGGACGAGCTCTTCTCCTACCAGCAGACCGCGGTCACCGTGAACGCCGGCGGAGTCACCCCGACGGGCATGACGCTGTCGGTCGACCACGGGATGAAGACCGACCGCTTCTTCGTGCAGAACAGCGCGCTGAAGAAGCGCCCCGTGATCGCCGCCCGCCGCGCGGTGACGGGGACCCTGACCTTCGAGTTCGAGTCGATGACCCAGGTCAACTTCTTCCTCAACGCCGCCCCGGGCGCCGAGGTGCCGATCGGCGCGGTTATCCGCGGATCCCAGATCGACGCGGCTCCGAACTACTACGGCCTCGACGTCATCATCCCGAAGGCGAGGTTCGACGGTGAGATCCCCGTCATCCAGGGCCCCGACGTTCTCACCGTCTCGGCGCCCTTCGAGGTCCTCGACGACGGCACCAACGAGGAGCTGACCCTCGACTACTTCACGACGGACGTCGCCTCGTAGCCGGTGGCGACCACCGCGATCAGCATCGAGGGCCTCGCGGCCTTCCGGCGCGACCTGAAGCGGATCGACCCTGCGCTCCTTCAGGGCGTCCGGGTTGCGCTCAAAGAGGCGGCCGAGCTCGTGGCGGGCGAGGCGCGGCGGCGGGCGCCGGTCCGATCCGGCCGGACGAGGACCAGCATCCGCAGCTTCACGAGCGGCAACCGCGCGGGCGTGCGCGCCAACGCCCGCCGGGTGTCGGCCCGGTACCCGGGCGGCTACCCCTACCCGCGGCGGCTGGAGTTCGAGAACGGGGGGCGCCGGGCGTTCATCGGCCCGGCGCTCGAAGCCAAGCGACGCGACGTCGTGGAGCGGCTGGACGACGCGCTCGGCGACGTCGCGCGGATCTGGGAGGGCTGAGTGCCCATCGACAACGAGCTGACGGTTCGCTGGGGCGGAGTGGACTACCGCCAGTCGCAGCTGACGGCGGCCGACATGATCGCGATGGAGGAGGAGTGGGGCGAGGCCTTCGTCCGCATCGACTTCGAGTCGATGAAGGCGGTGTGCTGGCTGGTGTGGCTCATCCGCCGCCACGAGGAGCCGGACCTCTCCCTCGACGACGTCACGTCCATCACGCTCGACGCGCTCTCCGAGGACGCGAAGGCGGCCGCGGTCCCTCCTACCAGCGGCTCGCGCAAGCGCGCGAGCAAGTCCGGCAAGAGTGGCGGCCGTACCACGGCCAGGTCTTCGGGCTCCGGCCCTGGGACCTCGAGCTCCTGACGCGCCGTGAGCTCGATTTGATGGCCCACGCCGTCTCCCAAGCGTCACAGGCGGAGGGCTAGGACGTGAGCACCCGACGACTCGAAGTCGTCATCACCGGCGACGCGAGGTCGCTGCAGCGCACCTTCGGGCAGGTGTCCCGCGACGCCGGTCAGATGGACAGCCGCGTCGGCCGCGCCGGCCGCGGGCTCGCCCTCTTCGGCGCCCGGGCCCTCGCGACGGGCGCCGCCGTCGGCGTGGGGGGGCTCGCGACGGGCCTCGCCTTCGGCACCCGCGAACTGCTCGCCCAGGAGAAGGCGAGCGCGCGGACGGCCAACGTCCTCGAGACCACCGGCGGCGTCGCCAACGTCACGGCGAAGGACGTCGAGGACCTTGCCTCATCCCTGCAGTCGCAGACCGGCACCGCCGACGACGCGATCCAGTCCGGCGCGAACCTCCTCCTCACGTTCACCAAGGTCAGGAACGAGGCCGGAAAGAACAACGACATCTTCAACCGCGGGGTGGAGGCCGCCAACGACCTGTCGGTCGCCCTCGGGACCGACATGTCGGCGGCGTCGATTCAGGTCGGCAAGGCGCTGAACGACCCGATCAAGGGCGTCACGGCTCTCACCCGGGCGGGCGTGTCCTTCACGCAGGAGCAGAAGGACCAGATCCGCACGATGCAGGAGTCGGGCGACATTCTCGGCGCCCAGAAGCTGATCCTCGCCGAGCTCGAGACCCAATTCGGTGGAGCGGCCCGCTCAGAAGGGGAGGCGACCGAGGCGCTGCAGCAGTTTCAGCGCGGCGCCGAGGACGCCGCCGAGGGGCTGGCGGCGCGGCTCTTGCCGCAGGTCATGAACGTCGTCGAGTCCTTCAAGCGCAACTGGCCACAGATCCGCGACGTCGCCCAACGCGCCTTCGACGGCGCCCGCGCCGCGGCCGCGCGCGCGATGGCTTGGTTCGACTCGAACGTCCTGCCCACCATCCGTGCGGTCGTCGCCGGCGCCCGGGCGTTCTGGAACCGCTTCGGCGACGACATCAAGACGGTCTTCGCCCTCGGCATCCGGGTCGTCCAGCGCGCCATGGCGAACATCCGGGAGGCCATCGAGCTGGTGCTGGCCGTCATCCGCGGCGACTGGGGCGCGGCCTGGCGGTCGCTCACGGCGATCGTGCGGAACGTCATCGCGGACATCGTGGACATCATCCGCACCCTCGCGCCGATCGCCCTCCGGCTCGCGATCGCGGCGGGGAAGGCAATCGCGTCTGGGATCATCAGCGGCGTGAAGGGACTCGCGGGACGGCTCACGACCGCGGTCGTCAGCGCGGTCTCGTCGCTTGCGGGTGCGGCTCTGGCGGCCGGGGAGTCCATCGGTCGCGCGATCGCGTCCGGCATCGTCTCGGGCCTCGGCGATATCGGCTCCCGGATCCGCGGGCTGATCCCAAGCGCGAGCAGCCTGGTGCCCAACCTCGGTGGGCTGCTGCCCAACATCGCGGAGAACGCGACCAGCGGGCCCCTGACCGGGGGCCTCCGGCGCGCGGCGGCCGGATCGCCACTGGACCTCGACCGCAGCAGGGCGGCAGGCGGGAGGGCGGAGAGCAACGCCCGGCGGGCGGCCGAGGGCGCGGCGCGCGGCGCCGGCTTCACGCCCGACCAGATCCGAGACGCCGGGGAGAAGGCCGCGATCGCGTCGCGGCTCTCGACGATCGCGACCCTGCGCTCGAAGATGCGCGGCCGTCACGGGCTGCTCGTCACGGCGATGAACAACGCGCGCCGCCGCCGAGCGAAGATCAAGGTCCCGAACAAAGGCGGCGGCCGACAGAAGGCGCTCGACCAGCGCGCCGCGCTGACCCAGGCCATCAGCAACATCCAGGACGAGATCGAGTCCCTCGTCGCTGAGGACGCTGACCTGGTCGTCGAGGCCGCTGAGCTCGGGGAGGAGCAGGCGGCGATCGACCGGGGGACCGAGGGCGGCAGCGCGTCCGCCGACGCCGGCCCCACCACCGGAGACTTCGCCGACGCCGCGGTCGCGGAGGCCGCCCTGACGCCAGGGCTCGACGACGACCTGGCCGCGGCGCGTGGCGTCGAGGCCGTCGCGCAGGCAGAGCTCGACGCCGCGCGCGCCTCGGGCGACCCCCGCCGCATCGCCGACGCCGCCCGCGCCGTCGCATCCGCCCGGTCGGCCCGTGAGCAGATCGAGTCGCAGAACGCGAACACCGAGGCGCTGAAGGAGAACACCGAGGCGACTAAGCAGTCGTTCGGCGGCTCCGTCGCCTTCGGCTACCGCGGCCAGCTCGAGGTCCTCCGGTCGCTGACCGCCTCCTCCTCCGACCGCTTCGTCGGGATGGAGACCGGGATCTGATGCTGACCCTCGGCCGCATCGTCTTCGACGCCCCCGACAGCCTCGCCGAGGGCGTCGGTGAAGCCGTCGCCCGCGTCGGCGCGACCCCCGTCGCCGGCGCCCGGTCGGGCCTCTCCTCCTCCCTCGCCCTCACCACGTGGGCGGACACCAGCGCCGAGCGCGAGCGGATCCGCCGGCAGCTGCGGTCCCTCCTCAACAACCTCCCCGCCCGCGACCGCGCGGTCTACCTCTCGTGGCCCGACGACCCCGAGCACGACGGCTGGTACGTCCCAGGGGCGACGACCTTCGACCTCGAGGGCGTCGCCCTCGACACCGCCGTCTGGAAGCTCGGCACCATCGACCTCGCCCTCGTCGGACGGCCCCGCACACACCGCCGGGCCGTCGTCGCCTACCTCCGCGACCGCCGGGTCGCGACGGAGGCCCGCGACCAGCTCCGCCGGATCTACTCGACGAACTTCAGCGGGATGACGCCGTCCGCCGTCGTGTGGCTCCCGAGCACCATCACCGACGCCCTCGTCTCGTCGTTCTCGACGCTGGCGCTGACGACCGCCCGGACCGGGTACGGGGGGGCGTCGATCGTCGGGGTCGTCTCCCCCGCCGACCTCGCCGTCATCCACTTCGAGCAGGCCGCCGCCAACCGCAACCTCGGCGACGTTGTCGTCTACGACCGCCGCGGCACCCTCACCGGCCCGACGTCGGGGCCCGCGAGCCAGTGGGAGGAGGCCTACGGCCCCGACTGGCCGTGCGACCCCGCCGCCGACTGGCGCGCCGGCGCCGACGTCCCCGTCCTCGACAACGGGATCTGCCGCGTCCGCTTCGACGCCGCGAACACCGACGGCTTCGCGATCGACCGGTGGACCGGCGCCGCGTGGGCGGAGCAGGGGAAGGTCCTCGTCGAGCGGGTCGGCGCGTCGACCGCCTACTGCGACACCCTCGTCTCCGCGAACGTCGTGGAGTGGACCGCCGACCGCGCCGTCGTCCGGGCGGTGATGCGCCTCGCCTCCGACGTCTACAGCCGCGAGGAGGTCTACATCACCCTCCAGACCGGCTGGACGGGCCCGCGCTTCGAGGTGTACCCGGGGCCCGTCGCCGCCGGCACACCCGCCGGCGCCGGTGTCCACGTCTTCCGCCAGGGCGCCCCCGCCGGCACCGAGACCGCGAACAAGTTCGACGCCTCCCTCCAGACCGTCACCGGCGTCCCGTCCTTCGCCGCCGGCGCCGTCGGCGCGGCGTCGTTCACCGGCGAGAACTGGATCGTGATGCGCCGCACCGGCGTCAACGCGATCGCCCTCGCCGCCCTCCAGTCCGCCGCCGCTGGCCGCGTCGAGAACAGCTCGAGCGCCTACGGATCGGCGCGCAACGGGATCTCGATCCGCGCCGCCGCCGGCACCGGCTACGTCTCCGCGCACCTCGGCATGAACGCCGCGAGCGGCACCGACGCCTACGACTCCGTCAACGGCCAGCTCGACGGGGCACGGGACCTCGGCAAGCAGGTCCTCTACGACGCCCGCTCGCCCCAGACCATCGTCAGCAGATAGGAGCCCCCGTGCCCCCGATCGTCATCAACCCCGGCGACAGCGTCCGCGAGGCCTTCGGGGACGCCCGCCCGGGCGACGACATCGAGATCGTCCCGGCCCGCTACCCGGCCGGCACCGCCCAGCTCGTCACGCCGAGCCAGGTCACGATCCGCGCCCGCGGCTGGCGGCACGGCATGTCGGTCCTCCCGTCCGCGGACAGGGGCCTGCCGGTGATGATCGAGGGGCGCCTCACCATCGGTGCGTCATGCGACGTCGACGGGGTCGGCGTGGACTCCTCGAAGGCGCTCGCCGCATCGGGGTCCGTGATGATCGACGGCAACGAGAACCACATCCGCGACCTGTGGATCACGAACCGGAACGCCGCGGGGGTCGGGTCGATCGCGCTGACGATCGGCGTCCCCACCACCTTCGGTGGCCGCGGCCCCGCCCATGACTTCAGCCTCGACGCCTTCCAGATCGTCCGGTTCGGGACCCCCGGCAACGTGAAGCACCAGGGCGTCTACGACAAGCTCACCCGCGGCGCGAAGGTCCGCAACGGCCTCATCCGCCTCGGTCCGATGTTCGGGCTCCACGCCTTCCCCGACGCCCGCGGATCCGAGTACGAGCGGATCATCGTGGACCTCTGCGGCGCCGGGCTCGTCTGCTCGTCGCAGGACGACGCCTCGACGGGGGTCGCGGACCCCGGCACCACCGGAATCTATGCCCACCACCTCTGCATCACCCGCGCGACGCGCGCCGGGAACTTCCTCGTCGAGTCGCAGTGGGACGGCGGGAACACTCCGGCCGTCCCGTGCCGCCTCGAGGACGCGATCGTGTGGCGCGGCGGCCAGCCGGGCGGTCGCTTCGAGGGGGGTCTCTCCCCGCACGTCCAGATGGCGCGGATCCTCGACGTCGATCCCCGCTACCGGGACACCGGCATCGGGGACTACCGGGTGCCCGCCGACTCGCCCGCCGCCGACAAGGTCCCTGTCTGGCTGGTGGACGGGGCCGTCCCCCCTCCCCCCGACCCGGGTCCCGACCCGGCGCCGCCGCCGTCGCAGGACACATCGGGTCCCGTCATGGCGTGGGTCCGTCCCGCTGAGGGCGCGGTCCTCGCCGGGCCGCTCCTCTACACCGTGACCGCCGCGGATCCGGCGGGGGTCGCGTGGGTCGAGTTCCGGCTGAAGGGGGCCGGCGTCGACCAGCTGCTCTTCCGCGAGCTCTCCGCCCCCTGGGGTGAGACGCCCTTCGACACGACCCGGGTCCCGGACGGTCCGTACACGCTCACGGCGACGGCCCGTGACGCCGTCGGGAACGAGACCACCATCACGCGCGCCGTCACGGTCGCGAACACCCCCACCCCGCCACCGCCCCCCGACCCCTCCGACCCGTGCGCCGGGATCAAGGCGGAGCGCGACGCGGCGGTGATGGCGCGCCTCGCCGCGGAGGCCGCGCGAGACGACGCCCTCGGGCGGATCGCCCGCGCCCGGGCCGCGCTGGAGGACTGACCGATGCCGGCGCAGGCACCGGGCGGGGGCGGCGGGGGCGGCGGGGACATCACCCAGGCCGACCTCACCGCCCACGCCGCCGACACCTCCGCGGTCCACGGGATCGCGGACACCACCGCCCTGGAGACCGCAGCGGGCGCCCAGGCGAAGGCGAACGCCGCCACGGCAGCGGCCGCCGCCGCCCTCTCCAGCCACGAGGCGGACACCACCGCGGTGCACGGCATCGCCGACACGTCCGTCCTGGAGACCGTCAGCGGGTCCGCGGCGAAGGTCGCCGCGCTGGCCGCCACCGTCGCCACCGACGCCGAGCTCGCGGCGC
This sequence comes from Miltoncostaea oceani, assembly GCF_018141545.1. Lineage (GTDB taxonomy): Bacteria > Actinomycetota > Thermoleophilia > Miltoncostaeales > Miltoncostaeaceae > Miltoncostaea > Miltoncostaea oceani. Next base: position 1,291,607 of record NZ_CP064356.1, on the reverse strand, counting down.
ACGAGGCCGACACGACAAGCGTCCACGGGATCGCAAGCACCGCCAACCTCGAGACGTCGAGCGGGGCCCAGGCGAAGGCGAACGCCGCGCAGGCGGCAGCCGAGGCGACGGCCGCCGGCGCGCTCGCCGCGCACGTTGGCGCCGTCAGCGTCCACGGCCTCTACCACCGGACCGGGACCCCCACCGAGAACGACGACAGCGGCGACGGCTACGTCGTCGGCGACGTCTGGATCGACGACGAGAGCCTCATCCACTACCAGGCGTACGACGTCACCCCCGGCGCCGCCCTCTGGTACGTGGTCAGCGAGGCGTACGTCTCCTGGTACGGCCTCTCCAGCCGGTACTACGCGGACGTCAACCCCGACGCGACGTGGGACGTCACCTACGACATGACGGGGTGGGCGCACCCCCTCTACGTCGGCTTCTTCCCCGGCTCGAAGGTCTGGAACCGGGTGACCCAGGTCGAGTGGATCTGCCTCGACAACACCGCAGGGGCCGCCGTGTGGCGGCCGATCACCGCGATCGAGGACGTCCAGCTCTTCACCTCCAGCGGGACGTGGACGAAGCCCGCGTGGGCGGCGACGGTCCCGACCGCGAAGACCCGGGTGATCCTCCTCGGTGGTGGCGGCGGCGGCGGTTCAGGGTCGCGGCGCGCGTCGGGCGTGGCGAACAGCGGCGGCACCGGCGGTTCGGGGGCCGGGGTCTGCGACGTCACCATCCCGACGTCGCGACTCGCGACGGGTGCCGTGACGATCGGCGCCGGCGGTGCCGGGGGGGCGGCGATCACGAGCGACAACGCGAACGGCACGAACGGATCCGGCGGCGGCGTGACGTCGGCGGCGATCATGGCGGACGGCGTCGTCCTCCGGAACGGCTTCGGTGGCGGCTCGGGCGCCGGCGGCTCGACATCGAACATGGGCGCCCCCGGCGGCAGCGGCGGCGGCACCCAGGTCGGCGCGAACGGTGGCAACACCACCCTCGGCGCAAACGGTTCCTCGGGGGGTGCAGCGACGGGGTTCGCCGGCGCCGGGGGAGGCGGCGGGGGCAGCATCAGCGCGACGCCGGCCGCGTTCGCCGGCGGCGTCGGCGGGTACCGCGTGATGGGCTCCCAGAACACCCCGGCCGGGGGAGCCAACACCGGCGGCACCGGCGGCGTCGGCTCCCTCCCGACGAACGGCACGGAGCCCTTCGCAGGGTTCACCCTCGGGGCCGGGGGCGGTGGCGGCGGCGCCTCGGTCGCGGGCGCCGCCGGCGCGGGCGGCAACGGCCAGAACTACGGTGCCGCGGGCGGCGGCGGCGGGGCCTCCCTGAACGGAAGCAACAGCGGCAAAGGCGGCGACGGCGCCCCCGGGGTCGCCCTGATCATCACGACGGCCTCGTGATGGCCCGCTTCGTCCTCGTCGTCGACGGCTCCGCGGAGGGCGTCGTCCTCTGGGACGGCGTCGCGGCCATCACCCTCCCCGCAGGATCGCGGCTCGTCCCGGCGGCGGAGTGGGTCGGAGCCACCGAGCGGCCACGCTCCCAGGCAGACGTCAACGGCGACGCGATCCGGGCGCGCGCCGACCAGGCGATCGACGCGATGCAGAGCCACATCGACCGCGGGACCTTCACCGCCGCCCAGCGCGACGCCGCCCTCCTGCTCGTCCTCCGAGTCAGCGTCGCGCTCTGCCGCCTCGTCCTCGGCCGCCTGGAGCGCGAGTAGCCGATGTCCACCGCCGTGGGATCCCGCACCGGCAACGCCGGAGGGCGCCGCCTGGTCTCAGCCGGGTCAGGCACCCGCCTCCGCCACATCGCCCCGACGAGCCGGTTCGCCTCCGAGGGCGCGACGACCACAGTCCTCGGCCGGTCGTACGGGTTCACCGAGCTCCCTCTCTCCCGCGCCCCCACCGGCGCGGACCTCGTCGAGGGCGCCTACACCGGCCGCCTCGGCGACGCCGGGGAGTTCACCCTCACCTTCCCGAACGCCGCCGGCGCGAAGGGCCTCTGGCGGGAGCGCTTCTCCGCGGACCTCGCCCTCGAGTTCATCGAGATCTACGACGACGACGTCCTCGAGTTCGTCGGCTCCATCCAGCGCATCGAGATCGACCGCGGCAGCGTCACCGTGAGCGGCACCGACGCGTGGTCGCTCCTGCGCCGCGCCTACGAACGGGACCGGACGTGGACGGCGGCGCCCCAGGAGGTCGCGACCGCCTACACCCGGGTCCCCGTCGCCGTCGTCGCCGACGACTTCCCCGGCGTCGCCCTCAGCGGCTGGACCGTCGCCGCGAACACGACCGTCACCGTCGCCGACGGCACCGCGACGATCCGCACCACCGCGGGTGGCGGCGCCCCCCAGATCTCCCGGTCCCTCGGGACGCTCGGCGACACGTGGCGGGCGACCGCCGTGGTGCGCGCCGCCGGCACGTTCGCGCCCGGCGACGACCTCCTCTTCGGGATCCAGGGCTCCACCAACGGGGCTTTCCTCTACATCGCCGACGGCCTCTGGACCTTCTACGACCCGACCGGCAGCGCCGCCAACATCGGGAAGGCCCCGGCGGCGGCCCGGAACCTCCCCCTCACCCTCCAGATCGAACGCCGCGGCCGGTGGCTCGTCGGGTTCGTCAACGGCCAGCTCATCGGGTTCTTCGAGTGCCCCTCGGGCATGACGGGGACCCTGTCGGTCGCCCTCAACAGCCTCGTCTCCGGCACCGGCGACCTCATGGTCGTGGACTCCGTCAACGTCACCGAGCAGCGCGGCTTCCTCGCCCGCGGCAGCGACGTCGGCGACCAGGTCCTCCCCGGCGACTACCCGACGGGGGGCCTCCGCGGCCGGTACTTCAACGACGCCGACCACCAGGGCCTCGGCACCGACGTCCGCGCCCTGCGGATCCTCGCCCCCGACCGGACCTCCTACGGGGAGCGCCTCGACCCCGTCATCAACACCGGCGGCGGCCTCGCCCTCCCCCTCCAGCCGGGCGCCGCCTCCACCTACTTCTCCGTCCGGTGGTTCGGCGCGATCTACCTCAACGCCGGCGCCGGCGCCTCCACGCCGTTCGACCTCGGCGCCGTCGGCGGCCGCGCGCGCCTCTGGATCGGGAAGACGGCGTTCACCGCACCCCTCATCAACAACTGGTTCTCGACGGGTGGCGGGACCTTCACCGGCACCCTCACCCACTCGGCAGTCGGGGCGGCGTCGGGCTGGTACCCGCTCGTCCTCGAGTACCGGATCGACACCGGCGCCCCCGCCATCAACCTCCAGTACACGCCCTCGTCGAGCTACACCGACCCGGGGGGCACCGCGATCACCTCCGGCGTGAAGCGGACGGTGCCGGCGACGAGCCTCAGTCCCCTCGGCTGCTACGACGGCCGCATCCAGGGCCAGTCCCACTTCGACGTCGTCCAGGCCGCCGCCACCCAGTTCGGCTACCAGCTGCGGTGCGCGCCCATGAGCCTCGAGTCGGGAGAGTTCCCCGGCCGCCTCGTCCCCCGCCGCCGCGTCGGCCGCGACACCGACAAGGTCCTCGAGGTCGACGACACCGACCGCGCCGACCCCGTCCTCTCCCCCGGCGTCACGATCGACGCCTCCGACCAGACGCTCCTGCTGATCGGGTCGGGCGCCGGCCTCTCCGACGGCCGCGGCAGCCAGGTGACCACCGAGATCTCCGACCTGGCGAACCTCGACGACGCCCTCTTCGCCCTCGAGGGGGTCGTCGACGCCGGCGACATCGGCTTCGTCCAGCTCCTCGAGGCGAGGATGAACGCCGAGCTCGCCCTCCGCGGCACGCCGTGGGAGGAGGTCCGGGGTACCCCACTCGCCCAGAAGGAGCTCGCCGACACGTGGCCGCTGTCGGCGACCCTGTCGGCGATGCGGTGGGAGCCCGGCGACGGCCTCCGCCTCAACGTCCCCGACGTCGGCGTCGTGGACGACGCACCCCGGCAGCTGCTCCAGGTGACCCGCACCTTCAACGCCCTCGGCCGAACAGGGACCTCCGTCGCGTTCCGCCAGCGGCCCCGGTCTGCGGCGCGGTCGGTGCGCGGCCTCCTGCGCTCCGCGATCAGCCGTGGCCGCAGCTACCAGGGGCAGAAGGTCACGCTCCTCGGCGACTACGTCAGCTCCGCCCCCGTCGCCGGCGCCTACACCCTGTACTCGTACGTCCCCCTCCTGCCCGGCGACCACGTCGTCCGCGCCTACGTCCGGGTCGTGCTCAACAACTTCGCCCAGGCGCTCGGGATGGAGATCAACGGCACCGACCGCACCTCCTCCGTCGGCGGCGGCTGGAGCACCGTCCCCCTCGAGGTCGACGTGACGGCGTACGCGACCCAGGTGAGCGCGACGGACAACCGCCTCTACGTCCGGATGCGCAACAACGGCGGCGTCACGACGGCGATCGAGTTCCAGCTCCTCGTCGAGGTGCTCCGGTGACCCCCGTCCACCCAACGAGCGCGGTGAGCGCAGGAGGCGAGCGGTGAATGGTGGCCGAGACCTCGCACGAGCCAGAGGACGGGACGGGTGGTGGCGGCGCAACTGGCCGCCGCCGACGCCTGCCCACGTACGACGTCCTCTGGAAGCGGATCAGCCAGGGAGTCGGGCTGGGGCTCGGGGTGGTCGAGTACGTCCTCTCCCAGGTCGGGGAACGCCCACCCGACCCGAACATCCTCCTGCTCGTGTCGTTCCTCGTGGGGGTGCCGTTCGTCGCCGGGAAGGCTGGGGGCGACGGGAAGTGAGGATCGCCGTCTTCACGGGGCTCATGGTCCTCGGGCAGATCGCGCTGGCCGTCATGCGAGCGAGGGGTGACCTGTGAGCGACCACCACTGGATCGACCGTCTCCTGCGGGTCGCGGCGATCGCGACGCTCTCCACGATCGCCCTCCTCTACTGGCAGACCCAGGAGCGCGTCAGCCGCATCGAGGGGCCCGTCTGCGCCCAGCTGCGCGACCTCACCGACCGCAACGTCAGGGGCATGCGGTACGAGCTCACCCGCATCGACTCGGCACTCGCCCAAGCGGCGGCCGGGACCCTGACCCTCCCCGCCGGCCGCGCCGCCGAGCTCCGGGACCAGCGCGCCGTCATCGAGGACAGCGTCGCCGACACGAAGGAGCCGCCGTGCTGACCACCTTCGACCGCCTCCTCCGCGTCGCCGGCGTCGTCGCCCTCGCCCTCGTCGCCGGCGTCTTCCTCTTCGGCACCCTCCGCGACCGCGGCCAGGAGCAGACCACCCGCGACGTCGCCTGCGCCGTCGCCACATGGAACGGCGAGATCGTCGACTACTTCGACGGGGCGCGCGCCCGCTTCGAGCAGCGGATTGGGACCCCCGAGGAGGTCTCGACGGACCAGGAGAGCTACCGCCAGCTCACCGTCCTGCTCGACGCCTCCACCACCCTCGCCCGCGACATCGGCCGCAGCTGCGGCCCGATCATCCCCAGAGGAGACGCACGTTGATGCACACCTGGCGCACCCTCCCGGCCGTGCACACGTCCGGCCGCCGCCCTGCCCCGCCGACGCTCGTCGTCATCCACTGCACCGAGGGGAGCACCGCCGAGGGCGCGGCCCGCTGGTTCGCGAACCCCCGCAGCGGCGGCTCCGCTCACGTCGTCGTCGACGATGTCGAGGTGTGGCGCTGCGTCGACGACATGGCGATCGCCTGGCACGCCCGCGGCGCGAACACCAACGGCCTCGGCCTGGAGATCGCCGGCTTCGCCAGGTGGACCCGGGAGGAGTGGATGGCTCACCAGCCGCGCCTCGTCGAGGCCGCCCGGATCCACGCCGGCTGGTGCCGCGTCTACAGCATCCCCCTCCAGGAGGGCACGAGCCGCGGCTACCACACCCACGCCGGGCTCCCCGGCAACGACCACTGGGACCCAGGCCCCGGCTTCCCGATCGACTTCTACCTCCAGCAAGTCCGGAGGTTCCTCAACGTCGCGCCCACCCCTCCGGCGCCGAAGGTCCGGCCCCACGGCCGGTCGCTGCGGCTCGCCCTCCCGAACGGCAAGACCTACGGCGGGTGGACGAAGCCCGAGGCGGGCGGCTTCGACGGGCCCGCGCTCGGACCGCTCCGGTGGCTCGCTCGCCGCAAGACGGCGAAGCCCGGGACCGTGCTCACGTGGCGCGGCGGCCGCTTCGACCAGCACGACAAGCTCCCCGCCGTCGCGCGGGAGATCCTCAAACGAACCGGAGGCTGACCATGCTCGGACTCAAGACGCCCGACATCACCCCCGCCCAGGTCGTCGCCGTCGTCGGCGCGATCCTCGGCGTGCTCCTCGCCGCGGGCCTCGACATCTCGGACGACCTCCGGGACGCCATCATCCTGCTCGTCACCGTCCTCGCACCCACCGTCATCGGCGGCGACGCCGTCATCCGCAACGGCCGCGCGAAGGCCGCCGCCGCGGCGGCCGCGCCGGTCAACGTCGAGATCGACGGCATCCCCAGCGACCCCCACGAGGGGGGCACGTCGTAGGGATCGACGGACGACCGTCGAAGTCCACAGCCCATGAGCATCGAACGCGTCTACCACTGCGACTGGCGTGACTGCGAAGGGCACCAGCGGACGGCCGCTCCTCGGCCACCGCAGACCTTCCTGTCAGTGACCGAGGGCGGGCGCAACGCGCTGCACTTCTGCAGCTGGGACTGCATCCTCCACCACGCGGCCGAGAAGCCGCCGGTGGAGGTCGTCGGCTCGGACGCCTAGAGCGTCCGGTCGTACACCGACGCGCTGGCGGCTCCGGCCTTCACCACGGCGATCGCGTTGTACGCGCTCGCCTTCGCCACGTACACCTCGCTGGTAAACATGATCTCGTGGTTGCCACCGCGGATGCGGACGCGGTAGCCGCCGCTGGCGGTCACGATCTCGAAGTACACGTCGATCTCCGATCGACCGGGGGCGCCCCCTCCACACGCGGTCCGGGGTGCCCGTTGGGTAGGTAACGCCGCGTGGGGAACGCGACACGGGCATCTTTCCACGCCCCTCGGACGGAACGCTGCACGGCGCGGGGCGCGCAGCGCCGGATGACCTACCCGCCATCCGGCGCCGCCGCTTTCCCCTGCGCGGTGTTCCCCAACACCGCGGAGCGAACTGCTGCGCTCGTGCCGAACATACCCGCACCCCACCGTGGTGAGTCAACCCCCGCCGGAGGAGGTCGGGTCATAAGACCGCCAGATCCGCATCATCAGTCCTTCCCTGGACGCCCCGGCCTCCCCGCGTCGGTCACAAGGTCGGCGGCGGGGGGATCGGAGTCGCGTCGTACGTCACCGAGACGGTGACCGAGACGAACGGCGGCTTGAAGCAGCGGGTCACCTGGCGCTGGGAGATGATCGGCCCTCGCCGCCCGTTGACCCTGGGGCCGCGACGCACCTGCATGATCTTGCCGCAGTACTGGCCCGGACCGAACCGGCCGGTGGTGAAGGGGCCGCCGCCGAAGTAGCCGTAGGGGCTGCCGGGTTCCTCGATCGCCTGGATCGCGCCGAGGTTGAAGCCGCCGACGATCGCGAACCGTGTCGCCTGGTTCCGGGCGGCGTCGAAGGCGTCCGCGACGGCCACCTTCCGCGCGATCGTGACGGCGCGGGTGATCTTCGCGTTGGTCAGCGGCGCCGCCGCCAGGACCCGCGCCTGACCCGTCCCGGCCGCCGTGATCGTCTCACCGTGGGCGACGCCCGCGCCCCCAGCGAGGACCAGCCCGGCGATGACACCCGCCACACCCCTTGTCACGCGCACGTCTCAGCCTCCCTGTCCGGCGCGGGCCCTGTCGTCCGCGCGTCAGGCGACCCTAAGCGCAGCGGGGGACGCGAAGGGACGGACCCTCGACCGACCCTCGAGGCGCTATCGCTACCAGACGAATCGAGGCAAGAGCGGGGCTGGACCCGTCGCACGAGGAATCGAGGGGTGCCGCCTCGAGCCGGCGGCTGGGCGTCTCATCCCTCCGGGCCGACCTCAGCAACGCAGTGCCCGATGCCGCGGTCCCCGAACGCGTCGTACCAGACCTCGGCAAACGCGGCCTCTGCGCGACTGAGGGCAAGCCGACCTCGACCGGGGACTTCGATGAGGACGCCGAGGGATTCCCCATCGAACCGCACTCCGAAGCCGAGGGGTTCAGCCGCATGGGCCACCCGCCGACGCTCGACCGCACGCTCCAGCAGCGCAGGCGCCGCCGCCCCCTTGTACGCCCTGGTGGACACCAGGAAGAGGGATGTCCGCCGTCTGCGCAGAGCCCTCTTCGACCACACCTGAACCAACCTCCTCTGCGAACTAGGGGAGATGCCCTTTCTTCAATGCTGCAAAACTTCGAGGTTCCGCCGCGACGGTCGGAATGACACGCGCGACCCCGGCACGCGAACCACCGATCAACCGGCCGATGCAGGCACCACTGCCTCCCTTCCCCCAGGGCCTCCATGCTGGGGTGAGGTGAGCAGGGCGACGGGACGGATCCCGCGACGAGCGAGCCAAGGAGGGCAACGGGAATGGACTCCCCACCGCTCGAGGTGTGGGAGAGGGACGTCGCGCTCTCGACCTACGAGGGCCTCAGGCGGGACCTCTCCCACACCGACAGCACCGAACTCTGGAAGCGGCTGTCGTCGCTCACCGACCGCCAGCGGGCGATCGTCTACACCTGCATCACCCGGGCGGCGACGGGCCCCCTGGGCGGCTCGGGCGAGACCTCGTAGGCTCGCCAGGTGTCACTCCTCATGGTCATGGGCGACCTCGAGCAGAGAGGCGACCTCGTCCGAGGCGTTGAGCTGTGGCGGACCGAGTTCCTCGGCTGGGGCGTCACGCACCGGTTCCTCACCGACACGTGGTGCGTTCCTCGCCGCTACGTCGTCATCGACGAGGGACGGATCCTCGCGACCGGAGAAACCCACGGGCCCTACCTGGTGCCCGGCGAGATCTACCGCCTCATCGTGCGGGAGAACGTCGAGACCGACTGGATCCCCAGCGACCCCCACGAGGGGGCGCCCGGCTCCTGAGATACCTTCGGTGCGGTGGGGACGCTCATCGTCACCGGAGACCTCGAGGAAGACGGCGGGCGCTCCGCCGGCGCCGAGCTCTGGCGCGTCCCCTTCCTCGGCTGGGACGTCGCTCACCGGCTGGCCGCCGCCAGCTGGTGCGTGCCCCGCCGCTTCACCGTCATCGGGGCGCGCGGGCTGACCGAGGCCGCCGGCTACACCAACGACCCCGAGGTGCTGCCGGGCGAGCGGTTCACGCTGCGTGTCGAGTCTCCGGCGCTGCGCCTGCCGGGGTAGCGACCCGGGCGCAACTCGCTCATCCCGCTGCGGTCCGCAGCGGGTCACTCTTGGTCGGTCGGCGAACGGCTCTCAGAGGTCGTACAGCCGCGCGTGCTGACGTGGACGTAGCGCGGCGGCTTGCTCAGCTCGAGAAGGCGCTCCACCTCTGGACGCCCCGCCGCCCGGATCGCCTCCCAGGCGCGACCGGGAGGAAGAACGTCGTCGTCGAACTCCTGCTGCGCGTTCCGCGTGATCCGTATGTCGACGAAGGCCTGATCCGTCGCGGTCCGGAGATACCACCGCCAAATCGCGCCGACATCCTCCCCGGGAGGGACTTCGATCTGTTCCCCCCTCCCTGCTATCTCCCAGGTCGTCGCGCCACCTCTCGTCACGGTCACGGCCAGGCCCAGTCCAGCCAGACGACCAGGTTCCCTACGGTTGGATGACCTGGCCGGCGGACTGGATGAATGCCACGCCTTGGTCGTTCTCGATGATCTTGACCGACGCCGTGTCCGACAGCGTCTGGACCGTGAGGTGATGGACCGTCAGGACCGCGTCCTGCAGATCGTCGTCGTCCTCAAGCGTTGTGATGTTCAAACCGAGATCCTTCGCCCGGTCGATGTCTATGTGGCGAGCGTGCGACAAGGTGAGCGCGTGATCCGCCAGCTCGTCCACAACTTTCATGGCCTTCGCCGCGCGGACGTTGTTCGGCATGTCGTCAGCGAACATCCCAGTCTTGAGCCACTCGGTGGTCATGTCTCGCGACCACTTGATGGCCTTCTGACACTCGCCGATCAGCGTCGGGTGGTACTTGGCGATGATCGGCTGCCACAGGGGGATAGATGCCGGGTTCCTTGCGATGTCGTCGAACGCCTGCTTGAACTCCTCGACGATGCCATGGGCAGCGATACCGCCCATCTGAGGGTCAATCGGGCCGAGGCTCGAGTGGCGCCCCATCACGATCTCCTTGCACCCGCAGGCGATCATGGTGCCTGCCGACATCGCGAGCTGAGGGACGATCGCGCGGATGTCTCGTCCGAACATTGCGCGCAGGTAGCCCACGAGGGACTCCGCGGCCGCGACGTCGCCCCCCGGTGTGTGCAGGATGAGGTCGAGGCCCCGGCTCCGGTCCATGCCGTGGATGGCAGCCATAAAGCCGTTCTTGTCATTGTCGTTGACGAGGAATGGCTCGGGCCACTGGGCCATGATGGGGCCCTTCTGGAGCCACGCCGAGTAGTAGATGATCGTGTTGCGGCCGGTCAGGTTGCTGAGCTGCTGGAGGTATTTGCGGCGGGTGAGATCGTGGACGTTCCCTGCCCTTTGGACCTCGGCGAGCAGCTGGTTCCAGGTCGGCATCTACGCCGGCTTGCGCGGGCTCGTGCTGCCGGAGATCGGGAAGTCCATGAGCGGCCCGCGCGACTGCTGCACGCCCACGGCCGGCACGGACGAACCGGCGCCGCTGAGACCCATGACGTCGAAGACCTTCTGGATGTCGGATGGTGACATCGGCTCCGTCCCTCTCGATGTCGGTCCGGTCCGTCCGTCGTCCCTGGTTTCCATCTTGGCCCCCCTCGCTCGGATGGTCCTAACCGTATATCGACCTCTTGCCCGTTCACCCCTCCATCCGGGCCGCCGAGTTCGAGGGCCCAGCTCGACCTCGACCGGGACGAGGTAGCCAGCGTCGCAGACGGGCCCGCATGCCCTCGTCAGAGCTTCCTGGTGGTGGCTCTCAACCGCGACGTTCCGCGGCGCCTCCCAGGACTTCAGCCAGCTGTCCTGATCCCGCCAGCCGTCGAGCACGTTGGGAGGCTCGGGCTCGGGTCGGCGGCGGAGACGGTCGAGCAGCCCCATTCAGGCGACCGGCCGCTCGAACACTAGGAGCAGCCCCATCGTGCCGCCGGGACCGACCCTTCCTTTGACCTCAGTCTCGGTGATCGACCGCAGCTGCCACCCGTCACCGGCTCGCTGGTTCAGCAGCTGCTCGACCTGGCTGCCGTCCATCTTGTCGCCGATCAGCTTCGAGCGGATCGTCTCCGCCTTGTACTCGAAGCGGCGGGGCTGCCCACCGGCGGGCGGCGCCACGAGATCAGCTGGGTCCGGTGCCCCCTGGGTGAACTTGTCGCGGAGGCCCACTCGCCTCTCCTCTCACTCGACGCCGGCGCGACCCTATCCCGCGTCCCGGACTCGAATCACCTGACCGCGTAAGGGGCGCTCTAGGTCTTCCGCATGGCCTAGGGGACCCGGCCCCGATGCGTCCGAACGGGTGTTCTATCGTGCCGCGCCCATCCCCCGGAAAGGAGGGCGAGTGCACGATCCGGAGCCTCTGGCGTCTCTGTCCGTTGAGCACCGCGAGACGGTCGCCTACCAGCTGATGGCGGAAGCAGCCTTCCGCGCCGCGGCGCTGCTAGGTGTCAGCCACCCGCACTTCGCCGACCTGGACGAGATCGGCCAGCTGTACGACCAGCGACCTTCTCTCCGAGCTGTCGCGCCTTCTGGGTCGCCGTCTCGGGGTCGGGTCGTGCAGCCGCCCCTTCTGCGTCTGCTTCCACCTCTCCGATGATGTCCGCCGGCGAGCTCTCGTAGAGCACGAGCATCCGCAGGAGAGCGAGAGCCTCCGGCTTGTTCAAGCCGGTCTCCCACCGGTACAGCTTGTTCTCGGTCTCGCCAATGGACTCCGCGACCACGCGCCGCGTCAGCTTGGCCTCCTCGCGGCGACGTCGGAGTACTGAGCCCAGGTCCGGCATAGACGCATAGTCAAGAGTGCCGATCAAAGGCGCAATCGGCGCATGTGCCGCTGTGGTCTTGACTATGTATATCTGCATATGTCAACCTGCTGGACATGACCACGGCAGAGCGCATCCGTCAGGCCCGTGAGACGCGCGGGATCAGCCAGGCCAAGTTGGCGTCGCTGATCAACGTCTCCCCCGCGACCGTCTACCGCTGGGAGACGGGCCGCTCCGAGCCCCCTATCGGCTCGGCGGGCCAGATGGCTCGCGCGCTCGGCGTCCCGCTGGATGACCTCTACGTCCATGTCCCGGACGGTGCCACAGCTGACGCGGTCAGCAGCGTCGCCACCAGCGTTTCCCCTGCAAACGACGACGCCCCCCTGGCTGTCGTTCCCGGAGCGGTGAACTCCGGGAGCCAGGGGGGCGCGCCCACCGAGGAGTAGACCACATGCGACCCCCCGCTGCCCCCCAGAGGACCGCGCCGATCGTGCTCGACGACGCGATCGACGCCGTCGCCGACATCGAGCAGGCGCGCGCCACCGCCGCCGACCACCGCCGCCTCGAGCGGTACCACGCGAGCCGCGCCGAGCGCGCGGAGCGGGTCATCGACAGCCAGGTCGTCGTCGCTGCGGAGGCTCTTGCCCGCCTCCGCGCCCGCCGCCGCCTCCTGTCGGTCGCTCCGCCCCCCGTCCCGGCGGGGCCCGCCGCGGCCGAGATCGCGGCCACCCGCACGACGCTCGCCGAGGCCGCGTGATGCCGGCGACGAAGCGCGAGCGGCTCCTCCTCGGCGTCCTCGACGGGCTCGCGACGGAGCCGGCGCCGAAGCCGGCGACGCCGGCGGGAGAGGCGTGGCTCGAGGGCTACCTCTGCGCCGTGAACGCGACCCGGTCTCTGCTCCGCGACGAGATCCGCCTCGACGACGAGGACGGCGAGGACTACGTCGCGGTGCCGGGGGTCGGGGGGGCGCGGTCGTGACGGGCCACGTCTCCCTCTCCCCCCTCTCGGCGCACCTCGCGGGCCGTGCGCTCACCCGTTCCCTTGACGGGAGGGAGCACGACGAGACGCCCGCCGAGCGGACCCACCTCGAGCTGCTGGCGGCGGCGTTGGACGCCGCGATCGTCGTCGGGATGACCCGCGTCGTGATCGAGATCGCGGACCCCGTCGCCCGGCAGGCCGACGAGGACCACGTCCGCGAGTCCATCCTCGGCGCGGTCGGTGTCGCGTGAGCGACCCCCACCTCGGCGAGCTGCCGACCCCGATCGTGTCGGGCCGCCACGCCTCCCACTCCCGCCTGCGTCGCGCGTGCGCCGGCCTGCTGCTCTACGCCGCGGTCACGGTCGTCGCGTTCCTGGTCGTCAGCCGCGCCGCGGCGTGGGCAGCCGACGCGATCTACGCCGCGGGCGGCCTCCGATGAGCTGCTCGGTCGACGCGTGCGATCGACGCCACTTCGCGCGCGGTTGGTGCCGCATGCACTACCAGCGGTGGCTGACCCACGGGGACCCGACGCGGACCGCCAAGAGGGGCCCGCGTGCCGGTTCGTCGTCTGCCGCCGGTAACGGCCGCACCGTCCGTCCGAAGATGGAGCGCATCGGCCTCCGGGTGATCCCCGTGACGCCCGGGGGATGCTGGCTCTGGACCGGTGCAGTGACCCGCCAGGGCTACGGGCGAATGGACGAGACCTACGTCCATCGCGTCGTCTATGAGCACGTGAACGGGTCGATCCCCCCCGGCCACCACCTGCACCACGAGTGCCGGGTGCGCCGCTGCTTCAACCCCGAGCACCTGACGCCCATGTCAGCCTCACAGCACCGTCTGCACCACGCGGGGGCGCGTCGATGACGACCGCCGCGAAGGCGACCGAGCCCGGCGTCCGCGCCGTTCGGATCCACCAGGAGACCAACCGCGACTCCCGCATCTATTCGCTCGAGGTGTTCGACGGCGAGCGGTCGTGGACGGAGCCCCTCTGGTCCGTGACCACGCTGCTGAAGGCGCTCGACAAGCCGGCCCTCCCCCGGTGGGCGGCCGCCGCGGTCGCCGAGCACGTCGTCGAGAACGCCGGCTACCTCGCCCAGGACCTCGAGCGGTTCGGGCCGAAGGAGGTTCGATACCAGCTGTCCCAGGCCCCCTACAAGTCGAAGAGCCGCGCCGCCGAGATCGGGACGGCGGTGCACGAGCAGATCGACGCCATCGTCCGCGGCGCTGAGCGGCCCCCCGTCCCGCCGGACCTCGCCCACGAGGTCCTCCCCCGCCTCCAGCAGTTCCTGCGCTTCGAGCAGGAGTGGCGGCCGAAGTACGGCGGCGCGGAGATGACGGTCGTGAACCCCGAGCACGGGTGGGCCGGCACGCTCGACATGCTCGCCGAGATCGGGGAGCGCGGCCTCGGGCTCATCGACGTGAAGTGCACGAAGGAGGGGAAGGGCGGCAAGCCCGGCGTCTACGTCGAGCACCCCCTCCAGGTCGCCGCGTACGCCCACGCGACGGAGATCGTCCCGATCCGGGGAGCGTGGGCGGAGCCCGTCCCAATGCCGCCCGTCCAGTGGGGCGCCGTCCTCTGGCTGAACACCGAGCGCTACGAGCTCGTCGAGGTGGACATCAGCGAGGCGACGTACCGGGCGTTCCGGGTCGCCGCCGAGATCTTCCGGTACATGGACGGTCCGGGGAAGCGGTCGATCCTCGGGCCGCGCGCCTCCAGCCAGTTCGGGGTGCCGCCCGTAGAGGCGACGACCGAGCAGGCCGCCGCGGTCCGGGTGTTCACGCTGGCGCCGCCGCCGGCAGCCGAGGACGCCGGGCACCTCGACGCCGACCCCGGTCCGGAGCGCCCCGCCGACGCCGTCGACGTGCCGCAGGAGGATGCGCCGCCCCGCTACTGCTCGGAGCAGCAGCGCAAGCGCCTCCTCGGGATCGCGTCGAAGCGAGGCCACGACCACCACGCGGTGAAGCGGCACCTGGCGAGCCTCGACCCGCCGATCGACTCGACGAAGAAGATCCCCGCCGGCCGGATCTACGACGAGGTCGTCGCCCACTACGAGGCGATGCCGGTCGCAGTCCCCCAGGCCGAGTCGCTGCCGATCGGCGGCGAAGGGGCCGACGCCTGATGGCCCGCCGCCGCATCACCACCGTGCTCGACCAGCAGCACGCCCTCCGCGAGATCGCGCGCGTCCGCTTCGGCGAGCGCAAGGGCGCGAACCGCCCGGGCCGGCCGATGCTCCTCCCCCGCGTCACCTCCCAGAGCCGCGAGGTCGTTGAGCAGGTCGCCGCGGTCTACGGGGGCGACGTCCTCGACTGGCGCCCCGACGACAAGGCAGCGCCGCAGTTCGAGGTGACGATCACCAAGCCGGAGGGCCTCGCGATCGCGGTGCCCCCCGGCGAGCCGCCCTTCACCTCCGCCTACGAGCAGTGGGCGGGCGGCATCAACACCGTCCGCTGCGACGGCGACGCCTGCCAGTTCCGGGTCCGGGGTCGGTGGACCGAGCGGGCGTGCGTGTGCGCCCAGCGGGAGGCGGAGGCCGCCGCCCGAGACGAGGACTACGAGCGGCCGTGCAAGCTGACGACCCGCCTGTCGTTCTGCATCCTCGGCATCGAGATCCTCGGGCGCGCCCGGGTGGACACGAAGTCGTTCTACGCCGCGCAGGAGGTGCCGGCCACCCTCGCGATGCTGCAGGCCTCCGGCCGCGCCGCGTGGCTGCGGATGGAGCCGAGGTCGCGGTCGGTGATGGTCTGGGACGAGAAGGCCGGGGTCGACAAGCCGACGACGAAGCGCTTCCCCGTGATCGTCGTCGAGGCGCCGTTCATGGTGGACGAGGTCATGCTCCTCGAGCGGGGCGAGACCATGGCGCAGATCCCCGCGCCCGCCCCGCGCCAGCTCGCCCGCGGCGAGCGCCCCCAGCTCGGCCCGGGCGCGGCGATCGAGCCGGTCGGCCCGCAGCTCGGCGACCGCGAGCCCCCGCCCCGCGAGGTCCCCCGCGTCGACCTGCCGCCGGTGACCGCCGCGGCAGACGAGCCACCGGCAGAGTCCGGGGAGGTCATCCCGCCCGACGACGGCGACGAGGACCCCGCCGTCGAGGCCGCGTACCAGGCGGCGATCGACCGCGACCAGGCGTCCCTGCCCCTCGAAGACGCCCGCCAGGGCGCCGCCCCGGGTGACGCGTGACCACCGCCCTCGACCGGGAGTCCGTCGAGCGGGTCGGCGCGCTGGTGCGCGCCCCCGACGACGGGCCCCACACGCCCCGCGGCCGCGTCCTCGAACTCGTCGAGGTCGCACCCGTCGCCCTGGTGCGCTTCGCGTGCGGGTGCGTCGCGTACGTCCCCCTCCGGCGCCTCGCCCCCGACCTGGCGCCGGCGATGCCCGCCTGCGAGGTGGCGGGGTGCTCCAACCCGCGGTGGGACGGGCCGTACTGCCCGAGCCACCGCGACACGAGGCCGGCGAGTGGTCCGGCCAGCACCAACGGTGAGTCGTTCGAGCCGAGCGCCGGCCTCACTTCACGGGCCTCTCACCCGCACGCCGACAGCGGGTGCGCGATCGACGACGTCGGCACCACCACGGCCAGCGCGGTCGACGGCACTCCCGCGCAGGCCCCCCGACGGGGTCCGCAGGCCCCCTCGGGGAAGACGGCGGCGGGTGGAGCCACCCCGCCGCCAGCGCCGCGCGCCGACCGGGACGGACGCGCGGTCCGGGAGGGGGCGGCGACGCGGGCAGCGGGCGCCGCCCCCAACCGGCGACCCACCGGCGCCGGCCGCTTCATCTGGTCGCGGGCGATGGTGATCGACGCGATGAAGGCCTGGGCGGCCGAGCACGGCCACGCACCCTCGACTGGAGACTGGTCGCACGCCTGCCCGAACCGAACCCACCCGAGCTTCGCGACGACCATCCGCGTCTTCGGGACGTGGCTCGAGGGGATCCGCGCCGCCGGCCTGGAGCCCGTCGCCGCGGGCCGCCGACGCCGATGGACCCGGGAGACCATCATCGCCGCCCTGAAGGGGCACCAGGCCGAGCACGGCCGGCCGCCGAGGTCGGCGGAGTGGTCGCACGCCGCCGCGGACCCGACCTCCCGACCGCAGATCGCCGCGGTGCGCGCCACCTTCGGATCGTGGGGCGCGGCGCTCGAGGCCGCCGGGCTGGGGCCGGACCGCTGAAGCCGATCGTCCCCACCGCGCTCGTCGCGCTGGCTGCTGCCGCTGCCGTCGCCCTCGGTGCGGACGCGACGGCGCCGACCCCGGCCCCCACACCGCCCGTCCGCGAGGTCGTGCCGCGCGTGAAGTTCGAGCGCGCCGTCGAGGTGATGCGCCGTGAGGCCCGCCGCGCCGACCGCCTCGCCCGCCTCCTCAGCCACACCGAGGACTACCAGGCGACCCTCACCCTCGCCTCGATCGTCTACCCCCGCGCCGACCCGCGCCTCGCCGACCGCATCATGCGGTGCGAGTCCGGCCCTGGCCGCGGCACGCCGAGCGCCACCGCCCAGAACCCGACGTCGAGCGCCGGCGGCCGCGCCCAGTACCTCGACACCACCTGGCGGTCGACGCCCGAGGGGCAGGCGGGCCTCAGCCGCTTCGACCCCGTCGCCGGCGTCTTCGCGATCATGCGCCACCTCCACAACACGGGGAACGACGCGTCACCGTGGCTCGCGTCGAGCGGGTGCTGGTCATGAGCACCCGCGTCTGCGAGACCAAGGGGTGCGGGACGATCCTCAGCCGGTACAACGGCGAGACGACGTGCAACGCCTGCCGCGCCGCCGCCGTCGACCGGCTCGTCAAGAGGACCACGGCCAACCAGGACCGCGTCCTCCGGATCCTCGCGAACGTCCAGGCAACCGCCCCCGAAGTCGCGACGGCCGTCGGGTGCACGGAGCTCCACGCCCGCCGGATGATCTTCGACCTCATCGAAGCCGGCCGCGTCCAGCGGGGGCCGAAGGACGGAGCGACCGGCCTTCGGCGCTACATGCTCGCCGACGACACGGAGGCCGCAGCGTGACGTCCGCGGATCCCCGTAAAATGCAGGGAAATAGAGGGCCCGCGACGTTGGAGCGTCCGGGCCCTGGGCCGATCCCACGAGAGGGGACCGACATGGGTGAGCGTACCGCACCCCTCGGCGGCGGTGTCTACTTCATCGCCGGAGCCGGGCTGGTCAAGATCGGCGTCGCTTCATCCGTCGCGCACCGCCTCGCGATGCTCCAGACGGGGAGCCCCGTCCTGCTGTCGATCGCCTTGGTCGTCCCGGGCGACGAGATGGTCGAGCGCCACCTCCACTTTATCTTCGCGAGCTACCGCCAGCACGGGGAGTGGTTCGCGCTCCCGGCCGGGTGGCGGGGCATCGTCGAGGCGTTCCTCTCCGGGCGGCTGAACATGGTGAGCGACGACCTCGCTGAGTGCCTCCGCGACGCCGAGCGCCGCCCCGGGTACATCGTCCCCCCGCGGCGCCACGCTGGGCCGCCGACGGCGAAGTGGCAGACCCCGTGGCGCTGGGCGTCACGCCGGATGGCGGCGTGAACGACGAGATCCTCACGACCGCCGAGGCGGCCGCCGCGATGCGCGTCCACGAGCGCACGGTCCTCCGGATGATTGCCCGCGGCGACCTCCGGGGCGTGAAGGTCGGCAAGGGCTACCGCATCCGCGCCGACGAACTCCCGACCGCGCCCCGTCCGCGCCCGAACCCGCCGAAGCGGCGCTACCGCCCCTCCGGCTCCATCGGCCGCATCGTCGCCGACATGGAGGCCGCCTCGTGACGTGCACGAGCGACGGCCTCCGCCATCGACTCGTCCCCCGCGAGCTGCGCCTCGTCGAAGAGGTGGCCGTAGGTGGAGAGCGTCAGGGCCGGTGTCGAGTGGCCGAGGAGCCGCGCGACCTCATGGACCGACTTGCCCTCCGCGATGAGGAGCGACGCGAACGTGTGGCGCAGGCTGTACGGCGTCCGCGTGCAGCCGACCCGCTCACGCGCCGGACGCCACACCCGCATCG
Source organism: Miltoncostaea oceani (assembly GCF_018141545.1). Taxonomy (GTDB): domain Bacteria; phylum Actinomycetota; class Thermoleophilia; order Miltoncostaeales; family Miltoncostaeaceae; genus Miltoncostaea; species Miltoncostaea oceani. The sequence goes on along the minus strand of NZ_CP064356.1, from coordinate 1,272,738 downwards.
ACCAGTTGTCGTGGTCCACCGGACCGACGACCAGGCCATCGTCTCGACGCTCCAGGGCCTCGAGGTCCTCCGCGAGCGCCGGGATGATCGGGACGGTCCGGGTGCCCTCGGTCTTCGTCCCCTTCTCCCGGCCGTCGGAAGCAGTGGCCGAGCGGATGACGAGCGTCGCCGCCCGGACGTCAGCCCACCGCAGCGACGGACGTTCCGACGGCCGGAGGCCCGCGTACGCCATGAGGGCGACCATCGCCCGGTCACGGGGACGCTCGAGCACCGCACGGATCCCCTCGACCTCGGCGAGGGTCGCCGGCTCCCGGCGCTGCACACCCTGGCGCTTCAGGGGCTCGAGGCCGCGGCACGGGTTCCCGACGATGAGCTCGTCGTGGACGGCGTCGCCGAGGGCGGCCGACAGGACACGGACCGCGGCGTTCGCGACGTAGGGGGTCGCGCCGCGGGCGAGCATCTCCGCACGCCACGCCCGGATGTCCCGGCGGCTCAGGTCCCGGAGCAGCATCTTCCCGAGGCCGGGGACGATCCAGTTGTCGGCGTAGCGGCCGCGGTCGCGGCGCGTCCGGGGCTCCCACTCGATGCCGTGGGTCGTGACCCACTGGCCGAGCCACCGCTCCAGCGTGATCCGCTCCGCGCTCGACTGCCGTTTGCCCTGCGCAACGTCGCCGGCGAACGCCTGGGCCTCCTTGCGGGTGGCGAAGCGGCGGGTCCGTCGGTTGCCCCGCTCGGAGTAGTCGACGCGCCACGGCTTCAGGGGCCGGTGACGCTCCCGGATGATGGAGGCCATGTGCCCGAGGATAGCCCGGTTTCGGACCCGGGTGCGGCACTTCGTGCGGCACTCTCTAGGATCGGCGAGGGCGGAGCGGTCGAGAACGCCTTGGCTGTGGGAAGCGGACGACGGGGTTCGAACCCGCGACCTTCGGCTTGGGAAGCCGACGCTCTACCAACTGAGCTACATCCGCGCTGGGGTCAACGGTACCACGGCGGGAACGGCTGCTCCGCCCCCGGACGGGGCCTACATCCGCTCGGGCGCCTCCACCCCGAGCAGGCCGAGGCCCGCCCGGATCGTGCCGCCGGTGGCGCGGCAGAGGGAGAGGCGGAAGGCCTCGACGTCGGGGGCCTCCCCCACCACCCGGCACCGGTGGTAGAAGCCGTGGAAGTCGCGGGCGAGGTCGATGAGGTAGGCGGCGACGCGGTGGGGGGCGCGGCGGGACTCGGCCTCGTCGAGGGCCGTCGGCCAGTCCGCGAGGCGCATCACCAGCGCACGCTCGGAGGCGTCGAGCGCGGCGGGCGGCGCGGTGGGCGCGGAGCCCGTGCGGTCCGGCGCCTGGGCCAGGATGCTGTGGACGCGCGCATGTGCGTACTGGACGTAGTAGACCGGGTTCTCCTGGCTCTGCTCACGCGCCAGGTCCAGGTCGAGGTCGAGGGGGGTCTCGTGGCTGCGATGGACGAGGAAGAACCGGGCGGCGTCGACGCCGATGTCGTCGAGCAGGTCCCCCAGCGTCACGAGGGTCCCCGCGCGCTTGCTCATCTTCCGCGCCTCGCCCCGCTCCAGCAGGCTCACCAGCTGGATGATCATGACCTCCAGCGACGCCGGGTCGTGCCCGCCGGCCTCCAGCACCGCCCGCAGCCGCGCGATGTACCCGTGGTGGTCCGCCCCCAGCACGTCGATCAGGCGGTCGTGCCCGCGGCCGGCCTTGTCGAGGTGGTACGCGACGTCCGCGGCGAGGTAGGTGCTGTCCCCGTCCGAGCGGACCAGCACCCGGTCCTTCGTGTCCCCGTAGTCGGTGGTGCGGAACCACACCGCCCCGTCGCCCTCGTAGGCGTCACCCGCCTCCTGCAGGGCGCGGATGCCGGCCGTCACGCGGCCCGCCTCGTGGAGGCCACGCTCCGAGAAGACGCGGTCGAACGACACCCGGAAGCGGTCGAGCTCCCCGAAGATCGCGGCGAGCATCAGCTCCTCGCCGCGCCGCGTGAAGACGTCGAGCGCGGCGGGGGCCGTGAGGGCGTCGTCGGCGTGGACGTCGCCGATCTCGGACCGCACCGCCTCCGCGATCGCCACGACGTAGTCGCCCTGGTACCCGTCCTCCGGCACCGCGACGTCACGGCCGCACAGCTGCGCGTACCGGGCCGCGACCGACGCCCCGAACAGCCGCATCTGGCGCCCGTGGTCGTTCGCGTAGTACTCGCGGGTCACCGTGTGCCCCGCGAAGGTCAGCAGCCGCGCGAGGGAGTCGCCGTAGGCGGCCTGGCGGGCGTGGCCCACGTGCACGGGACCCGTCGGGTTCACCGACACGAACTCCAGCAGGATGTCGAGCGGTGCGTCCACCTGGCCGGCGCCGTGCCGGTCGCCCGCCGCCTCGACCGCGGCGACCGCGCCGGCGAACCAGCCGGGGGCGAGGGACATGTTCAGGAAGCCCGGACCCGCCACCTCGACACCCGCCAGCCAACCGGCGGCGCCCGCGTCGCCGCGGAGCTCGGCGGCGATGGCCTCGGCGATCTCGCGGGGCGGGCGGCGGGCGGCCTTCGCGAGGGTCATGGCGACGGGGCTCGCGATGTCGCCCATCTCCGGCGACGCCGGCGGGGCGAGCGGGACGACGGGCGGGGCGGCGCCGGCGACGGCGGTGGCCGCCGCCGCGAGGGCGTCCCGGATCGGCTGGAGGAGGGGGGCGTCAGGCACGGCCGCGGAGCCTATCGCGCGGCGGCGGCGGCCCTCGCCGCCGCCCTCGCCCTGTTCGCCGCGGCGTGCGGCGACGACGACGCCGCGCCCGCCGCCACGACCCCCGCCGACGCCCTCACCGTGACCGAGTACGACGGGGAGCGGCTCGTCGGGGCCCGCACCCTCGACTGCGCGCCCGGCGCCGCGGTCTGCGCCGGCGTCATCGACCTGCTCCCCACCCTCCGGCCCGACCCGGAGGAGGCGTGCACCCTCATCTACGGAGGGCCGCAGCGGTACACGGTGGAGGGGACCGTCGGCGGTGAGCCCGTCGCGATCGAGGTGACCCGCGCGAACGGCTGCAACATCGCCCGCTTCGACCAGCTCCGCGACGCCCTCGGGGACCCGCCGCTCGAGCCCTGACCCCGGCACTCCGGGGGTCCCTTCACCGGGGATTAACCGTCGCGCCGTTGCGCGGGCGAGACATGGATGTCTTACTTCCGCCGCCGAGGTGAGACATGCCCGTCTCGCATCACCCCCGCACAAGGACCGTCGCCGATGAGCCCGACCCCGTCCCCCGCCGCGCACCGCGGGGCGCTCGCCCGCCTCGCCCGCGCCTGCGCCGCCCACGGCTGGCGGACCATCGCCATCTGGGTGGTGGCCGTCGTCGCCATCGCCGGCGCCGCCCAGACCGTCGGCGGCTCCCTCGTCGACGACTTCAACCTCCCCGGCTCCGACACCCAGCGCGCCACCGACCTGCTCGAGTCCCGCTTCCCCGCCCGCTCCGGTGACTCCGCGGACATGGTCTTCGCCATCGACTCCGGACGGCTCGACCGCGGCGAGGCGCGCACCGCCGTCGCCGCCGCCATCGCCGCCGCCGAGGAGGTCCCCGGCGTCGTCGCCGTCAGCGACCCCCTCGCCGAGGGCGGGGCCCTCAGCGACGACGGGCGCATCGCCCTCGCCGACGTGCGCTTCTCGGCCCCCGCCGTCGACGTCGACACGGCATCGGCGACGCAGCTGCAGGACGACGCCCGGGCCGCCGCCGCGGCCGGGGGCGTCCAGGTGGAGTTCGGCGGCGCCGTCATCGCCAACGCCGAACCCCCGTCGACCGGCGTCAGCGAGCTCATCGGGATCCTCGTGGCGATGGTGATCCTGCTCGTGATGCTCGGCAGCGCCGTCGCCATGAGCCTCCCCATCGCCCTCGCCATCTCCTCCGTGGGCGTCGGGATCTCGCTCATCACCATCGCCGCCGGCGTGTGGACGTTCAACAGCATCACGCCGACCCTCGCGACGATGATCGGCCTCGGCGTCGGCATCGACTACTCGCTCTTCATCGTCACCCGCTTCCGCCAGGCCCTCCACGACGGGCGCTCCCCGCTCGACGCCGCGACCATCGCCGCGACGACCGCCGGCCGCGCCGTCATCTTCGCCGGCGTCACCGTCGCGATCTCGATCTCGGCACTCGCGATCCTCGGCCTCGACTTCATCACCAAGATGGGCCTCGGCGCGGCGATCACCGTCGGCGTCGCCGTCATCGCCGCCGTCACCCTGCTGCCCGCGATCCTCGGCCTGCTCGGCCACCGCATCGACAGCGGCCGCCTGCCGTTCATGCGCCACCGCGACGACTCGGAGGCCACCCGCGAGAACTCGGCCGTCGCGCGCTTCGGCCGGTTCGTCACCCGCCGCCCCTGGGTGACCGGCGGCACCGCCGTGCTGGTGCTGATCGCCCTCGCCCTCCCCGCCGCGACCGTGCAGCTCGGGTCGAGCGACGCCGGCTCCAACCCGGTCGGCAGCACCACCCGCGCGGCGTACGACCTGCTCGCCGAGGGCTTCGGGCCCGGCTTCAACGGGCCGCTGCTCGTCGCCGTCGACCAGCGCGCCGACCCCGGCGCCGCCGAGGCCGTCGCCGCCGCCGTGCGGGGAACCGAGGGTGTCGCGTCGGTGTCGGAGCCCGCCGTCAACGAGGCCGGCGACACCGCCGTCATCACCGCCTACCCCACCACCTCCCCCCAGTCGGAGGAGACCGCCGCCCTCGTGCACGACCTGCGCGACCGGGTCGTGCCCGCCGCGCTCGGCGACGGCGGGGCGAGCGCGTTCGTCGGCGGCCAGACCGCCGCCTACGAGGACATCGCGTCGATCCTCGAGGGCCGCCAGCCGGTCTTCCTGCTGACGGTCATCGGGATCATCTTCGTGCTCATCACGATGGCGTTCCGCTCCGTCGTCGTCGCCGCCAAGGCGGCCCTCACGACGCTGCTGTCGGCCCTCGCCGCCTTCGGCGTGCTGGTCGCCGTGTTCCAGCACGGCTGGGGCGCCGGCCTCCTCGGCGTGGACAGCACCGGCCCCATCGAGTCGTTCCTGCCGGTCATCGTCTTCGCGATCCTGTTCGGCCTCTCGACCGACTACGAGGTCTTCCTCATGAGCCGGATCCGCGAGGAGTACGTCGCCGGCCGCTCGTCCCGCGACGCCATCGGCCACGGCATCGCCGCCATCGGCCGCGTCGTCGTGGCGTGCGCCCTGATCATGTGCGCCGTGTTCTTCAGCTTCCTGCTGGGCGACGAACGCGCGATCAAGGAGTTCGGCCTCGGGCTCGGCGCCGCCATCGCGATCGACGCGTTCGTGGTGCGGCTCGTGATCGTGCCGGCGGTGATGCAGATCCTCGGCGACCGCGCCTGGTACATGCCGCGGTGGCTCGACCGGGTCCTGCCCCGCATCACCATCGAGCCGCCGGAGGAGCGGGTCGCGTCGACGCCGGCGCCGATCGGCGACCCCGCACCGGAGGCGCGATGAACCACGGCTGCCCGGTTATCGTGGCGGCGATGGCCGCGACGACCGCACCGGGCGCGTCCGGGCCGGGGGGCGACGACCCCCCGGCCACCCGGCCGCTGCGGCAGGACGCCCAGCGCACCGTCGCGCGGGTGGTCGAGGTGGCCACCCGCGTGCTAGCCGACTCCCCCGAGGCGACGATGCAGGAGATCGCCGACGCCGCGGGCCTCGGGCGGGCGACGGTCTACCGCCACTTCGCGACGCGCGAGGACCTGATGGCCGCCATCACCCTCGCCGCGTTCTCCGAGCTCGGCGTCACCCTGGAGCAGAGCCGCCTGGACGAGGGCGACGTCGTCGACGCCCTCCACCGGGCCCTCGAGGCGATCCTCGCCGTCGGCGACCGGTACCGGTTCCTCGCGGAGCGCCCGCACGCCGTCGACTCGCCCGAGAAGCGGGCCGCGGTGCAGGAGCGCTTCGCCCCGGTGGTCGCCCTCATCGCACGGGGCCGCGAGGAGGGGGTCATCGACCCCGGCGTCACGGTCGAGTGGGCGGGCGCGGTGCTCGGCGGGGTGCTGCGCGCCGCCCTCGAGCTGGTCGCCCGGGGCGAGCTCGACCGCGCCGAGGCCCCCGCCCTCATGGTCCGCACGCTGCTCGTCGGGGTCGGCGCGGCCCCCGGCGGCGGGCCTAGTGCGGGTAGGGGTGCCCCGAGCTGATGCAGAGCGCCCGGTAGAGCTGCTCGGCGAGCACCACCCGCGCGAGCTGGTGGGGCATCGTCAGGGGGCCGAGGGACAGCCGCTCGTCGCACTCGGCGAGAAGGTCGGACGAGATCCCCACCGCGCCACCCACCACGAACGCCACGGGGCGGTCCTGCATCCGCCGCTCCAGCCACGCCGCGAACGCCGGGCTCGACGCCGGCACCGGGCCCCCGGGGTCGAGCGCCACCCGCAGCGCGCGCGGCAGCAGCCGCGCCCGCAGGCGCTCCGCCTCGGCGGCGCGGGCGCGCTCCTCCCCCTTCTGGAGCGCCTCGGCGGCGACCTCGTCGACGCGCAACCCGGCGATGCGGTCGACCCGCTCCTCGTAGAGCCCGCCGGCGGCGTCGAGGGGCGGCCGCAGCCGGCCGACGCAGGCGATCTGCAGCCGCGGCGCGCGGCGCCCCAGCTCAGCTCCCCCCGTCCCGGTAGCGCAGCGCCATCCCGATCCGCTCCAGCGCCGTCGGGTGGGTGCCGAACCAGAAGCTCACGGGGGCGGGCGGGTCGGGCACCCCGAGGCTCCGCTCCACGAGCCCCTGCTGCAGGCCGATCGCGGCCTCCGGGTCCCGGGAGAGCTGCAGCCCGCGCCACTCCGCCTCGCGCTCGAACGCGCGGCTGACCCACGTGCCGAGGGGGGCGCTCGCGAACGAGATCACCGCGGCCGCGGCCGCCGTGACGGCGAGGCGCCGCACGACGAGGTCGCAGCCCTCGGGGCCGCGGCCGGCGTGGGCGAAGCCGGTGCGCCAGCCGACGACGGCGAACACCAGCAGGCATCCCGGCACCGCGAGCGCGGCGCCCCACGTGGAGCCCTTCAGCACGTGGCGCCTCTCGACGTGGGCGAGCTCGTGGGCCACCACCATGCGCACCTGGTCCCGCGGGAAGTCCCGCAGCAGGGTGTCGTAGAGCACGATGTGGCGGCTGCCGCCGAGACCCGAGACGTAGGCGTTGGCGGCGGTGGTGCGGACGCTCGCGTCGTTGACCTTCACGTCCTCGGCCTCCACGCCCGCTCGGTCGGCCAGCTCGAGGATCTGCGCGGACAGCGCCGGGTCGCGGAGGGGCTCGGTCCGCTGGAAGATCGGCTCCAGCACGATCGGCGACAGCAGCGACATCAGGTAGACGAACGCACCGACGAACCCCGCGAGCACCACCCACCACGCCCGCGGCAGGCGCGCGATCAGGGCGGCCGCGCCCGCGCCGAGCGCCCCCGTCAGGACGATCGAGATCCCGAGGCCCTTCGCCAGGTCGAGCAGCCACGCCGGGACCGGTTGCGTGACGATGCCGTAGTCGCGGCCCCAGGCGTAGCGGGCGACCGACAGGGGCAGCGCGACGGCGGTCGTGACGACGGCCAGGCCGGCGCCGGTGATCAGCCCCGCCCGCCACGGGCGCGCCCGGGCGGCGCGCACCACGGTGGGGCGCCACCGGCCGCCGAGCAGCGCGACCCCCACCAGTGTCGCCGCGCCGAGCGGCGCCCCGATCGCCGCCATCGTCCACACGCCCCGCCGGTACTCGCGGTTGCCGGCGAGCTCGGCCGGGTCGAACCAGTCGGTGAGGGGGGCCGGGTCGACGTCCGGCACGCCCGAGCTCCAGAGCCGCCACCTCAGCAACGCGACGATCCCGCCGGCCCCGACGACGGCGATCGCCGCGATCCCGGCGGCGCGGCCGCCGTGTCCCCCGGGCAGCCCGCCGATCGGCATGCGCCGCCGTCCTCGCACGCGGCGTATCGTAGCGGCCGACCTCCCGACACCGCGAAGGGCCCGCCACGCCGAGCATCGCCATCCTCAGCGACATCCACGCGAACCGGCAGGCGCTCGACGCCACGCTGCGGGCGGTCCGGGAGGCGGGCGCCGCGACGATCTGGTGCGTGGGGGACGTCGTCGGGTACGGCGCGGACCCCTCCTACTGCCTGAGCACCATCCTCGCCCGGTCGGAACGGTGCCTCGGCGGCAACCACGACCTCGGCGTGACCGGCGAGGTGTCCCTCGACGTCTTCGCCGACCTCGCCCGCGACGCCGTCGTGTGGACCCGCGAGGCCCTCGGCCCGGCGGGCCGCAAGACGCTGCAGCGCCTCTCCCCCGCCGACCCGGACCACGAGGTGCCGATGTTCCACGGCAGCCCGCGCGACCCGGTCTGGGAGTACGTGCTGCAGGTCGAGCAGGCACGGGAGGCGCTGGAGGACCGCCGCTGCCCCCTGACGTTCGTCGGCCACACGCACCTGCCGTCGGCGTGGCGGCTGACACCGGACGGCGCGATGGAGACCCACATCCCGGTGCCGAGCGGCCCGATGGAGCTGACCGAGGGCCGCTGGCTCGTCAACCCCGGGTCGGTCGGGCAGCCGCGCGACCACGACGCCCGCGCCGCGTGGGCCCTCTACGACCCGGAGGCCCGGACCGTCGAGTTCCGCCGCACCCCCTACGACGTCGCCGCCGCGCAGAACGCGATCCTCGAGGCGGGCCTGCCGTCCGTGCTCGCCCACCGGCTGGCCGAGGGGCGCTGACGGCGCCGGCCGCCTACCTCGACCACGCCGCCGCGTCCCCGCTCGACCCGCGGGTGCGGGCGGCGATGCTGCCCTACCTCGACGCGGACTTCGGCAGCCCGTCGAGCCTGCACGAGTGGGGGCGTGCCCCCGCCGCGGCGCTCGCGCGGGCCCGCGGCCAGGTCGCCGCCCTCGTGGGGGCCGACCCCGACCACGTCGTCTTCACCTCCGGCGCCACCGAGGCGCGCAACCTCGCGGTGAAGGGGCTCCGTGCGGCGAACGCCGCCCTCGGCGACGGCATCGTCGCGAGCGCCGTCGAGCACCCCGCCACCCTCTCGGCGTGCCGCAGCGCCGAGCGGGCGGGCGCACGCCTGCGCATCGTCCCCGTCGACGCGGTCGGCCGCATCGACGCCGGGGCCCTCGCGGCGGCGGTCGACGACGCCACCGCGCTCGTCTGCGTCGTCCACGGCCAGCCCGACATCGGGACCCTCCAGGACCTCCCGGCCCTGATCGCCGCGGCCCGCGGCGCCCGCCCCGAGGCGCGGATCGTCGTCGACGCGGGCGAGACGGCCGGTCGGGTCCCGCTGGACGTCGCGGCCCTCGGCGCCGACGCGGTCGTCCTCGGGGGCGGCGCGATCGGCGGCCCGCCGTGGACCGGGGCGCTCGTGGTCCGCCCCGGCGCGCGCCTGCACCCGCTCATCGAGGGCGGGCTGCAGGAGTCCGGCAAGCGGGCCGGGGCGGAGGACGTCCCCGGCATCGCCGGGCTCGGGGCGGCCGCCGCCGTCGCGGCGGAGGGGATGGTGGCCGCGGCGGCGCGCGAGCGCGCTCTGGCGGCGCGCCTGGCGGAGGGCCTGCTGCGGGTGCCCGATGTCCGCCTGAACGGCGACCCCGACCCGGCGGGACGCATCCCCGGGCACGTCCAGGTCTCCGCCGGGTGGGTCGAGGGGGAGAGCCTCTGCCTCGCCCTCGCCGCCCGCGGCGTCGCGGTGTCGCCCGGGTCGGCGTGCACGGCCGACGCCGGCAAGGCCGCGCCCGCGCTGGAGGCGATCGGCCTGACCGCGCCGTGGACGCACTCGGCGATCCTCCTCACGCTGCGGGCGACCACCACCGAGGAGGAGGTCGACCACGCCGTCGCCGCGTTCGCCGACGCCGTCGCGGCGCTCCGCGCGATGAGCCCCCTGACGCCGTGACGACCCGGGTGGTCGACGCCCTCGGCACGTGGTGCCCGGTGCCGATCCACCTCGTCGCCCGGGCCGCCGCCCGCGCCGCCCCCGGCGACGTGATCGAGCTGCTCGCCGACGACCCCCTCATCGCCGTGGACCTCCCCGCCTGGTGCCACACGTCCGGCAACGCGCTCACCGACCTGCGCGACGAGGGCGGCTCGTGGGTGGGCGTGGTGACCGTCGGCGGGGCGCGCGGGCGCGACGTCTAGAATCGCGCGGACCACGGCCGGGGGGGCGCGGGATGCGAGGTGGGACGGCGGCACGGATGGCGTGGGCGGTCGCCCTCGCGGTCCTCTGCCTGGGGGTGGCGGCCTGCGACGACGAGCCGTCGTCGGAGCGCACGGTGACCGTCACCGACCCCGTCGCCGCGACCGCCGCCGCCGCCGCGACGACCGCCCCGGCCGCGACGACGCCCCCCGCCACGACCACCGGCGCGCCCGACACGCCCCTCACCGAGCGCCCCGCCGGCTTCCCGACCACGGGCGAGCGCTTCCTGCTGGCCCGCATCGACCCCGACATCGCCCGCCGGTGCACCCGCGAGGCGCCCGAGGACCGCAGCGACGACGCGATCGCCGGCATCACCTGCGAGACCACGTCGGTGTACGGGGTGCGCTCCTACTTCGAGCTGTTCCGCAACCGGGTCGACATGGAGACCGCCTACGGGCGGTACCGCGACGCGAACGACGTCCCCGTCGCCAGCGGCCAGTGCGTCCCCCCCGGCGGCGGCGGCCACGTGCCCGGCGAGGCGCCCTGGGGGTTCGGGGCGGAGGCGCCGAGCGAGGGGCGCGTGATGTGCTTCCGCGGCGGCGGCGAGATCTGGTTCGTCACCAGCGTCGAGAAGGCCAACATCCTCGCGTTCGCGCGCGCCGAGCGCTTCGGCGCCCTCGACCGCTTCTGGCGCACCGCCGGCATCCCCCGGGCCGAGCCGGTCGGCTGACCTCCGGTCAGGGTCCCAGCAGCGCCGCGGGGACCACGCCGACGCCGTCGGGGCGCCGGTAGGCGTCGGGGCCGGTGGTGACCACGATCGCGTCGGCGAGGTCGTCGCCGAGGCGGTCCGCCAGCCAGTGGAGGTGGCGGACGTCTCCGTCGGTCACCGTCTGCGCCAGCTTCACCTCGATCGCCACCACCCGGCCGGCCCGCTCCACCACGAGGTCGACCTCCTGGCGGCCGCCCTTCGTGCGCAGGTGACCGACGGTCGCCTCCGCGGCCTGGGCGTAGACCCGCACCGACAGGGTCACGAGCGACTCGAACAGGGCGCCGAGCAGCACGCCGTCGCGCGGGATCGGCGGACCCCCCTCACGGCCGGCGAGCAGGTCCCCGGCGTCGACCCCCAGCAGCCGCGCCGCGAGCGCCGGGTCGGCCAGGTGGTGCTTCGGGGGCAGCGCGAGGCGCGCGATGCGGTTGCGGCTCGGCGCCCAGCCGGGGACCGGGTCGAGCAGGAACAGCCGCTCCAGGGCGTCCCGGTAGGGCTGCACCGTGGCGCGCGACGGCTCGGTCCCCTCCCCCGGCGTCGCGGCGCGGCGGATGGTCTCGAAGGTCGCGGTCGTCGCCGTCGCCGCCGCGTACGCCGCCAGCCAGCGCAGCAGCGTCGCGGGGGCGCGCACCCGGTGCCCGGCCTCCTCGACGTCCCGCTCGGCGAGGCGGGAGAGGTACGCGTCGAGCTGCAGGCGGTGGGCGCGGCCGCGGAGGCCCCGCAAGCCGGGGAACCCCGACCGGACGACCTCGTCGGCGTAGTCGGCGAGGCGCAGACCGGTGCCGCCCGACAGGTCGCGGCGGTCCCCGCGCAGCAGGGCCGCGAGGCTCACCGACGGCGCGCCGAGGCCGCGCTCGGCGAGCGCGAGGGGCCGCATGCGCAGCGTCGGGATGCGCCCGGCGCCCGAGTGGGCGGGTGCGTCGCCCGGGGCCGCCGACCCGGTCAGCAGGAAGCTGCCGGGCGGCGCTCCGCGGTCGACCGCGCGGCGCACCAGGTCCCACACCGCCGGGACGCGCTGCCACTCGTCGATGAGCACCGGCGGGGCGCCGTCGAGCATCCGCGCGGGCTCGGCGGCGGCGAGCGCGAGCTGGACCGGGTCGTCGAGCTGACGCACCGTCGCGGCCCGCCGCCCGGCGGAGGCCGTCTTGCCGACGCCCTTCGCCCCCTCCAGCGCGACGGCCGCCAGGGCGGGCAGCAGCTCGTCGAGTTCCTCGTCGACGACGCGGGGTCGGTAGGGCGGCGTCACGCGGCGCACACTACATAAGGTCCACCACTGACACTACATCTGGTCCACTTCTGAGCCGCAACCGGTCCACCGTCCGCCGCTCCGCGGCGGGCGCGCCGCCCGCCGGTCGCCACCGGGGTTGATCCCCGCGGCGCGGTGCGCGGTAATCGTCGGTGGCGGACGGCGAGCGGAGGGAGCGTCGGAGTGCGGCAGTCGGGGCCGGATCCCCCGGGGACCGGTGGCGCGGGGACGGCCGGGCCGGCGCCCGCGCCCGCCCTCGGGCGGTTCCGCCGCCCCTACCCGCTCGTCGGCGAGATGGCGTTCCTCGTCGGCGTCGTGCTCGTCTGGCAGCTCCTGCGCATCCCCTTCGAGGTCCCCGCCGACCGGGCGATCGCCAACGCGCGCCGGTGGCTCGCCCTCGAGCAGGACCTCGGCATCGCCGTCGAACGGCGCGTCGCGGGTGCGCTGGCCGCCCGTCCCGACCTGCGCGACGTGGCGCTCGTCGTCTACCAGCGCCTCGACGCGGCGCTCGTCTTCGCGGTCCTCGCCACCCTCCGGCTGCTCGACCCACGGCGCTACCCGACGGTCCGGACCGCGTTCGTCCTGGTCCACGTCCCCGCGCTGATGGTGCTCGCCCTGCACCCGATGGCCCCGCCGAAGTGGCTGCCGGGGTGGCCCGGTGGCACCACCCCGCCCGTGGACCTGTCGGCCGACCTCCTCAACCAGACGGCCGCGGCGGTCAGCCTGCACGTCGGCATCCCCGTGCTGCTGGCGGTCGCGGCGATCTGGATGCGCCCGTCCTCGCGGCTGGCGTGGGCGACGGTCCTCTACCCGGCCGCGATGCTGTGGATCGTCGTCGCGACCGCCAACCACTTCGTGCTGGACGCCGTCGTGGGCGGCGCCTGCGTCGCCCTCGCCTGGGCCGTCGCACGGGCGGCGCACGGGGCGGTCCCGCCGTCCCCGCCGGAGGCCGGCGCCCGGACGATCGCCCTCGCCGGGCTCGCCTGCGCGGTGCTGCTGCCGGCCGCCAACGCGGTCCTGCTGCGCCTCGCCGCCTGATCGCCGGCGGCGCTCGCAACACGAACAGGTGTTCGCTAGGGTCGGACGATGGGACGCCCCGCCCCCGCCGACGGTCACGCGCACCTCCGCTGGCGCCTCGCCGGCGCGGACCCCGCCCGCCCCGCCCTGCTCGAGACCGCCGAGAGCCACGAGGGACGCGGGGAGCTGGCGGGCCTCGAGCTGCTGCACGTCCGCGCGCGGTCGATCGTCAACCGGGTACCCGAGACGTCGGGCATGCCGTTCCGCTGGACGGTCAACGTGTACCGCGGGTGCAGCCACGGGTGCGTCTACTGCTTCGCGCGCCCCACCCACGAGTACCTCGGCCTCGGGATCGGGGAGGACTTCGACCGGCGGATCGTCGTGAAGGTCAACGCCGTCGAGTGCCTCCGCGCCGAGCTGCGCACGCCGCGCTGGGGCGGCGAGACGATCGCGATGGGCACGAACACCGACCCGTACCAGCCCGTCGAGGGCCGCTACCGCCTGACCCGCGGGGTCATCGAGGCGCTCGCCGAGGCGCGCAACCCGTTCTCGATCCTCACCAAGTCGACCCTGATCGGGCGCGACGTCGACCTGCTCGCGGACGCGGCGACGCGGATGCCCGTCGAGACGGGGTTGTCGATCGGCACCCTCGACGAGGACGTCTGGCGCGCCACCGAGCCGAACACGCCGAACCCCCGGCGCCGCGTCGAGACCCTCGCGCGCCTGCGGGCCGCGGGCGTGCCGTGCGGTGTGTTCATCGCCCCGATCATCCCCGGCATGTCCGACGCGGACGACCAGCTCGAGGAGGTCGTCGCCGCCGTCTGCGGCGCCGGGGCCACCTGGATCACCCCGGTGATGCTGTACCTGCGCGCCGGCGTGCGGGAGCACTACCTGGGCTGGCTCCGGGCGCACCGGCCGGAGCTGGTGGCCGACGCCGAACGCAGGTACCGACGCGCCTACGGGCCGTCGGCCGAACGCGACGCGCTGGCCCGCCGGGTGCGCGCCATGATCCGCGCGCACGGCGGCCCGGAGCCTCGCCGCGAGACGCCGTTCGGCCGCCGCCCGGCCGCCGCGGCGCGGGCCGGGCGGCCGGACCCCCAGCTCCGGCTGCTCTGACCGCCGGCCGTCACCGCCTCCCGCGGTCACGGCCGGCGCGGCGGACCGCGCCGCGCGCCATCAGCGACCCGGCCCGCGCGTGGGCCCGGGCGGCGCGGGCGTCGGCGCGTCGCGCCTGGGCGGCCACCTCGCGGGCGAGCTCCCGCCAGCTCTCGAGGCGGTCCACCGCCAGGTCGCCGCGCTCGACGGCGGCGCGCACCGCGCACCCGGGTTCCGTGTCGTGCCGGCAGTCGGCGAACCGGCAGCCGGGGGCGAGCTCCTCGACGTCGGCGAACGTGATGCCGATGCCGCCCGCGGCGTCGCTCCACAACCCGAGCTCGCGCACGCCCGGCGTGTCGATCAGCGCGCCCCCGCCGGGCAGGGCCAGCAGGTGGCGGGCCGTCGTCGTGTGACGCCCCTTCCCGTCGCCGGCGCGCACCGCGGCGGTCGGCAGGTGGGCGTCGCCGATGAGCGCGTTGGCGAGGGTCGACTTGCCCGCGCCCGACTCGCCGAGCAGCACCACGGTGCGCGCCGGCCGGGCGAGCGCCGCGACGTCGGCGAGGCCCTCGCCGGTGCGGGCGCTCACCGCGATCACGTCGACGCCGAGCTCCCCCACCCGCAGGGCCGCGTCGCGGGCGTCCCCGACGTCGCACTTGGCGAGCACCACCACCGGCACCGCGCCCGACTCCCAGCCGAGGGCGAGGGCGCGGTGCAGCCGCCGCATCCGCAGCGGCCGGTCCATCGCCTGTACGGCGACGACGACGTCGACGTTGGCGGCGATCACCTGCTCGACGTCGGCGCGGCCGGCGGCCCGGCGCGAGATCACCGTCCGGCGCTCCATCACCGCCGCCACCCGCCCGTCGCGCAGCGCGACCCAGTCGCCGACCGCGAGGCCGGGGCCGGCGACGCCGACCGTCCCGGCGGCCGTCGCGACGGCGCCTCCGCCGCGGTCGACCCGGACGACCCGTCCCACGTCGGCGTCGTCGATCCCGAGCGCGTCCCGCTCATCCTGTCTCGCGTCATCCCACCCGAGCGGCGCCAGCGCCGCCCGCACGTCACCTTCATGCACTCCGGGGCTCCCTTCGAGGGGGGCGCCCGGCCTGCGATCGGTCCCGGTGCTAGCGGGGGTGGTGCAGGGGGGCGCCCACGACGGACACGGGCTCGACGGACGGCGACGTGGCCGTCCGGAGCGTCATCGCGATGTCCATTGCGCTGGCCCTCCCTCCGCGCCGGGACGACGTTCTCCCGGATCGCGGCGAGGATACCCCCGGGCGCGGGAACGCCGCAAGTGCCCGCCCGCGACGGCCGCGTATAGGATCGCGCGATGCGCACCCGGGTCGCCGCGGCGGTCGCCGCGATCGCCATCGCCGCCACCGGGGCCGGGGTGGGATGCGGCGACGATGCCGGCGACGCCGTCCCGCCGGAGGTGAGGTCCGCCCTCAGCGACGCCCGCGCGCAGCTCTCGGACGATCTCGACCGGGCGCGCGCCGAGGTCGACGCGGCGATCGACGACGCCGGCCCGGACGTCGCGGCCGCCCGGCGGCGCGCCGAGGAGGCCGTCGCCGACGCGCGGGCCGAGGCCGAGGACGCGATCGACGAGGCCCGTGCCTCGGGCCGGACGCAGGAGGAGGTCGACGCGCTCCGCCGCGACGCCGAGGAGCGGATCGACCGGCTACGCGACCGGATCGAGAAGGCCTTCGGCGACGGCGGCTGACGCCGCCGCCGCGCGCGTCAGATCAGCGGCGTCCCGGTCATGGCGGGGCCCGGGTCCCACCCCATCAGCCCGCAGAGCGTCGGCGCGATGTCGCCGAGGCTGCCGCCCTCGCGCAGGGTGAGGCCGGGCCGGTCGATCCACAACGGCACCGGGTTGCTGGTGTGGGCGGTGTTGGGGCTCCCGTCCGGCTCGATCATGTGCTCGCTGTTGCCGTGGTCGGCCGTGACGCACAGCAGCCCCCCGGCGGCGGCGACCGCCTCCCGCACCGTCGCCATGCACCCGTCGACGGTCTCGATGGCGGAGACGGCGGCGGGGACGACGCCGGTGTGCCCGACCATGTCGGCGTTCGCGAAGTTCACGACGATGAGCTGGTCGGAGCCCTCGGCGAGCGCCTGCACCACGGCGTCGCGGACACCGGTGGCGCTCATCTCGGGCGCCTGGTCGTAGGTCGCGACGTGCTGGGGTGACGGGACGAGGACGCGGCGCTCCCCGTCGAACGGCTCCTCGCGCCCGCCGTTGAAGAAGAACGTGACGTGGGCGTACTTCTCGGTCTCGGCGACGTGGAGCTGGGTGCGTCCCGCGGCGGACACGGTCTCGGAGAGGCCCTGGCGCACGTCCTGCGCCTCGAACAGCACCTCCGCGCGGAACTCGGCCTTGTACCGGGTCATCGTCGTCACGAACGGCAGCGGCGGGTCGGGCCCGCGGTCGAAGCCGTCGAAGTCGGGCTCCGTGAACGCGAGGGTGAGCTGCCGCGCGCGGTCGGGACGGAAGTTGACGTAGAGCAGGGCGTCCTCGGTCCGGACGCGGTTCTCGTGGGGCGGGCCGATGACCGCCGGCTCGAGGAACTCGTCGCTGGTGCCCAGGTCGTAGGAGGCGCGGACGGCCTCGGCCCCCGTGGCGCGGGGCGTGCCGACGCCGTGGACCATGGCGTCGTAGGCGCGGCGGGTGCGGTCCCACCGGCGGTCGCGGTCCATCGCCCAGTACCGCCCGCAGACGGTGCCGACGAACGCCCCCGTCGCCTCGATCTCCTCGACGGCGGCGAGGCCGCTGTCGGGGCGGGTGTCGCGGCCGTCGGTGAGGGCGTGGACCACGACGCGCTCGACGCCGTTCGCGCGGGCGATCCGGATCATGGCGAGCATGTGGCGCTGGCTGGCGTGGACGCCGCCGTCGCCGACGAGGCCGACGAGGTGGAGGGTGGCCGCCCGTCCGCGCGCCAGGAGGGCCTGCATGGCGGGGAGGCGTTCGATGGAGCCGTCGGCGACGGCCTCGTCGACGCGCACCAGCATCTGCGGCACCCGCCGCCCGGCGCCGATGTTGAGGTGGCCGACCTCGCTGTTGCCCTGCTGGCCGTCGGGCAGGCCGACGGGCAGGCCGGACGCGGCGATGCGCGTGGCGGAACCCGTCCGCGCGAGGGCGTCGAGGGCGGGCGTCCGGGCGAGGCTGACGGCGTTGCCGGGCCCCGGCGGACCGATGCCGAAGCCGTCGATGACCACCAGCACGAGCGGTCCCGAGGGCGTCGTGGCCATCGCGGCCTCAGGCCCCCCGCACGATGGCGGCGAACGCCTCGGGGTCGAGGCTCGCCCCGCCGACGAGGGCGCCGTCGATGTCCGGCTGGGACATCAGCTCACCGGCGGTGTCGGGGGTGACGCTGCCGCCGTAGAGGACGCGCAGGGCGGCGCCGTCGAGGGTGCCGGCGGCGACCGAGCGGACGTGCGCGCAGGCCTCCTGGGCGATCTCGGGTGTCGCGGTGCGGCCCGTCCCGATCGCCCAGATGGGCTCGTAGGCGATGGCGAGGCGGCCGACCTCGTCGGCCGCCACGTCGGCGAGGCCGGCGCGGACCTGCCCGGCGAGCCACTCCTCCGTCTCCCCCGCCTCGCGCTGCTCCAGCGACTCGCCGCAGCAGAGGATCACGGAGAGGCCGCCGTCGAGGGCGGCGCGCACGCGGGCGGCGACCTGGTCGTCGGTCTCCCCCGCGGCCCGGCGCTCGGAGTGCCCGATCAGGGTGCCGTCGGCGCCGGTCGCGGCGATCATCGCCGCGGAGATCTCGCCGGTGTGCGCGCCGGAGGCCTTCTCGTGGACGGCCTGGGCGTAGACGCGGATGTGGCTGCCGGACGCCGCGCGGGCGGTCGCCTCGAGCGCCGTCGCCGGCGGGCAGACGGCGACGTCGACGGGCAGCTCGCCGTCGCCGAGGAGGGCCCGGAGGCGCGCGACGGTCTCGCGGGCCTCGACGCCGGTCTTGTTCATCTTCCAGTTCCCCGCGACGAGCGGGCGGCGCTCGCTCATGACGTGCTCGGCAGGGCGGCGACGCCGGGGAGGGTCCTGCCCTCGAGCATCTCGAGGGCGGCGCCGCCGCCCGTCGAGACGTGGGTGAAGTCGTCGACGAGGCCGAACTGCGCGACGGCGGCGCCGGAGTCGCCGCCGCCGGCGACGGTGGAGCCGAAGCATGCCGCCATCGCCTCGGCGACGGCACGGGTGCCGTCCACGAACGGCTCGATCTCGAAGGCCCCCATCGGTCCGTTCCAGAACACGGTCTGTGCGCCCATGATGGCCTCACGGTAGGAGGACGAGGTGCGGGGGCCGATGTCGACGCCCATCCACCCGTCCGCGATGTCGTCGGTGGGGACGACCTCGAGCGCGGCGTCCGCGGCGAAGCGGTCGGCGACGAGGACGTCGACGGGGAGCTGCAGGGCGCAGTTGAGGCGGACGGCGGTCTCCATCAGCTCGGTGGCCTGGGCCTGCCCGTCGGGGCCCTCGTGCAGGGAGGCGCCGACGCTCTCGCCCTGGGCGGCGAGGAACGTGAAGCACATGGCGCCGCCGATGAGGACCCGGTCGCACCGTTCGAGGAGGCTGTTGATGAGCGGCAGCTTGTCGCTCACCTTCGACCCGCCGAGCACGGCGACGAACGGGTGGCGGGGGGATGTGAGGAGCCCCTCGAGGACCTCGACCTCGCGGGAGAGGAGCAGCCCGGCGCGGGCGGGGAGCCGGCGTGCGACGCCCTCCGTGGATGCGTGGGCGCGGTGGGCGGCGCCGAACGCGTCGTTGACGTAGTGCGTGAAGCCGGCGGCGAGGCGGTCGGCGAAGGCGGGGTCGTTGGCCTCCTCCTCCGGGTGGAAGCGGAGGTTCTCCAGCATGACGAGCTCGCCGGGCCGGAGGGCCTCGGCGCGTGCCCGCACGTCGTCGCCGACGCAGTCGGGCAGCAGCTCGACGGTGCGGCCCATCAGCTCCCCGAGCTTCTCGGCGCAGGGGCGGAGCGACAGCTCCTCGACCGGCTTCCCCTTGGGCCGGCCGAGGTGGGAGCACACCGCGACGCCGGCGCCGGCGGCGAGGAGCCGCTCCAGCGTCGGCACCGAGGCGCGGATGCGGGCGTCGTCGGTGACGCGCCCGTCGTCAAGGGGGGCGTTGAGGTCGGCGCGCACGAGGACGCGCGCACCCGACCAGTCGACCCCCGGGTCGTCGATTCCGAGCGGACGCGTCACCGGCGCGCCGCTAGCCGAGGACGCGCTCGGCCAGGTCCACGACCCGGCACGAGTAGCCCCACTCGTTGTCGTACCAGGAGATCAGCTTCACGGTGGTGCCGCCGCTGACCATGGTGAGGCTCGCGTCGAACAGCGACGACCGGGGGTCGCCGACGACGTCGCGGGAGACGATGGGGTCCTCGGTGTAGCCGAGGATGTCGACGAGCGGGCCGGATTCGGCGGCGGCCGCGAACGCGGCGTTGACCTCCTCGACCGTGGTGGGGCGGCTCACCTCGGCGACGAGGTCGACGACGGAGCCGTCGGGCGTCGGCACGCGGAGGGCGATGCCGTCGAGCTTGCCCTTCATGGAGGGGATGACCTCGCCGATGGCGCGGGCGGCGCCGGTCGAGGTGGGGATGATCGAGAGGGCGGCGGCGCGGGCGCGGCGGAGGTCGCTGTGGGGGGCGTCCAGGATCCGCTGGTCACCGGTGTACGAGTGGCATGTCGTCATGACGCCGCGCTCGAGGCCGAAGTTGTCCATGAGGACTTTCACGAGCGGCGCGAGGCAGTTGGTCGTGCACGACGCGTTCGAGATGACGTGGTGCTTCTCGGCGTCGTACTCGTCGTCGTTGACGCCCATCACGACGGTGAGGTCGGGGCCCTTCGCGGGGGCGGAGATGATGACCTTCTTCACGCCGTCGCGGAGGTGCAGGGCGGCCTTGTCGCGGTCGGTGAAGAAGCCGGTGCTCTCGATGACGACGTCGACGCCGACGGAGCCCCAGTCGATGTTCGCGGGGTCCCGCTCCGCGAAGACGCGCACGTGGGCGTCGTCCACGTGGATGTGGTCGTCGTGTGCGTGCACGTGACCCGGGTACCGCCCGAAGACCGAGTCGTAGTCGAGGAGGTGGGCGAGGGTCGTGGTGTCGGTGATGTCGTTGACCGCCACGATCTCGACGTCCGTCTCTCCCAGCGCCGCGGCGCGGAAGACGTTGCGCCCGATGCGGCCGAACCCGTTGATGCCCACGCGTACGCTCATACGGCGCGATCCTCCCAGTCGAAAAGGGTCGCCAATCTACCAGTCAACCGCCCGGCCCCGGGCAGGAGCCCCCCGTGACCCGACGCCACCTCGCCGCGTGCGCCCTGCTGCTCGTCGCGCTCGCCGGGTGCGGGACGGGTGACGGGTCCCCGGACGGGGGTGGCGGAGGGGGTGCCGCGGCGGGCGGAGGCGGCTCCGGCGACGGTGCGTCCGGTGACGGCGTGACGGGGGCGCGGGTGGTGCGCGTCGTCGACGGCGACACCCTCATCGCCCGCCTCGGCGGGGCCGGTCCGGGCGGCGGGGGCGGCGGGGGCGGCGAGGAGCGGGTGCGCCTGCTCGGCGTGGACGCGCCGGAGAGCGTCACCCCCGACCGCCCCGTCGAGTGCTTCGGCCCCCAGGCCGCCGCCGAGCTGCGGAGGCTCCTGCCGGAGGGCACGCCCGTCCTCCTCGCCGTCGACCCCTCCCAGGGACGCGAGGACCGCTTCGGCCGCCTCCTCGCCGAGGTCACCCGCGAGGGCGCCGCCACGACCGTCAACGTCCAACTCGTCGCCGAGGGCTTCGCCGAGGTCTTCCGCGGTGACGGCCGCGGGCGGCTCCAACCCACCCTCCGCTCCGCCGAACGCGACGCCCGCGACGCCCGCCGGGGCCTCTGGGGGTCCTGCCGGCGCTGAGGGAAGCGCCGAGGTCCGCAGCGTTCGCGGGTCGGGTCCAATTGGCCGCGGGGTCGCCGGTCAATTGGCCACGGGGGTCGACGGTCGATTGGCCGCGGGGTCGCCGGTCAATTGGCCACGGGGTCGCCGGTCGATTGACCGTGGGGCGGAGGTCCATTTGCCACGGGGGCGTTGGTCAATTGACCGTGGGGCGGAGGTCCATTCGGCCGCGGCGGCACGAGGGGCGGCGGTCGCCCCGGAGGGGCGGATCCGGGAGGCGTTCGACCGGAGGGTGTTCCCCGGGAACGCTCGGGGACCGGGTCGGGGCGTTAACGACGTCGGGGGGCCCGGAGGCCCCCCGACGGTGACGCGATGTTCGCGGTGCTGAGGCCTAGGCCTCGGCGGTGGTGGCCTTCGGCTTCGGGGTGACGGCCGCCGTGATCTTGGCGGACACGAGCCCGAGGATGACGCCGCAGACCAGCGTGACGAACACGGAGAACCAGACCCACGGCCAGGGCGTGCTGAGCAGCCCGCCGGCGGCACCCGTGCCACCGGTACCCGGGGCGGCGGCGAGGAACTCGTCGCCGGACAGGGCCGAACCGGACACCGGCTCGGGGACGTAGCCGTCGAGGCCCGTCGCGATCCACCAGACGAAGACCGACGCGAACGCCGGGAAGGTGCCCGCGACGTAGTACCAGTCACCCGCCACGAGGATCATGACCAGGATGAAGGCGAAGATGCCCACCCACAGGGCGATGCCCCAGAACTCCGGACCACTGGTGTCCGTGCCGGCGATGTACTCGGAGATGTTCGAGTCAGCCGTCTTGAACGACAGCGGCATCGTGATGAGGGCGGCAACCGTGCCGAACACGCAGGCGAGGAAGATCTTGCCGAAGGCGGCGTTGTCGCCACCCGCCGCGAAGAACAGGCCCCACGAGATGAACGCGATCGGGAGGATCAGGTGGAAGTTCTGGGGAACACCGAAGCCGACGAAGTCGCCGTCGCCCGAGGTGACCCAGTTGAACGTGAAGTTGAGCGAGAGCTCCGTCCAGAGGAAGGACAGAACACCGATGACGATCGCCAGGGGCGCGATCGCCTTAGCGCGTGCGCTCATTGAGGCGTTTGCTCCTTGTGAGAAGTACGGGAGGGCGCGCCGCCGGAAAAGAAGACGAGTGGTGACGACGCAACCACGACGGAGGCCGGGCCCCCGTCGCGCGGCCAGTGTACGGCCGCCTGAGTGTTCGTGGCAACCGTTGCATGTCCTCTCGCGACCGCGTAAGGGAACGGCCGCTCAGCGCGTCGCGGTCTCCCGCACCAGGTCGATCAGCGCGGCCGCCAGGGCCGCCGGCGAGTGCCGCACGGCGGAGCCCTCCTCCGCGAACGGACGCGCCACGACCCGCACCCCCAGCGCCTCGAGGGCCGCCGCGTCCGCCCGGACCGGCTCCTGCCCGAGGCGGGCGTACGCCTCCAGCGCCACCGCGTCGAGCGGGCCGTCGTGCACCAGGACGACGTCGACGCCCCCGGGGACGGCCTCCAGCACCCGCGACACGTGGTCGGCGGCGTCCATGCCGTCCGTCTCCCCCGGCTGGGTCATCACGTTGCAGATGTAGACCCGCGGCGCGGTGCTCCGCGCGACCGCCGCCGCGATCTCCGGCACCGCGAAGTGCGGGAGGACGCTCGTGAACAGGCTCCCCGGCCCCAGCAGGACAACGTCGGCGTTGTCGATCGCCGTCACCGCCGGGGGGTGGGCGCCCGGCTCCGGCTCCAGCCACACCCGGCGGCACGCCCCGCTCCCCGACGCGATCCGGGTCTCGCCGCACTCGCGGGTGCCGTCCTCCCGCTCCGCCCACAACGCCACGTCCTCCAGCGTCGTCGGCAGCACCCGACCGCGGATCTTCAGGACCCGGCTGCACTCCTGGATCGCCAGGTCGAAGTTCCCCGTCACCTCCGACAACGCCGCCAGGAACAGGTTCCCGAACGGGTGCCCCGACAGGTCGCCGTCCGCGAAGCGATGCTGGAAGAGACGCCCCATCAGCGACTCGTCGTCGGCGAGCGCCACCAGGCAGTTGCGGATGTCGCCCGGCGGCAGGATGTTCAGGTCGCGCCGCAGGCGCCCCGACGACCCCCCGTCGTCCGCCACCGTCACGATCGCGGTGATGTCGAGCGGCGCCCGCTTCAGCCCCCGCAGCAGCGACGCCAGCCCGGTCCCGCCGCCGAGGGCCGCGATGCGGGGCAGCCGGCTCACGTGGTCGGGTCCGCCGAGGGACGCTCGATGTGGCGGTGGGACGTGCTGACCTCGTGGTCGCGGGCGTACCGTCGGGCGAGCATCTCCGAGATCGCGACGCTCCGGTGGCGGCCCCCCGTGCAGCCGATCCCGATCACCACCGACGCCTTCCCCTCCTGCGCATAGGCGGGCAGCAGGAAGTCGAGGAGCGATTCGAGGCGCTCGCGGAAGTCGTCCATCCCGGGGGCGGCGGCCACGAACTGCGCGACGGGGGCGTCGAGGCCGGTGAGGGGCTTCAACGCCGGGACGTAGTGGGGGTTCTGGAGGAAGCGGACGTCGAAGAGGAGGTCGGCGTCGCGGGGGACGCCGTGCTTGTAGCCGAACGACGCGAACTGGACGTGCATCCGCCGCCGGCCCTCGGGGGCCATCAGGGCCTCCGTCACCCGTCGCCGCAGATCCCAGATCGACAGCCCCGTGGTGTCGATGACCACGTCGGCCCGCTCGCGGACGTCGCCGAGCTCCGACCGCTCACGGGCGATGCCCTCCGCCACGCTCCCCCCGAGGGGGTGCGGGCGCCGCGTCTCGCGGAAGCGGTTGAGGAGGGCGTCGTCGGACGCCTCCAGGAAGACGACGCGCGGCCGGACGCCGGTCGCGCCCTCCACCCGTCCCAGCACCGGCTCGAGCTCCTTGAACCAGACGCCGCCGCGCACGTCGCACACCACCGCGGCCCGGTCGACGCTCGACCCCTCCAGCAGCACCAGGTCGGCGAGGGCCGGCAGCAGGCCCGGCGGGAGGTTGTCGACGCAGAACCACCCGGCGTCCTCGAACGTCCCCATGGCCTTGCTCTTCCCGGCGCCGCTCATGCCGGTGATGATCGTCAGCTCCACGCGGTCCCCTCCCCGCGCCCGCCCGCCACCGGGGCCGCCTCGCGGGGCCCCGCCGTGCGGTGCAGGCGGTCGTAGACGTCACGTGCCACCTTCGACGGCACCCCGGGCACGGCCTCCAGCTCCTCGCGGCTCGCCGACAGGAACCGGTCCGTCGAGCCGAAGTGGCGCAGGATCGCCGCCTTCCGCGCCGGCCCCACCCCGGGGAGGGCGTCGAGGACGCTCTCCGTCATGCCGCGGCCGCGCCTGTTGCGGTGGTGGCGCAGGGCGAACCGGTGCGCCTCGTCGCGGATGTGCTGGAGCACCCGCAGCGCCGACGACCCCTCGTCGAGGAGGAGCGGGTCGGAGCGGCCGGGGCGGAACACCTCCTCCCGCTTCTTCGCGAGGCTCACGATCGGCACGCCCGACACGCCGGCCTCGCGCATCCCCTCCATCGCCGCGGCGAGCTGGCCCTTGCCGCCGTCGATCACCACCAGGCCGGGGCGCGCCGCGAACGACGGGTCGTCCTCGGGGTCGAGCAGGCGGGCGAACCGGCGGCGCAGCGCCTCCTGCATCCGGGTGAAGTCGTCGGGACCGCCGTCGTAGCGCATCGTGAACGTGCGGTAGTGCGACTTCGCGGGGGCGCCGTCCTCGAAGACGACCATCGACGCGACCGCGTACGTCTCGCCGAGGTTGGAGATGTCGTAGCACTCGATCCGCAGGGGCGGCGCCGGCAGGTCGAGGCGCTCCCGCAGGTCGGCGAGGGCCTCGCGCCGCCGCCCGCGCGCCTGCTCGTGGCGGCGCTGGTCCTGGTCGAGGGCGAACCGGGCGTTGCGCGTCGCGAGCTCCGCGAGCTTGCGCTTGTCGCCGCGGGACGCCGCCCGCGCCTCCACCCGGCTGCCGCGCCGGTCGGAGAGCAGCGCCTCGAGGTCGGGTCCCGCCGCGCTGTCCTGCGGGAGCACCACCAGCGTCGGGATCGCGAGCGCCATCGCGTAGTACTCGTAGGCGAACTGGACGAGCACCTCGGCCTCGTCCTCCTCGCCGGCGACGTCGAGGAAGAAGGACTGGCGGTCCTGGAGGACGCCGTCGCGGACCTGCAGCACCTGGACGTTCGCGGACTCGCCGTCGACCGCGATGCCGAGGACGTCGGCCGTCCCCACCGACCCGGCGGTCGCGAACTGGCGCTCCATCAGGTGGCGCATCGCCTGCAGTCGGTTGCGGATCGCCGCGGCGCGCTCGAACTCCTGGGCGACGGCGGCCCCGCGCATCTCCGCCTCGAGCTCCCGTTCGAGCCCCCGGTACCGGCCCGACAGGAACGCGATGATCTTGTCGATCAGCGCCCGGTACTCGTCCTTCGAGATGTAGCCGACGCACGGCGCCAGGCACCGCTTGATGTGGTAGTCGAGGCACGGCACGCCGGACGGCCGGCCCGGCTCCCGCCCCTCGCACGGGCGGCTCGGGAAGATCTTGCCGATCAGGTTCAGCGTCTCCCGGACCTTGTACGCGTTGGAGAACGGCCCGAAGTAGAGGCGGTCGCGGCGGTGCTTCT
The DNA here is from genome assembly GCF_018141545.1 of Miltoncostaea oceani. Lineage (GTDB taxonomy): Bacteria > Actinomycetota > Thermoleophilia > Miltoncostaeales > Miltoncostaeaceae > Miltoncostaea > Miltoncostaea oceani. The sequence goes on along the minus strand of NZ_CP064356.1, from coordinate 1,247,046 downwards.
CGCGGGTGAAGTAGACGCGCGGGTAGTCCTCGTCGAGGCTGATCCCGATGTAGGGGTAGCTCTTGTCGTCGCGGAGCCGCACGTTGAACGGCGGGCGGTGGCGCTTCACGAGGTTCGCCTCGAGGATCAGCGCCTCGCTCTCGGAGCCGGTCACGAACGTCTCGACGCTCGCGATGCGCCCGACGAGGTCACCGGTCTTCGGGTGGAGCCCGGACCGCACCGTCATCGGCCAGCCCGACACGTCCTCACCGGGGCGCAGCGGCGCCTGGAAGTACGAGAGGACGCGCTTGCGCAGGGACTTCGCCTTGCCGACGTAGAGCACGCGGTCGGCGTCGTCGCGGTAGATGTAGACCCCCGGCCCGGTCGGGAGTGCCGCCAGCTGGGCGCGCAGGGTCGTCGAGTCGCTCACTCCCCCCAGGATAGGCGGGGGCTCAAGCCGGAGCCTCCCCGGCGGCGACGCGCGACCGCCGACCGGTGGCGCCCGCCGGGCGCGGGGAGGACGATGCGGGGCGACGACCCCACCCGACGCGGGAGCAGGGACATGGACCCCACCGTCACGGACCCCGGAAAGTACGTCTGCCTGTTCGAGAACGACCGCGTGCGGGTGCTGGCCTACACCGACGTCCCCGGCGACGCGACGCATCTCCACTCCCACCCCGACAGCGTGATGATCACCCTCGCCGGGTTCCGCCGGCGGCTGATCATGGGCGACGCGACCCGGGACGTGACCCTCGAGCCGCACGAGGTGCGCTGGCTCGATGCGCAGGAGCACCGGGGCGAGAACATCGGCGACACGCCGAGCCACGCCATCTTCGTCGAGTTGAAGGAGGGTGCCGGCCCGCCGCCGGAGGGCACCCCGCCGCTCGGACCGTCGTAGCCCGCCGCGCCGCTAGACGAACCTCCCCTCGACGCGGAGCAGGGCGACCCCTCCCCCGCCCCCGGTGAGCATCGCCGCCCCACCGGCGAGGGCGAGGATGCGCGCGACGTAGGCCTGCGTCTCGGGGTACGGCGGAACCCCGCCGTACCGGCTGACCGCGCCGGGCCCCGCGTTGTACGCCGCGAGGGCCGGCGGGATGGAGCCGAAGGCACGCATGTGGCCGGCCAGCAGCCGCGCCGCCGCCGGGATCGCCTGCGCCGGGTCGAACGGGTCGCGCAGGCCCATCCCCGCCGCCGTGGCGGGCATGAACTGGGCGATCCCCTGCGCCCCCGCCGGGCTGACCGCGCGGGGGTCGAACCCCGACTCGGACCGCAGCAGCGCCGCGAGCAGGACCGGCGCGAGGCCCTCGCGGGTCGCCGACTCCACGATCGGCTCGCGGTAGGCGGCGGGCACCCACTCGGGCAGCGCCGCCGCGCCCCCGGCTGCCGCCGTCGCGTCGTCCCCGCCGTCCCGTTCCCCCGCCGCCCCGCACCCCGGGACGTAGCCCCAGTGCCAGGGCTCCCAGGAGTACCGCTGCACGAACCCGAACCGCCCGCCGTTCACCGCGAGCCACGCGTGAGCGCCGTCGCCGCCCGCCATGTTGAGGTCGAGCTCGGTGGCGTCGCGGTGGCGGCTGCGCCCCGGCGGCGCGACCCACCGCGGGTCGGGGTGCCGCGCGAACAGGACCGCCTGCTCGGCGTCGCTGCGGAAGCCGCTGGTCACCACCAGGTCGATGCCCTCCGCCCGCGCCGCCGCGTCCATCAGGTCGAACGCCGCCGCCACGGCGGGGCACATGGGGCGGCCGTCGCGGTGGACGAGGGGCCCCGAATAGCCCCCGCCGGTCGCCCAGCCCGTCGGTGACGCCACCGCACCCCGCCCCACCACCAGCCCCGCCCGCGCCGTCGCCCGCACCCGGGTGCCGTGGGGCCCCGGGGCGCTCACCACCACCTGCACCGCCGTCGGCGGCCACACCCCGTCGCCGAGGGCCACCGACTCGAGGCGCCCGCCGGACCCCGCCGCCGCCGCACCCGCCACCCGGCGGATGCGGGCCGCCACCGCCGCCCGCTCCGCCGGCCCCTGCGCGTCCGCGGCGCCGAGGCCCGCCCACAGCTCCCGCGCCCCCGACAGGGCCGCGAGGTCGGCGGCGGTCTGGGCCCGGGCCGCCGCCAGCGGGACCCTCCCCAGGGCGAACGCCGCGACCGCCGCGAGCAGCACCAGCACCCCCGCGACGAGGACGAGCGGCATCGCCTGGCCAGCCTGGGGTCGCGCTCTCCGCCCCGAGACGGGGTGACATACGGACCGGACCGTGCCGCGTCCTCGGCAGACGGATGCCGTGGCTGTCCGGGGATGGGTCACTCCCCCACGGTGACCCCGGGCCGCACGCGGTACATCGCCGCTCTGTGCCAGAAGTGCGTCGCGACGGTGCCGTCTGCCGTGCGGCCGACGGCAGGACCGGGCGCCCCGGCCGTTGAACTCCGTGGGGTGGACGGGGAGTTCTTCGCGAGCGCCGACGAGTTCGAAGCCTGGCTCGAGGCCAACGGCGCCGACGCCGACGAGGTGCTCGTCCGGATGGCCAAGAAGCACACCGGTGTCGCGTCGCTCGACTGGGCCGGCGCGGTCGACGTGGCGCTGTGCTTCGGCTGGATCGACGGGCGCTCGAAGCGCATCGACGACGACTGGTTCGTGCAGCGCTTCACGCCGCGTCGCCCACGGAGCACGTGGTCGAAGGTCAACCGCCGGAAGGTCGAGGCGCTGATCGCGGCGGGCCGGATGCGGCCCGCCGGCCTGGCCGAGGTCGAACGGGCCAAGGCCGACGGCCGCTGGGAGGCCGCGTACGACGGCATGGCCACCTCCACGGTGCCCGATGACCTCGCCGCGGCGCTCGAGGCGGCGGGCCTCACCGACGCGTTCTCGGCGCTCGGCGGCCAGAACCGCTACGCGATCCTCCACCGCGTGCAGACGGCCCGGACGGCCGAGACACGCGCGCGCAGGATCGCGAAGTACGTCGGGATGCTCGCGGACGGCGAGACGCCCCACTGACGGCCGGGACGAGCGGCATCGCCTGACCGATCGGTCCGTGACGCCGGCTCACGGCGTGCGCACCGTGGCGCGCGCCGTGACCCGCAGCCCGGCCATGCCGGGCAGGACCGCCGGGACGGCGACCGTCGCCCGTGTCGTCGCCGTGCCGCCCGGGGACGCGGCGGCGCGGATGGCGTCGGCCCGCACCCGCCGCTCGGCCTCCTGCCCCGCCCCCAGCACCGCGACGAGCTGCCAGGCGACGAGGGCCGCCGCGATCAGCACCGGCACGGCGGCGATCAGCTCGACGGCCGCCTGCCCGTGGGGGGGGCGCCGCGTCATCGCGCGACCTCCGCCTCGCCCGTGACCCGGGCGACGGGCAGGAACGGGAGGGGCCGCGGGACGTCGAGGCGCACCCGCACCCGGCGGCCGCCGTCGTCGACGGTGACCCGCGCCCGGCGGGCGTGACCCCCGGGCAGGACGGCGCGCGCCGCGGCCCCGACCGGCGCGCCCACCTCGGCGGCCCGCGCCCCCGCCCGGGCGGCACCCCCCGCGAGGCTCCACGCGTACGCACCCGCCACGAGCCAGCCGCAGACGAGGACCAGCAGGGCGAGGGCCGGGAGGAGGGCGACGAGCTCGACCGTCGCCTGGCCGCGGGGTGGTGGACGGCGGGGCACGGGGACATCGTGCGGCGGCGGCCCGTCACGGGTCACCGCCGGGGTGTCACGGGATCGTGCCGGGTGCGTGCCGGATGGCGCGCGGGGTCAGCGGAAGCGGCGGCTCTCGCGTATCACCCAGACGATGACCAGCACCAGGACGGCGATCAGCGCCAGCACGCCGAGCGGCGTCAGCCGGTCGCCGAGCAACGGGAAGCCGACGAGGAGGAGCAGCACGATGCCGATGGCGCACGCGATGATCACGTACCGCTGCCACGGCTTCAGCACGAGCCACGCCAGCTCGTTCTGCCGGAAGTAGTTGTAGGCGAACGCGATGATCGCGGCCAGGAACAGCACCTGGATGATCAGCGACGCCGTCCCCGTCGTCAGGCCGAAGCCCTCCTGCGACACGAACACCAGCCCCGCCGCGGCGGCGATGATCAGGAAGTTCCTGACGCCGACCCAGTTGACCCGGTTCACCCGCCCTCCGCCGCCTCGGTGGCGAGGAGGCGGGCGAGCTCGGCGATCGTCGGCGTGCCGCGGTCGCCTCCGCGCCGGGCGCGGACCGCCACCGTCCCCGCCTCCTGCTCGGCGTCGCCCACCACCAGCAGATAGGGGATCTTGGCGAGCTCGCCGTCGCGGATCCGCTTGCCGACCGACTCGGAGCGCCCGTCGACCTCGACCCGCAGGCCGGCGCTGCGCAGGCCCTCGCGCACGCTCGCCGCGTAGTCGGCGTGGCGGTCGGAGATCGGCAGCACCCGGGCCTGCTCCGGCGCGAGCCACAGCGGGAAGTCGCCGCCGGTGTTCTCGATGAGGATCCCGAGGAAGCGCTCGATCGACCCGGTGATCGCCCGGTGGATCATCACCGGCCGCTCCTCGGTGTCGTCGGCCGACGTGTAGACGAGGTCGAAGCGCTCGGGGAAGTTGAAGTCGAGCTGGCAGGTGCCGAGCTGCCACGGCCGGCCCATCGTGTCCGTGACCTGGAAGTCGATCTTCGGCCCGTAGAACGCGCCGTCGCCGACCTTGAGGCCGTACTCGCGGTCGCCGAGGGCGTCGCGCAGGGCCGCCTCGGCCTGGTCCCACATCTCGGGGGTGCCGGTCGCCTTCTCGGGGCGGGTCGACAGCTTCAGCTCGACCGTGTCGAAGCCGAAGCGCGCGTAGAAGCGGTCGGTCAGGTCGAGGATCGCGTTGACCTCGTCCTTCACCTGGTCGAGCCGGCAGAACACGTGCGCGTCGTCCTGCGTGAACGCCCGCACCCGGAAGAGCCCGTGCAGCACGCCCGACAGCTCGTGCCGGTGGACGTGCCCGAACTCGGCGTACCGCAGGGGGAGGTCGCGGTAGCTGTGCCGGCGACTGCGGTACACCAGGCAGGCGCCCGGGCAGTTCATCGGCTTGATCGCGAACTCCTGCCCGTCGACCTCGCTGAAGTACATGTTGTCGCGGTAGTGCTCGTTGTGGCCGCTGATGTCCCACAGCTGCGACGAGAGCATCGTCGGCGTCTGGATCTCGCCGTACTCCATCCGGTCGAGCTCCTCGCGCACCGCGGCGGTGATCGCGTTGACGATCGTCATGCCGCGCGGCAGGAAGAACGGGAACCCGGGGCCGAAGTCGTCGAAGTGGAACAGGTCGAGGTCGCGGCCGACGCGGCGGTGGTCGCGGGCCCGCGCCGTCTCGAGTCGCTCGAGGTGGGCGTCGAGGTCGGCCTTCGACGTGAACCCCGTCGCGTAGACCCGGGTGAGCTGCGGGTTCTTCTCGCTGCCGCGCCAGTAGGCGCCCGCCACCGACAGCAGCTTGACGGGGCCGAGGCGCCCGGTGTCCTGGACGTGCGGGCCGCGGCAGAGGTCCACGAAGTCGCGCTGGCGGTAGAGGGAGACCTCGGTCTCGCCCTGCCGGGTCAGCTCCTCGACCTGGTCGACCTTGTACGGGTCGCCGCGCTCGGAGAAGTAGGCGTGGGCGTCGGCGACGCTCATCACGCTGCGCTGGAACGGCGCCTTCGCCTTGCGGATCCGGTTGACCTCGGCCTCGATGGCCGCGAAGTCGCCCTCGGTGAGGGGACGCGGCGGGTCGAAGTCGTAGTAGAAGCCGTCGGCGATCGGCGGGCCGAAGCCGAGCTTCGTGCCGGGGACGACGGTCTGGACGGCCTCCGCCATGACGTGGGCCGCCGAGTGGCGCATCACGTAGAGGTAGTCGTCGCCGCTCTTCGGCGTGACGATCTGGAGGTGGTCGCCCTCGTGGAGCGGGAGGGCGAGGTCGCGTATGTCGTCGCCGACGCGCACGGCGACCGCGGCCTTCGCGAGGCCGGGCCCGATCGCGGCGGCGGCGTCGTACCCGCTGGCGCCCTCGGGCAACTCCAGACGGCTGCCGTCGGGGAGGAACACGTTCATCGGGAGGGGATGCTAGTGGACGGGTCCGCCGACGGGGTTGTGGCCGCCGGGTGACGGGGCGATGATCGGCAGGATGCTCGAGCGGTTCCTCTACACCGCCGACGGGCGCGTGCGCGTCCGCCACATGATCGGCCTCGTGGCGACCTGCATCGCGTTCGCCCTCTTCGGTAGCTTCCTGCTGGTGCTGACGCCCCTGCTCGGCGACCACGAGGGGGTGCAGACCCTCTGGGTGCTGTTCTCGGTCTTCATGCTGAAGTTCCCGCTGGTCAGCCTCGCGTTCTGGTTCATCCTGCGGAACACGGAGTGGCCGGTGCGGCCCCCGAAGTGGAGCGAGCGGGAGGCGCGGGAGATCCTCGCGTACCTCGTCGCCGAGGCCGACCGCGTGGAGCGGATGCCCGACGCGCCCGCCCGGCTCGCGTACCTCCAGCGCGAGGCCTGGAACGTGGCCGACCGGGTCGGCGGCGACGTCAAGCTGTCGGCGGTCGACACGGCGCTCCACATCGACGCCATGCTGGCCCGCCCGGGCGCCCGCCGGGGTCGTCCCGGGGGATGATGGAGGGGCGGCACGCGGACCTGCTGACCGAGGGGGTCGCGGCCGACGGCGCGGCGTTCCGGGCCCTGTTCGACGGGCGCGCCGACGACGCCCGGGCGGCCCTGCGGACGGCCGCCGGCCTCTACCGCGCGTCGTGGGAGGCCGCCCCGCCCCGCAGCTACGGGCGCCTCGTGGCGTACCTGAAGTCGGCGGTGCTGGCGGGGGACGGCAGGGAGGCGGCGGGCTACGTGCGGGCGGCGCTCGGCGGGACGGCCGACTCCCCCACCTCGGCGTACGCACTCGCCGTGACGGCGCTGATCGAGGGCGACGACGCCGGCGCCGCCGAGGCGGCGGCGACCATGGCCGGCGGGGGCGACGCCTTCGCCCGCGCCGCGGCCGCCCTCGCAGCCCTGGCGGCGCGCGACACCGCCGCGTACGGCGCGGCGGTGGCGGCGGTGGTGACCGACTTCGAGGGCCGCGACGCCCACCTCACCGGCGTGCCCGTCGCCGACACGGCGATGCTGCTCGAGGCCCTCGCCGCGGAGCGCGGCATGGCGGCGCGGCCGGCGTCGCCCCTGCTGCCCGGGGCCTGAACACGCCCTGACCACCGGCGCGCCGCGCGCCGACCCCTCCATGGTGTTCGGTACGGTGAACTCCGTGGGTGAGAGCCTCCTCATAACGCTGCGCGAAGGGTTCGAGGCGGCCCTCGTCGTCGCGATCGTGCTGGCCGCGGTCCACCGCGGCAACCGCCCCGACATGGCCCGCTGGGTGTGGGCCGGCACCGCCGCCGCCCTCCTCGTGTCGGCGGCCGCGGGCGTCGTGCTGCACCTGACGGTGGAGGACCTCACCGGCGTCCCCCGCCTGCGCACGTTCGCCCTGATCTGCCTCGCCGCCGCGGGGCTGCTCACCTGGATGGTGTTCTGGATGCGCCGCCACGCCCGCGGCCTGCGGGCCGAGCTCGAGGGCCGCGTCGAGGACGCCGTCGCCCACTCGGCGCTCGCGCTCGCCGGCGTCGCGTTCGTCGCCGTCGCCCGGGAGGGCCTGGAGACCGCCCTGTTCCTGGTGTCCAGCACCGGCGCCGGCTCCCCGTCGGACGTCCTGATCGGCGGGCTCGCCGGCCTGGTCGTCGCGGTGGCGCTCGGCGTGGCCGTCTACCACGGCAGCCGCGTCGTCCCGATGCGCCTCTTCTTCCAGGTGACCGGCGTCCTCGTCATCGTGATCGCCGCGGGGCTGCTCGCGCGGTCCGTCCAGTTCCTGCAGGCGGCGGGCGACCTCGGGACGGCCGACGACGCCGTCTACGACCTCACCGGGTTCGGCTGGCTCACCATCGACACCCAGAGCGGCCGGTTCCTCGCCGGCATCCTCGGGTGGGACCCGCGGCCCAGCGTCGAGCAGGTCCTCGTCTACGCGGCGTACCTGGTGCCGACGCTGGTCCTGTTCCTCCGCGGCGCCCGCCCCCGCCGGCCCGTCCCCCACGCGTCAGCCGCCGAGGGGACCACCGCCACCGCCTGAACCCGCCGCCCCGGGATCGACGGCCTCGACCGCCGCGATGGGGACGCCGAGGATGCGCTCCGCGAGCACGCGGAAGGCGGCGGTGTCGCCGCTGCAGGCGTACCGGCGCGTCCCCCGCCGGCCGGCGGCCCGCGCCGCGTGCCTCCGGTGGAGCGTCCCGGCCACCTCCTGCGCCATCTCCGCGCGCCCCTCGATGAGGGTCACGCCCGGCAGCTCGGCGCGCAGCAGGGGCGCGACCGCCGGGAAGTGGGTGCACCCGAGGATGACGGTGTCGACGCCCGCGGCGACGAGGGGCGCGGCGCACCCCGCGACGATCCCGGCCACCCGGTCGCCGAGCGGCTCGCCGTTCTGGACGACCGTCGCCAGGTCGGGGCAGGCGACGCCGGTCACGCTCACGCCCGCGTCGTGGGCGTGGATCATCCGCGGGTAGGCGCCGGAGCGGGTCGTCGCCTCCGTCGCCAGCACGCCGATCCGGCGGTTGCGCGTCGCGCGGACCGCCGCGTGCACCTCCGGCCGGATCACCCCGATCACCGGCGCGTCGAGCTCCCGCTGGAGGTCGGGGAGGGCCACCGCCGTCGCCGTGTTGCACGCGACCACCACGAGCTTCGCCCCCTGGGCCGCCACCCAGCGCCCGATCGCGAGGGTACGGGACCGCACGACCGCCGGGTCCTTGTCGCCGTAGGGGAAGAAGCCGGTGTCGCCGAAGTAGACGAAGTCCTCCTGCGGCAACGCGTCGAGGCACGCCCCGAGGACGGTCAGCCCGCCCACGCCGGAGTCGAACACGCCGATCGCCTGACGGGCCCCTGACGCCACGGCTCCCACGATAGCCTCGGGGCCGACGGCGAACGACCCGGGAGGACACCGTGGCGCGACGCCACGCCGACGAGCCCGACCCGACCGCCCTGCGCGCGGGCGCGCCACGGGACGCCGCCGCGATCGCCGCCCTCATCCGGCGCGAGAACCACCGGCCCGCCGACGAGGCGGCCATCGCCGCGAGCCTGGCCTCGGCGCCGAGCCTCGTCGCCGTCGAGGACGACGAGCTCGTCGGGTTCTTCTACGGGCGCCCGTTCGCCCCCGACATCGTCGAGATGCAGAACATGCTCATCGCGGCCCGCCACCGCGGACGCGGACTGGGGCGGAGGATGGTCGCCCGGACGGAGCAGGACCTGCGGGACGCGGGCTACCGCGCGGCGATCGGGGCCAACTCGGTGCTGCACCCGGGCACGACCCCCGAGCGGTGCATGACCGCCCGCGCCTTCTGGGTGCGGATGGGGTGGCACATCATCCTCGCGACCGGCGGGTCGGTGGTCCTGGTGCGGTGGCTCGGTCACGAGCCCGCCACGCCGTAGCGCGGGTCGGGGAACGCGGGGGGCGCGTCGCCCGTCACGATCGCCTCGGGCGCCGCCCCGTCCGGCAGGCGCACGACGACGCGCCACACCATGCCGGGCAGTCCGCCCATGGGCCGCACCTCGTCGACCCTCTCCACCACCCCCGTCACCGTGCCCTCGCCCAGCACCGCCACCGGCAGCTCCGCGCCGACGGCGGGGGGCCCGGTCACGCCAGCCGGTGCCGCGGGTCGAGGAACATCAGGCGCGCGTTGCCGCGTTTGATGCCGTTCGCGGTGCTGCCGTCCGGCAGGCGCAGGCGCACGCGCCACGCCAGGCCCCGCACCCCCTCCTGCACCAGCTCCTCCACCGCCTCGACGACGGCGTCGACCCGGCCCATGCCGAGCACCTCCAGCGCGACGACGTCGCCGACGCCGGGCGGCAGGACTCAGCCCTCGCCCGGCTGGACGAAGCCGGACTCGTAGGCCGCCACGACGACCTGCACCCGGTCGCGCAACCCGAGCTTGGCGAGGATGCGCGCCACGTGCGTCTTCACGGTCGCCTCGCTGACCACCAGCTCCGCGGCGATCTCGGCGTTGGACCGCCCGCGCGCGACGAGCCGCACCACGTCGAGCTCGCGGTCGGTCAGCTCCGCCATCGCCCCGGCGGGGCCGGCCCCCGGCGGGGGACGGCGCACGAAGTCGGCGATCAGGCGGCGGGTGAGCGCCGGGGCGAGCAGGGCGTCGCCCGCCGCCACCACCCGGACCGCGTTGACCAGCTCCTCGCGGCGGACGTCCTTCAGCATGAACCCGCTGGCGCCGGCCTTCATCGCCTCGTAGACGTACTCGTCGCCGTCGAAGGTGGTCAGCATCAGCACCCGCGGCGCGTCGTCCCCGTCGCCCATCAGGCGGCGGGTCGCGGAGATGCCGTCGAGGCCGGGCATCCGGATGTCCATCAGCACCACGTCGGGGCGCTCCGCCCGGGCCATGTCGATCGCCTCGTGGCCGTCGCGCGCGCCGCCGACGACCTCCATGTCGGGCTGCGCGTCGAGGATCATCCCGAACCCGTCGCGCACGAGCTCCTGGTCGTCGGCGATCAGGATCCGGATCACGACGCCGCCCCCGCGTCGAGGGGCAGGCGCGCCCGCAGGGCGAACCCGGCGGCGTCGTCGCGGGGTCCCGCCTGGAGGTCGCCGCCGTAGCAGGCGACCCGCTCCCGCATGCCCAGCAGGCCGTGCCCGAGGCCGTCGTCGGAGGGGTCGTGCCCGCGACCGTCGTCGCTCACCTCGAGGCGCAGCTCCCGCGGTCCGTACTCGAGCGCCACATGGGCGCGCGCCGGCCCCGCGTGCTTCAGGGCGTTGGTCAGCCCCTCCTGCACGATGCGGTAGGCCGACAGGTCGATCCCCGGGGGCAGGGGGCGCGGGTCGCCGGCGACGCTCACCTCGACCGGCAGGCCCGCGGCGCGCACCTGGCCGACGAGCGCGTCGAGCTCCGCCAGGCCGGGCTGCGGCGCGAGGGCGGGGTCCTCGTCGGCCATCTCGCGGAGCACCCCGAGCATGCGGCGCAGCTCGGTGAGCGCCCCGCGGCCGGTGTCCTGCACGGCGCCGAGGGGCCGTCGCGCCCGCTCCGGGTCGGTGTCGAGCATCGCCTCCGCCGCCTCGGCCTGCACGACCATCACGCTCAGGCTGTGCGCGACGACGTCGTGCATCTCGCGGGCGATGCGCGCCCGCTCCTCCGCGACGGCGGCGCGCGCCTCGGTCTCGCGTTCGCGCTCGAGGCGCTCGGCGCGCTCGCGCAGCTCGGCGGTGCGCCGCGCGTTGACGCGGTAGAGGTGGCCGATGAGCCAGGCGACGCCCAGGGTCGGGATCACCGAGAGGAGGTTGGTCGGGCTGCCGTCGGGGTCGCGGAAGACGACGACGATCACCGCCACCAGCAGGCCCGCCGCGCCCAGCAGCCGCGGCCAGGTGCCCCGCAGCGCCGCGCCGAGCAGACCCGCCGAGATCGCGATCACCATGAACGTCGCGAACGAGTAGGGCACCGAGCGGGGCCAGATGAGCGCCTGCGCGGTCACCCCGGCGATGACGAGCGCGGGCGCCAGGACCGGGGCACGCCTCCGCGCCAGCAGGGGCAGCCCCCAGATCAGGCTGAACGCGATGAGGGGAACGGGCGCCCCCTCGATGTCCTCGCTGAGGAAGACCTCTCCGACCCAGAAGGCGAACAGCGCGACGACCACGACGTCCAGCCATACCCGCTCGATGGTGCCTCCCAGCAGCCTCATGGGAGGGACGGTACATCGGGAGGTCCGCGGCGACGTCGCCCGTCCGGGCGGTGGCGCGTCATCCCCGGGGATGACGCCGCCGCGCCGGCGGGATGCGCACGGCGCCGCCGGGACCATCCCCCCGCCGCCGCCGGATCGGGAGGGCGGCCGATGGCGGCGGCGCGGGCCGGTCGTAGCGTCGCCCCATCACCGGACCACCCCTTCCAGGAGGCAGCGCCATGACCACCGCATCCCCCCTCGTGACCCCCCTGGTCGCGGACGGCGGCACCCGCGAACACCCCGTCGTCGTCGCCCGCGACCTCGTCCGCCTGCACGGCGCCGGCGAGACCGCGGTGCGCGCGCTCGACGGCGTCTCGATCGCCGTGGAGCGTGGTGAGCTCGTCGCCGTGATGGGCCCCTCGGGCTCCGGCAAGTCGACGGCTCATGCACATCCTCGCGGGCCTCGACCGCCCGACGGAGGGCGAGGTCTGGATCGACGACCGCGAGATCACCGGGATGGGCGACACCGCCCTCACGAAGCTCCGCCGCCGGCACATCGGCTTCGTCTTCCAGTTCTTCAACCTCCTCCCCACCCTCACCGCCGAGGAGAACATCGCGTTGCCGACGCGCATCGCCGGCGGCCGCCCGGACCCCCGGTGGCTCGACGAGGTGATCGACTCCGTCGGCCTCTCGGAGCGGCGCCGGCACCGTCCGGCGCAGCTGTCGGGCGGTCAGCAGCAGCGGGTGGCCATCGCCCGGGCGATGCTCTCGCGCCCGACCGTCATGTTCGCCGACGAGCCGACGGGCAACCTCGACTCCCGCGCGAGCGCCGAGGTGCTCGACCTGCTGCGGCGCTCCGCGGACGACCACGGGCAGACGCTCGTGATGGTCACGCACGACGCCCGGGCGGCGACGATCGCCGACCGGATCGTCTTCCTCGCCGACGGGCGCATCGTGCGCACGCTCGGCCGGTCCACGTCGACCGAGGTGCTCGACGCCCTCGCGGAGGTGACCCGATGACCCTCGCCACCCTCAGGAGCCTGATGGAGCGGCGCACCCGCGCCGCCCTCACCGCCCTCGCCATCGTGCTGGGCGTGGCCATGATCGCCGGCAGCCTCATCCTCACGGACACGATCGATCGGGCGTTCACCAACATCTTCAGCAGCTCGTACACCAACACCGACCTCGTCGTGCGCGGCACACCGGTCGTCGACGACGCCTTCGCCGGCACCCCCACCGTCCCGGCGTCGCTGCTCCCGCGCATCGAGGCGATCCCCGGGGTCGCCGAGGCGGGCGGCACGCTCGTGGACTTCTCGGGCACGGGCAACACCGCGAGGATGCTCGACCGCGACGGCGCGGTCATCGGCGGCGACATGCCGTCCTTCGGCTTCGGCGTGGACCCCGCCCACCCCCGCTTCAACCCGCTCACCCTCGCCGAGGGCACGTGGGCGTCGGGCCCCGGACAGGTCGTCATCGACGTGACCACCGCCTCCGACCACGACTTCGCGGTGGGCGACACGATCCGCGTGGTGGCCGAGGGGCCGGTGCGCTCCTACACCGTGAGCGGCATCGCCCGGTTCGGCGACGTCGACTCGCTCGGCGGGGCGACGATCGCCGTGTTCGACATCCCGACGGCGCGCGCGGTGCTCGGCAAGACCGGCTTCGACGCGATCCAGGTCGCCGCTGCGCCCGGCGTCCCCGACGAGGCCCTCGCCGCGCGCATCGCGGCCGTCCTGCCCGACGCCGCCGGCGTCCGCACCGGCGAGGAGCAGGCCGCCGCCGACAAGCAGGTCATCTCGGAGGCGATCACGTTCATCCGGGGCATCCTGCTCGCCTTCGGCGGCATCGCCCTGTTCGTCGGCGCCTTCGTCATCTTCAACACCCTGTCGATCACCGTCGCCCAGCGCTCCCGCGAGCTCGCGACGCTGCGCACCCTCGGCGCGTCGCGCCGGCAGGTGCTGCGCTCGGTGATGGGCGAGGCGGCGATCATCGGGCTGACCGCGTCGCTCCTCGGGCTGGCGCTCGGCCTCGGGCTCGCCGCCGGCCTGACGGCGCTCTTCCGCGCCATGGGCCTCGACATGCCGCAGGGCGACACCGTCTTCGCCACCTCGACGGTCGTCGTCTCCCTGGTGGTCGGGACGGTCGTGACCCTCCTGGCGGGCGTCGTGCCGGCCGTCCGGGCCACGCGGGTCCCGCCGATCCTCGCGGTCCGCGAGGGCGCGGCGGCCGCCGAGGGCGGCGCCTCGCGGCGCCGGAGCGTGGTCGCGGGCGCCGCGACGCTCCTCGCCGCCGCGATGCTCGTCCGGGGCCTCCTGGCCGACGGCCTCGGCGCCGCCGAGCGCCTGCTGATGCTGGGCGGCGGGGCCCTGGCGCTCTTCGTCGGCATCGCGGTCGTGTCGTCGCGCCTCGTGCGGCCGATCGCCGGCCTCGTCGGCTGGCCCATCGCCCGTACCGGCGTCGCCGGCGAGCTGGCCCGCGAGAACACCATCCGCAACCCCTCCCGCACGGCCGCCACCGCGGCGGCCCTCATGATCGGGCTCGCCCTCGTCACGCTCGTCTCGGTGCTGGGCGCGGGCCTCATCGGGACCGCCCGGTCCGACGTCACCGACCAGGTCGCGGCCTCGCACGTCATCACCTCGTCGAACGGCTGGGACCCGGCCCCGACGGGCGCCGGCCGTGCCGTCGCCGCCGCACACCCCGAGGCGCTCGTCTCGAGCGTCCGCGAGGACCGCGCGCTGGTGCAGGGCGAGCCGGTCCCCGTGAGCGGCGTGGACCCCGGCACCATCGACCGCGCCTACGCGTTCACCTGGAGCGAGGGGTCCGCCGCGTCGCTCGCGTCCCTCGCGGGCGACGGGGCCCTCGTCACGCGCACCTTCGCGGACGACCACGGCCTGTCCGTGGGGTCGTCGCTGGAGATCACGAGCCCCTCGGGCGCCACGCTCACCCGCACCGTGGTGGGCGTCTACGACCCGCCCCGGCTGATGCCGGTGCTGAGCCCCGTCGTCATCTCGCAGGACGCGTTCGACGACGGCTTCCCGCGGGCGAAGGACCGCTACACGTTCGTGGCGGGGGCGGACGGCGGCACCGCGGGCATCGAGCGGGCGCTGACCGACTTCCCCGACACGACGGTGAGCACGACCGAGGACTTCGCCCGCGACACCACCGCGGAGCTCTCCACGATCCTCAACATGCTCTACGTGCTGCTGGCCCTCTCGGTGGTCGTGAGCGTGTTCGGGATGGTCAACACCCTGGTGCTGGCCGTCCACGAGCGCACCCGCGAGCTGGGAATGCTGCGGGCGGTCGGCATGACGCGCCGCCAGACCCGGCGGATGGTGCGCGGCGAGAGCGTCGTCACCGCCCTCATCGGCGCGGCGGTCGGCATCCCGGTCGGCATCGGCATCGCCGCCCTCGCCGTCCGGTCGCTCTCGGAGTGGGGTGTGCGGCTGGAGATCCCCCTCGGGAGCCTCCTCGCCTTCGCCGCGGTGGCCGTGGTCGTCGGCGTCGTCGCGGCCGTCGCCCCGGCGCGGCGCGCCGCCCGGCTCGACGTGCTCCGCGCCCTGCAGTACGAGTAGGCGCGGGACCGGAGGGGGCCCGCCGCCACGGACGGCGGCGGGCCCCTCCGCGTGCGATCAGCTCTCGCAGGCCTTCCGCGACTCGACGTTCACGCACGAGTCGGTGCCGATACCGCCGTTGGCCGCGTCGCGACCGGCGCCGCCGTCGAGGCTGTCGTCGCCGCTCTCGCCGAACAGGCGGTCTCCGCCGCCGTCGCCGTTGACGCGGTCGTTGCCGCCACCGCCGCGCAGGCGGTCGCCACCGGCGCCACCGTTGAGCGTGTCGTTGCCGGGACCGCCGTTGGCGATGTCGTTGCCGCCGCCGCCGGTGATCACGTCCACGCCGGGCTGACCGGAGATCCGGTCGATGCCGGCGCCGCCGTTGAGGCTGTCACGGCCGGAGCCGCCGAGGATCGTGTCGCGGCCCGCGTCACCGGAGATGGTGTCGAGGCCGTCCGCGCCGCTCAGGCGGCTGTCGTTGCCGGCGCCGCCGAGGATGGTGTCGTTGCCCTCGCCACCGTCGCCGATGTCGTCGCCGCCGCCGAGGTCGATCCGGTCGTTGCCGGAGCGGCCCATCGCGGTGTCGTTGCCGAGGCTGCCGACGAGGCGGTCCGTGCCCTCGCCGCCGTCGAGGTGGTCGTCCCCGTTCGAGCCGTTGACGTTGTCGTCGCCGCCCTCGCCGAAGATCCGGTCGTTGCCGTCCCCGCCGTTGGCGCTGTCGTTGCCGTCGCCGAGGCAGATGACGTCGTCGCCGCCTCCGCCGTTGACCGTGTCGTTCCCGCCGAGGGTCACGATGACGTCGGCGTTGGGGGTGCCCGTGATGTTGTCCGCCGCCTCGGTCCCGACCTGCGTGGCGAGCTTGCCCTCGCAGGTGAAGCCGACCCCGGACTGGTGGGGGGTCGCGGCGATGGCGATCCCGGCGCCGGCGCCGCCGACCACCGCGATGGCCGCGAGCGCGCCGAGTCTCCTCATCCGCATCGTGGGCAGGGTCTTCACAGCCATGGACACTCCTCCTGGGACGACCGCGCGAGGGCCCTCTGCGGGCCGTGGACTCGACAAGGATCACGCCCGGGGTGGCTCCGTAAAGGTCCGCGCGTTGCGACCGGGCTGAAATCGGCGTTTCGTCTGTTGCAGGTTGCGGACCCACCCGGAGGAGTTGCGCGGGACCGCGTCGACGTGGTCGATTCGTGGGTCCGCCGTGCGTCAGGCGGGATGCGGCTCCACCGTCCGGGGGCGTCCGTCGTGGTCGCGGCGGCGGGCGGAGGCGACCGCCCCCATGCCCGCGGCGACGAGGCACGCGACGCCGCCGATGACGAGGCCCCCGCGGGCGCCGAGGTGCTCCGAGACCGCGCCGATGAGGGGCGCCCCGACGGGCGTGCTGCCGAGGAACGCCACGGCCCAGAGCGCCATCACGCGGCCGCGGAACCGGGGCTCCGCGGTGAGCTGGAGGGTGGTGTTGCCGACGGCGAGGAACGTGACGCTGGTGGCGCCGACGACCGCGAGCGCGACGAGCGCGACCGCGACGGTCGGTGCGGCGGCCGCCACGAGGATCGCGGCGCCGAACGTCGCCGCCGCGAGCGTCAGGGCCGGCAGCCCGGTGCGGCCGCGGCCGGCGACCACCAGCCCGCCGACGATGGCGCCCGCCCCCATCGCCGAGGTGAGCAGGCCGTAGGTGCCGGCGCCGCCGCCGAAGGTGCCCTCCGCGAGCAGCGGCAGCACGACCTGGAACTCGTAGGCGAGCGTGCCGACGACGGCGAGCATCATCAGGGGGACGAGCAGGTCGGGGGTGTGCGCGACGTAGCTGAGGCCCTGGCGCACCTGACGCGGCTCGCGGGCGGCGCGCGGCGCCGGGCGGAGGGCCGCGACGTCCATGCCGGCGAGGGCGACGACGACCGCGATGTAGCTCGCGGCGTTGATGAGGAAGCAGAGGCCGGTGCCGACCGTCGCGATCAGGACGCCCGCCACCGCCGGCCCCACCGCGCGCGCGCTGTTCACGAGGACGCTGTTGAGGCTGACGGCGTTGCGCAGGTTGCCGGCGCCCACCATCTCCTGGGCGAAGCTCTGCCGCGCCGGGTTGTCGCAGGCGGTCACCAGGCCGAGCGCGAGGGCGAGGGCGATGACCATCCAGAGCTCGACGGCCCCGGTGACGGTGAGGACGCCGAGGGTCAGCGCGATGGCGCCGAGGGCGACCTGGGTGGCGATCAGGAGGCGCCGCTTGTCCATCCGGTCGGCGAGCAGCCCGCCGTAGGGGGCGAGCAGCAGGATCGGGAGGAACTGCGCGCCGGCGACCAGGCCGAGGGCGGTGCCCGAGCCCGTCATCTCCAGGACGAGCCAGGCCTGCGCCACCGTCTGCATCCACGTGCCGACGAGGCTGACGGCCTGCCCGGCGAAGTAGCGGCGGTAGTTCGGCGTGGCGAGCGCCGCGAACGTCCCCCCGGCCCAGGCGCGGATCATCGGGCCTCGTCCACGCGGGCGAGGGCCTCGAGCGCCGGCAGTGCGTCGAGCAGCACCGCCACGTGCGCGGGGTCGAGCTCCTCGATGCGCTCCAGCAGCAGCGCCGCGCGGCGCGCGCGCAGCCGGGCGACGAGGCGCCGCCCGGCGGGGGTGGCCCGGGCGAGCGTGCAGCGGGCGTCGTCCGGGCTCGGCGCCCGCGTGGCGAGGCCGGCCTCCTCCAGGTGGGCGAGCACCCGGGAGAGCATCGTCGGGTTGACCGCCTCGGCGGCCGCGAGCTCCCCGGCGCCCGTGGGCCCCTGCCGCACGAGCGTGGCGAGCACGCTCGACTGGGTCGCCGTCAGCCCCTCCTCCGAGGCGGTGGTCCGCAGGCGCCGGCCGGTGCGCATGATCGCGTTGCGCAGGCGGATGACGGACTCCTCGTCCATCGCGGGGGGGCGGGGCTCGCTCGTGGTCGCACCTCGTGATCTATTGCTTGCCGGAAGGCAACTATAGCGCGCCGGGGCGCGGCGCGCCCGGCGGGCTCCGACCCGCCCCGACGGCCTACGCTTGGCGGATGCCCGCGCCCTCCCCGCCCCCGCCCGACCCGCTCGGCGCGCTACGGGAGCGCCGCTGGCGGGTGCTCACCGTCACCGGGATGGGCGCCTTCCTCGGCCCCCTCGACGTGACGGTGGTGGCGCTCGCGCTGCCCGCGATCGGGCGCGAGCTCGGGCTCTCGTTCTCGGGCGCGATCTGGATCCAGGCGGGGTACCTCCTCGCCTACGCCCTCGTGCTGATCCCCGCCGGGCGCCTGTCGGACCAGCTCGGGCGCCTGCGGGTGTGGCGCATCGGCATCGGGGTGTTCGCCCTCGCGTCCCTCGGGTCGGCCGTCAGCCAGAGCGACGCCGCGCTGCTGGCGTGGCGGGCCCTGCAGGGCGGGGGCGGGGCGATGCTCGCCGCGACGTCGACGGCGCTCGTGACGGCCGTGTTCCCGCCGCGCGAGCGCGGCAAGGCGCTCGGCCTCAACGTCATGGCCCTGTACCTCGGCCTGGCGCTCGGGCCGCTCATCGGCGGGCTGCTGGTCGACCACGCCGGCTGGCGGTGGATCTTCCTGGTCAACCTGCCGGTCGCCGCCGTCGCGTTCCTCGGCTCGCTCGGCCTCCCCGAGGGCCGGCCGGTCCCGGGACGGCCCCGTCTCGACCCGGTCGGGACGCTGCTGCTCGGCGCGGGGCTGTGCGGCGTGATGATCGGCCTCACCTTCGGCCCCGTCTGGGGGTGGGGATCGCCCCGCGTCGGCGGGCTGATCGCCGCGGGCGCCGGGCTGCTCGCCGCGTTCGCCGTGGCCGAGACGCGCGTGCGTGCGCCCCTGATCGACCTCGCCATGTTCCGGCGCAGCCGCCTCTTCGCCCTGGGCAACCTGGCGGCGCTGCTGAACTACGCCGCCGTCTTCGGGGTGATCGCGCTCACGGCGGTGCTGCTCGAGATCTCCGGCGGGCGCTCCCCGACGCAGGCGGGGCTGATCATGATCGCCCAGCCGGTGATCATGGTCGCCCTCTCCCCCGTCGCCGGGCGCATGTCCGACCGGATCGGGTCGCGGGCGCTGGCGAGCGGCGGCATGGTGCTCGTCGCGGCCGGCCTCGGGATCCTCGCGTTCGTGCCGGCCGGCATCCCCGTCCCCCACGTCGTCGCGGGGCTCGCCGTCACCGGGCTCGGGATGGCGGCCTTCAGCTCCCCGAACACGTCCGCCGTGATGGGCTCGGCCGACCCCGACCGGCTCGGCGTCGCCGCGGCCGTCCTCGCGATGATGCGGACCCTCGGCCAGACGCTGTCGCTCGCCATCCTCGGCACCCTCGCGGCCGCGCCCCTCGGCGCGGAGGGCGCGCGGGCGCTCTTCGGCGGTGAGACGGACGGCCTGGCCGGCGCGGACGCGTACCTCGACGGCTACCGGCTGGCGATGCTGGTCGGCGCCGCCATCGCGCTCGCGGGCGCGGCCCTGTCCCTGGGCCGCGGACCGGTCGTCCGCGAACGCCCGTCGGCCGCCCCGGCGGAGGTCGCGGGCCGCCCGACGTGAACGTTCTGGGAGGTACGGGCACCCCCGGTGTGAGGGAACTGTCAATCCGGCTTGCGTTGGCGCGGGCGGACGTGTCTCATGCCGCGATGCCCACTCGCCGATCGTTCCTGCCCGTTTCCGCAATCGTGCTGCTGGCGTCCGCCGCCGCGGCGACCGGTGCCCCGGCCGCCGCGGGGCCGCCCGCGCCGGGTCCCCCGACCGACGCGTCGGCGTGGACGGCGTCACTGACACGCGGTGTCACGGCCCGCTCCGCGCCCGGCCTGTCGTCGCGCGCCGTCGCGCGCGTCGACCGGGTCACCGCCTTCTGGCGGCGGCCGCAGCGCCTGCTGGTGCTGAGCGCCGTGACCGAGGACGCCACCGGCAAGGGCTGGGTGCGGGTGCGGCTGCCGGAGCGGCCGAACCGCTCCAGCGGCTTCGTCCCCGTCGACGCGGTGAAGCTCTCCACCACCTCCCTGCGCCTGCGCGTGTCGGTGAGCGGGCGGAAGGTCGAGCTGCTGCGCGGCGGCCGGAAGGTGGCCTCGTACCGGGCCGCCGTCGGGAACGACGCGACCCCCACGCCGACCGGCCTCTTCGCGATCCAGGACCCCGTGCCCTCGTCGGCGTCCCAGCGGTCGTACCTCGGCCCGTACATCCTCACCCTGACCGCCTACAGCTCGGTGCTGCAGACGTTCATGGGCGGCAACGGCCTCGTCGCGATCCACGGCACCTCCGCGTCGCACCTGCTGGGGCAGGCGGTCAGCAACGGGTGCATCCGCATCGACAACGCCGCCGTCACGCGCCTCTACAACCTGGTGCGGCCCGGCACCCCGGTCGAGATCGTCGCCTAGGCCCGACCGGGCCCGCGGCCGGCGGACCGGCCATGATGGGCGCCATGGAGGGCGCGGCGGAGCGGGACGTCGAGATCGTGGCCATGCGGCGCGCCGACTGGCCGCGGGTCGCCGAGATCTACGCCGAGGGGATCGCGACCGGCGGGGCGACCTTCGAGACCGAGGTGCCGCCCTGGGGGCGGTGGGACGCGGCGCACCTCCCGGCGCCCCGGCCCGTCGCGCGGATCGACGGGCGCATCATGGGCTGGGCGGCCGTCGCCCGCGTCTCCGACCGCGCCGTCTACCGGGGCCGGGTCGAGTGCTCGCTCTACATCGCGGCGGAGGCCCGTGGGATGGGCGTCGGCGAGGCGCTGATGGACGCCCTCACCGCGCAGGCGGACCGGGCCGGCATCTGGACGATGGAGGCGATCGTCTTCCCCGACAACACCGCGAGCCTGAAGATGCTGGAGGCGTGCGGGTTCCGCGTCGTCGGCACGCGCGAGCGGCTGGCGAAGCGCGACGGCCGGTGGCGCGACGTGCTGCTGCTCGAGCGCCGCGGCCCGGTCGTGTAGCGGGGCCTAGAGGCGGCCGGACGCGAGGACCCGGCGCAGGAACTGCTGGGTCTCGGGGCGCTCGGGGGCGGTGAAGATCCGCGCCGGGTCGCCCCGCTCGACGACGCGGCCCTCGTGCAGGAAGCAGACCTCGTCGGCGACGTCCCGCGCGAACGCCATCTCGTGGGTGGCGATCACCATCGTCATGCCCTCCGCCTTCAGGCCGCGGATCAGCTCGAGCACCTCCCCGACGAGCTCCGGGTCGAGGGCGCTCGTGACCTCGTCGAGCAGCAGGGCCCGCGGCCGGGTCGCGAGGGCCCGGACGATCGCGACGCGCTGCTGCTGGCCGCCGGAGAGGCGGTCGGGGTAGTCGTCCTCGCGTCCCGCGAGGCCGAACCGCGCGAGCAGGTCGCGTCCCCGCTCCCGCGCCTCGGCCCGGTCGACGCCGCCGGCGCGCACCGGCGCCAGGACGACGTTCTCGATGACCGACAGGTGCGGGAACAGGTTGAACGCCTGGAAGACGAGGCCGAGGCGGCGCCGGACGCCGACGACCGCGCACGCGGGGTCGGTGATCACCTCGCCGTCGAGCAGGATGTCGCCGTCGTCGATCTCCTCCAGCAGGTCGATGCACCGCAGCAGCGTCGACTTGCCCGACCCGGACGCACCGATCAGGGCCGTCGCCCGGTGCTCCCCGACCTCCATGTCGATGCCCCGGAGCACCTGCCGCTCGCCGTACGCCTTGGTCACGCCGCGCACCTCGATCACCGGCGGCTTCACGGCGTCACCGTGTGCCCCTGCCGACGCCGGGCGCGCGCCTGCTGGTGGTCGACGATGCGGGCGAGCGGCACGGTCACCGCGAGGTAGAGCAGCGCCGCCGCGAGGAACGGCGTGTAGTTGAAGTCCGACGCGGCGTTGATCTGGGCGACGCGGAACGCCTCCTGCGGCCCGAGGATCGAGACCAGGGCCACGTCCTTCTGCAGCGAGATGAAGTCGTTGAGGAGGGGCGGGACGACGCGCCGCACCGCCTGGGGCACGATCACGAAGCGCATCGCCTGGCGCTCCGTCAGTCCCACGGCGAGCGCCGCCGACCTCTGACTCGGGTGGACCGAGTCGAGGCCGGCGCGGTAGACCTCCGCGACGTAGGCGGTGTAGCAGAGGGCAAGGCCGAAGCCGCCGAGCACGACGGGGTCGGCGAACCACCCCCGCACCCCGAGGGCCGGGATGCCGAACCCGACGAGGTAGACGACCAGGATCACCGGGACGCCGCGCAGGACGTCGGTGTAGACCGTCGCCAGCAGCCGGACGGGGAACAGGGCCGGCGCGCCCGTCACGCGGACGAGGGCGACCCCGAGGGCGGCGACGAGGACGATGACCTCGACGACCACGAAGAGCTTCACGTCGAGCCAGAAGCCCCGCAGCACGTCGGGGAACGACTCCCGGAAGACGTCCCACGAGAAGAACGTCTCGCGGACGTCGTCCCAGCCGGGGGCGTTGACCAGCAGCAGCGCCAGCCCGCCGAGGACGACGACGGTGGAGACCGCCGCGACGACCGTGCCGCGGCGGGCACGCCGCCGCCGGGCCGCCTCACGGGCGACCCGGCGTGCGGATGCGGTGGTCACGCCGTCGTGCGGGGCGGCGACCGCCTACTCCAGGTCCAGCTCCGGCGCCTCGGCGCCGATCCACTGCTCGGTGATGGCGGCGAGCTCACCCGATTCGCGCAGGGCCGAGACCGCCGAGGAGACGCAGGGGGTGAGGGCGGAGTCCTTCGCGAGCACGACGCCCCAGTCGTCGCCGCCGGGGGCGCTGAACTGGCCGACGACCTCGGAGCCCTCGATCTCGACGTCGCGCAGGTAGATCGCGGTGGGCAGGTCGGTGACGATCGCGTCGACCTGGCCGTTCTTCAGCGCCCGCACCGTGTCGTTCGAGTCGTTGAAGACCTGCGGCTCGGAGGAAGGGCCGATGACGCTCGTGACCGCGTCGAGGCTGGTGGTGCCGACCTGCACGCCGATCTTCGCGTCCTTCAGCTCGGCGACGCTGGTCGCGCCCGCGTAGTCGGAGCCCGCCGCGACGAGGACGGCCTGGGGGGTCGTGTAGTACGGCTCGGAGAAGTCGACCTGACCGGCCCGCTCGGGGGTGATCGAGATCTGGTTGATGTCGAAGTCGAAGTCCTTCGGACCGGGCGCATACGACGAGTTGAACGGGACGACCGCCCACGTGACCTCGTCGGGCGCGAACCCGAGCCCGGCGGCGATGGCGTAGGCGACGGCGCTCTCGAAGCCCTCGCCGTTGGTCGGGTCGTCATCGACGAAGTACGGGGGGAACGCGGGGGAGTCGGTGCCGATCGTCAGCGTGTCGTCCGCGACCAGGTCGAGATCGCTCCGCTCACAGGCGGTCGCGGTCGTCGCGGCGGTCGAGGCGGCCGAGGTGTCGTCGTCGTCGCCACAGGCGGCGAGGGCGACGGACGCGACGGCCACGAGGGCGAGGGCGGCGATGAGGCGACGGGCTCTGCGCATGCGGGTCCTCGGGGTTCGCCGGGCGGCGCCGCGTGTGCGGGCGCCGTCCGAGATGTGACGGATTCGTGAAAGCCGCGCGAGAGTACCCCGTCCGGGTCCGCCCCGCCTAGTGACCCCCCGGGCCCGGGGGCCGGGGCGTCTCGGACCGAGGTGGTCACGCACGCGCCACGGGGGCTTGACTTCGAGTTCGGTCGAAGTCCTAGCGTGGCGTTCGTGACCTCCCCCCGGACATCGGCGCGGGACCCCGGCCCGGCGGCCGCGTCATCCCCGGGGATGACGCGGGGTGGCCCACGGGATGGGTGCCGCGCGCCGCGGACCATCCCGCGGTCGGAGGCGGTTCGGAGTGACGGTGGATGGCGTGGCGACGGATCCGCCATAGCGTCGGCCCCGTCACCGGCCACACCCCCCCGAGCACGCGACGGGGCCCGGGTGCGGACCAGGGACCGGACTAGGGGCTTCACCGACTCGCCGCGTCGGGAGCCGACGTAGCGTGGCGTTGACGGCACGGAGAAAGGCTCGACGATGAACCGCACACGATCCGCACGACTGACGCGACCCACGGGATGGGTCGCCGAGCTCACGGTCTTCGCCATGGCGCTGCTCGCCTACCAGGCGTCGCGCGCCGTGGTGATCGGCGACGCCGAGGACGCCCTGCGCAACACCGCCGCCATCGTCGACGCCGAGCGCGCCGCGGGCGTGTTCTGGGAGCCGGCGATCCAGGCGTGGGCGCGGAGCCACGACGGCCTGGTCCCGGCGATGAACCAGTTCTACCTGCTCGCCCACCTGCCGGTGACGGCGGCGTTCTTCGTGTGGGTGTACCGCCGGCGCCGCCCCGCGTACCGGGTGCTCCGCGACGGCTTCCTGGCCGCGAACGCGATCGCCCTGACGATCTTCGTGGCGGTCCCCGTCGCGCCGCCGCGCCTCGCGTCGCTGCCGGGCCTCGACGACACCCTGCGCACCGTCAGCGGGATCGACCTGCACGGCGGTCCGCTGTCGGGGCTGTTCAACCCGTACGCCGCCGTCCCCTCGATGCACTTCGGCTACGCGGCGCTGATCGGCGGCGGCGTGCTCGCCCTGTCGCGCAACCGGGTGCTCGGATCCCTCGCCCTGGCGTACCCCGTGGTCGTGTTCCTCACGATCGTCGCGACGGCGAACCACTTCGTGGTGGACGCCGCGGCCGGTGGCCTGGTGATGGCCGTCGGCGTCGGGGCCGCCGCCTGGCTGCACGCGCACCCGGTGCGCCTGCGCCGCCCGGCGCCGGTCACGAGCCGTGGCGACTGGGGTCGCGTGGCGCTGCCGGCGCTCGGCGGGGCGGCGGGCCTCGCCGGCGTCGCCCTCGCTCAGGGCGCGGGGAACCAGCCCCGTGCGACGGCGAACAGGTGGCGGTCGGCGAGCACGTTCAGCGCCCGCCGGGCCTGCACGAACCGGTCGGCGATCGCCTCGAGCAGCGGCGTCGCCGGGGCCTGCGCGCGCGCCGCGAGCCGGTACCAGCGCGCCCCGAGCTGATCGAGCAGGCCCACGCCTCCCCGGCTCTCGAGGGCCTCCCCCAGCGTCTCGCCGGACGTGCCGCCGACCTCGGCGGCGCGTCCGAGGCGCTGGAGGTCGATCGGCCGGAACGCCCGGGACGCGGTGTGGTCGGGGAAGACGCCGGCGAGGAACAGCGACAGGTCGCCGAGGCGGCGGTGGACCATGGGGTGGCGGGCCTCGGGCAGCGCGTCGAGCGTGGACGCCAGCTCCATCGGGTCGAGCTCGCTGTAGCGCTGGCGGCGCCACCCCCGCGGCGTCTCGCGCCACACGCTGCCGCTCGCGACGCGCGTGTAGGAGGTGAGGAGCGTCGCGAGGAACACGCGCCGCCGGCCGTCGGCGAGCAGCTCGCGGAGGTCGTCGGCGCCGAGCAGCGGGATGCGCTGACGCGGGCCGACCCACTCCTGCACGTACGTCGCGCCGCGCAGCTCCTCGGCGACCCGCTCGACGGCGACCGCGAACGTCAGGAACGGCGAGGCCCGGAGGAGCGGCTCGCGCTCGGGGTCGTCGGCGCCGTGCCGCAGCAGGTGGTGGGCGGCGGCGTCGGAGGCGAGCGTCCGGTCGACGAGGCCGGGGTCGCGTCGGAGGGCCTCGGCGTGGTGGGCGTCGGGGACCCCGGCGAGGCGCAGCAGGACGGTGAGGTCACCCGGTGTCATGTGCTGTCCGTAGCCCGCCCCGCCCGCGGCGGCCGACCCGCTGCTGGTCATGTGGCGATCGTAGCGCCGGATCCCGGACGGCCGGCGCGCGGCGGCTGTGAGAGCCTGGCCTGATGGCCGCCGAGACCTCGCTGCGCTCCCTCCTCGGCATCCCGCAGGTCGGCCGGACGCTGTCGGCGTCGCTGCTCGGGCGCCTGCCGTACACGGCGATCGGCCTGCTGCTGATCCTGCGGGTGCGCGAGACGGGCGGGGGCTACGCGGAGGGCGGCGCCGCCGCCGGCGCCTTCGCCGTCGGCCTGGCCCTGCTCGGCCCCGTGGTGGGGCGCCTCGTCGACCGCCACGGCCAGCGGGCGGTGCTGCTGCCGTGCGCGGTCCTCTGCGCCCTGCCGCTGACGGCGGCGGCGCTGGTCCCCGACGACACGCACGTCGCCGTGTTCGTGGTGCTGGCGGCGCTCGCCGGGATGGCGCACCCGCCGTTGAGCGGCGCGATGCGCGCCCTGTGGCCGGAGCTCGTGCCCCCCGACCGGCGGCACGCGGTGTTCGCCATCGAGGCCGCGGGTGTGGAGCTCACGTTCATCGCGGGGCCCCTCCTGCTGGTCGGCGTACTCGCGGGGGTGGCGTCGCCGTCGGTGGCCCTCCTCGCCGCGGCCGCCCTGCTGGTCGGTGGGACGCTGCTGTTCACGACGGCCCCGTCCTCCCGCGACTGGCGGCCGGCGTCGGCGGCGGTGCGGACCCTGACGGGGGCCCTCGGCAGCCCCGCCCTGCTGACCCTCGTCGCGTCGTCGGTGTGCATGGGCGCGTCGTTCGGGGCGATCGAGGTGGCGACGACGGCCCACGCCGACGAGCACGGATCCCCGGCCCTCGTCGGCCCGCTGCTCGCGGCGTGGGCGGCGGGGAGCCTGGTGGGGGGCGTCGCGACGGCGCGGAGCCGCGCCCCGTCCGACCCGCGGGGGCGGCTGGTGGTGCTCCTGGCGGCGACGGCGGCCGCGGACGTGCTGGTGGCGGTCGCCCCACGGCCGCTGCTGCTGGCGCCGGCGCTGTTCGTCGCGGGGTCGTGCATCGCCCCGGCGTTCGCGACCCTCTACTCGATGGTGTCCGACCTCGCCCGCGAGGGGACGTTGACGGAGTCGTACACGTGGGTCAGCACGGGCGTGACGACGGGGCTCGCCGCGGGGGCGGCGGTGGGCGGCGCGACGGTCGATGCGTTCTCGACGCACGCCGCGATGGCGGGCGCGGCCGGGATGGTGCTGCTCGCCACGGTCATCGCGGTCGTCGCCCGTCGCCTGCTGGAGCCGCCGGGGGCCGCGCCCGCCTGAGCGCGGCCCCCGGCGGGCCCGTCACGGCGAGGGCGTCGCGGGGTCCTCGGCGGCGTCGACGTCGGCGGGGCCGGTCTCCTCCGGCCACTCGTCCTCGCCCTCCAGGTGCTCCGGCTGCACGTCGGGACCCTCGCGCTCGTCGGCCGACCTCTTCGGATCCATCCCCACCCTCCTCGTCGCGGACCGGACCACGGCCTACCCGGGCGGGGGAGCGGACAACCGCACGACGCGCACGTCGGGGTTGCGGCGGACGAGCTCCTCGATGATGACGCCGCGGTGGCAGAGGGCCGGGTCGTCCTCGAGGCACAGCATCGCGGTGGGCCGCTCCGCGATCCGCTCGGCGACGACGTCGACGGCCCACCCGTGGGCGCCGAGCAGGTGCTCCCGGAACGCCTCGCGCCCCTCCTCGAGGCGGCCGGCCTTGAACACCTCGCGCAGGGGGGCGGGGTTGCCGAGCTCGGGGCGGTGCTCGTAGACGATCCCGCCGTCGGCGAGCACGTCCTGCAGGCGCCGCCGCGAGAACCCGGCCCGGCGGCTCTGCGGGAGGGCCCGCACGTCGCAGACCCACTCGATCCCCGCCTCCTCCAGCACCTCGCGCATGGCGACCGGCGTCGGGAAGCGCTCGTAGCCGATGGTCCACAGGGTCCGGGGCGTCGTGGTCACCCGCACATCGTGACGGGACCCGGCGGCCCGGGCCCGGCGACGTAAGACGACCGCGCGGCCCGGGTGATCCGCGAGGGGTGGCGCGTGGGAGCCCGCGGGTCGTAGATTCGCCGAAACCCACAGAAGCTCCACCCGGCGTGACCCGTTCCCGGCAGGCCGAGCCCCGGCAGGAGATGCAGATGACCCCGTTCCCGTCCCCCGGACCGCATCGGCTGCGGCGGCGGGTCGCCGCCGCCGCGGTCGCGCTCGCAGCGGCCCTCTCCCTCGCGTCCGTCGCCTCGGCGGCGCCCCGGTCGGGGTCCGTCTCCGATCCCCGCGACGTCCTGCCGAGCGTCCAGAACCCGGGGCTGAGCGGGATGGACGTCCGCTCGGTCGCGACGACCTACGAGCCCGAGACGGGCGAGCTCACCGTCGTCCTCACACTCCACGACCCACTTCCGTGGGGCGCGTCGACGGACCTCGGCCTCGGGCTGGGCGCCGCGGGAGCCGACGGCCGCTGCAGCGCACCGACCACCAACCCGAACACCGGCGCGGCCGTGGGGCGCACCGGCGACCCCGTCCTCGACCTGTCGGTGTACACCGACTACCAGCGGGGATGGACCGACTTCCAGGCCTACGGCTACATGCGCGTGGCGGGCTACTCCGGCGCGGTCGGTGTGAGCTCCGGCACCCAGAGCGCCGACCGGCGCGGGGTCACGTGGACGTTCGGCCCGGTCCCAGCGCTCGTCCGGCGCGACCTGACGTGCGTCACGTCGATCGTGATGGGCCGCTGGACGGACAACCCCGACGAGGCGTCGCCGTTCTTCTTCAGCGGGTTCGCGCCGCCCCCGCCGGCGACGGACGACGTCACCGCGCCCGTCGTGAGCTGGCAGTCGCCGCGGCAGGGCCAGACGATCTCCGGCATCTGGCAGGAGGCCGGGGGCAACGGCCGCTCGGCATGCCGCATCGGCGCGACCGATGACGTGGGCGTCACCCGCGTCGACGTGTTCCTCGACGGGGACTTCCTGAACCAGGAGCTGTACGCCCCGTGGGCGTGCGTGCTCGACACCACGGCGATCGCCAACGGCACCCACACCCTGAGGGCCGTCGCCTACGACGCGCGGGGCAACTCCCGTGCCTCCAGCATCCAGGTGGTCGTGGACAACCCGGAGGGCGCTCCACCGCCGCCGCCCCTGCCGGTGCCGCCGCCCCCGCCCACGCCGCCGGCGCTCGCGCCGATCGTGAGCACGTCGCCACCCGTCGTCGTCACGCCCCCGCCGGTCGTCCCGGCCGTGGCCCCGGCCGACGTGACGGCGCCCGGGGTCGGGCTCGGCACGACGGGCCGGTCGATCCGCACCCTGCGCCTCGTCGGCCTGGTCGCGCGCTTCACCTGCACCGAGAACTGCCTCGTGACGGCCCGGCTGCTGCTGCCGGCCGCGACGGCCGCCCGCCTCGGACTGCCGCGCCTCATCGGCTCGACGGGACCGGCGGTCGGCACCCCCGCCACGCGGGCGGTCACGATCGTGCGCCTCACGCCGCGCGCGCGGCGGGCGCTCGCGGGGCGCAGGTCGCTGGCGGCCCGGTTGGAGCTGACCGGGACCGACGCGAGCGGCAACGTCCGCGTCATCGCCCGCACCGTCACCTTCGGGCGGTGACGCCGCCGGCCGGGCGGCCCGTGCGCCGCCCGGCCCGGTCCTACCCCGGGGCGGTCAGGCGGAAGGGGTGGCGACCGACGCGCCAGCGGCCGTCCATCCTCAACGCGAGGAACGGCCCGACCCGGAGGGCGAACAGGGTGGTGAGGCGCACCGCGCCCCGGGCGGCCGCCGCGCGGACGGATCCGTGGTTGACGACGTCGATCGTCGAGAGGATGCGGCGGGGGGCGAGGTCGCGGACCGCCCAGTGGACGAGGCGGGGGTAGAAGCGCCGGCCCCGGTGCGACGGGAGGGTGAAGCCGTCGAAGATCCAGTACTCGTCCGGCGCGAGGACGAACGTGACGCCCTCCTCCGTGTACTCCGACCCGCCGTGGACCCAGAGGTACGAGACGGGGATGTCCCCGTCGTAGGCGACGGCGACCCGGTGGCCGTCGCGCAGCCGGCCGGGGTTCGCGTCCTGGCCGCTCGACGCCGACAGGGCCGCGATGTCCTCGTACGACCGCGCCCACGCGGCGCGGAGGTCCGAGGGGACGGCCTGGCGCGTCTCGTACAGGTGGTACCACTCCGCGCTCGCCCAGCGGGGCGGCAGGATCTTCTGCAGCGCGACGAACGCGACCCCCCGCACCCCGTTCCGGGTGAGGATGGCCTGCATCGTCCCGAACTTGCGGCTCGCGAGGGTGTCACTCATCGACCGGCGTCACCGTGGACGTGGAACGCGATGGGTCGCCTCCGGGGGGCGCGGGTGCAGGACGGTGTGGACGCGTCCTCTCCTCCGCGTACGCAGAAGAGTACGCGCACGGGACGGACACGGATCGTCCACATTCCCCGGAACGCACTTCCCCACGCAGCATCCGCCGGCCCGGGGAGGGGTTTCGGCAGGATCGGACGTGGGGCCCGCGCGGCCCGGGGGGACGGGACCACACCAGGACACGGGACCGCCCCCAAGGTTGGCCCGAGCGCCGCCGCCGGTTCCCGCGCGACACGACGGGGACGTCCCGGAACGACGAAAGCCCCGCGATGCGGGGCTTTCCATGGGCCGTACTGGGCTCGAACCAGTGACCCCCAGCTTGTCGAGCTGGTGCTCTCCCAACTGAGCTAACGGCCCGCGGCCCGGGACCATAGCAGCCCCCGCCGGACCGTCCGCGGCCCTAGCGGACGAGCGGGATGCGCGCCGCGTCGATCCGGGGCAGCACACGTCCGGCCTCCACCCCGAGCCACTGTTCGAGCAGGCTCGCATAGACGGTGCGGAACTCGGTCGTGACGAGGAGGTTGTCGTCCTCGTCGAGCCGGGCGAGGCCCGGGAACTCGCTGCGGATGCCCCCGTTCGCCCGGTCCCCGACGACCATCACCAGCCCGCCGGCGCCGTGGTCGGTGCCGCCGGAGTCGTTGTCCTCGGGGCGCCGGCCGAACTCGCTCCACACCAGCGTCAGCACACGACCCGACAGCCCGCGGGCCCCGAGGTCGGCCTGCCACGCGACGAGGGAGTCGCCGAGGTCGGTGAGGAGGTCGGCGTGGTCGGTGGCCTGGTCGTCGTGGGTGTCGAACCCGCCGACCGACAGGGCCGCGACGCGCGTCCCGAACCCGGCGCCGAGCATCCGGGCGAGGTTCTGCAGCCCCTTCCCGAGGTTGCTGTCCGGGTACTCCATCGGCACCGGCGGCAGCGGGTTCTGCTCGGTCACGCGCAGGGGCCGGAGCTGGTCGCGCACCGTGAACGCGTTCGAGTACGTCCGCCGGGCGGCCGCCAGCGCGGGCGACGACGTCGGGCCGGACGCGGCGCGCCGGTACGCGTCGGAGAACCCGTCGCCGCCCCAGACACCCTGGATGTAGAAGTCGAAGCCGTTCGGGTCGAACACCGTCGCCGTCGCCGCGCGGCGGGACACGAGGACGGGGTCGGGCGACCACGAGACGCTGATCCCCTGGAGCGGGTTGTCGCGCACGCCGACGGCGTCGAGGGTGCGCCCCAGCCACCCCGTCGTCTCGAACGACGGCCCGACGATGCCGCGGCGCCAGTACGCGACGGAGTTGAAGTGCGACTGGTCGGCGTCGGCGAAGTCCACCGACGGCAGCACCGCCACCTTCCCCTGGTCGTAGAGCCGGCTCAGGCCGCCGAGGGACGGGTGCCAGCCGAACTCCGGGTGCCCCGCCAGCGGCAGGGTCGTCTCCGGCGCGATGCGGAGGCGGCTGCGGTACGTCGGGTACAGGGGGTCGGCGAGCGGCACGAGCGTGTTCAGCCCGTCGTTGCCGCCATCGAGGTAGAGGGACACGAGGATGGTCGCGTCGGGGGCGCCCTGCGCCTGGGCGGAGGCCGCCTCCAGCACGCTGCGGGTCGACAGCCCGCCGAGCGCCGCCGCGCCGATCCAGAGACCGACGCCGCGCTCCAGCAGGTCCTTGCGCGTCATGCCGCCGGAGCGCTCGAACTCGGCGAGGCCGTCGAGGGCGTCCGCCGGCACGGGGACCACGTCGGTGGCGCGGCCGAGGAACGCCCGGCGGGTGGCGTGGTGGTCGCGGCAGCCGTGACGGGGGGTGCTCATCGCGCTCCTCAGCAGACCTGGGCGTCGGGACCGGCCAGGAGCAGGTGCCGCAGCACGCGCTGGCGCTCCGGGAAGAAGTGCTCGACCTCCCAGTCGTCGGTGCGGCCCTTCACCGACGACACCGCGTACGACTGGAGGGCGCGGCGGGTGCGGGGCCCGACCCGCGGGGACCCCGTCGCCGCCATCGCGCTGCGGAGGGCCTGGGCGGGCGTCTGCTTCGCCGAGATCGACCCGTCCTCGATGGTGTCGCGGAGCACCGCCGTCGCGGCGTCGAAGCGCGCCCGGATCGAGCTCGTCGACAGCCAGGAGGTCCCGCCCTCCCAGCCCGACACGTTCGGCGGGTGGAACGGCACCTGCCCCATCTGGTCGAGGCGGTACACCCAGCTCTCGTCGTCGACGCGCCCGCCCGTCATCCGGAGCATCCCCGCCGTGTAGACGAACGGCGACTTCACCATGTCGGGCTCGGCGAGGCTCGCGTAGAAGAGCTTGTGGGTGAGGATCTCGCGCAGCACCGGCCGCACGTCGGTCTTCGCCGTCCGGTACGTGCGCGCCAGCGACCGCAGCAGCGACGGGGGGCACGGCCGCGGGCTGAAGTAGTCCCAGAGCTTCCCGCAGATGAACGCCGGGTGGGCCTTGTGCTCGACCGCGATGTCCACCACGTCGAGGGGCTGGAAGCGGCCGACGCGGCCCATGATCCGCTTCACGCCGGGGTCGTGGCGGTCGGGGTCGAACCCGAAGCGCCGGCTCTCGTAGTCGAAGGTGAACCCCGTCAGCGCGCGTGCGGCCTCGCGGACGTCCCGCTCCGTGTAGCCGTTGTTCACCCCGAGCGTGAACAGCTCGAGCAGCTCGCGGGCGAAGTTCTCGTTCGGGTGGCCCTTCTCGGAGTTCGCGAGGCTGAGGAAGAGCTGCATCGCCCGGTCGCGGGTGATCGCCCGCGCCAGGTCGCGGAAACGGCCGAGCGCCCCGCGCCGCAACGTCCAGTACTGGGCGAGCATCAGCCGCGTGTCGCCCACCCCGTCGTTCGAGGTGGCGAAGTGGTCGTGCCAGTTGAACGTCATCCGCTCCACGAGCGGGTGGCGGGTCCGCACCGCCCGGTCGAGCCACCAGAGGACGTCGTGGCCGTAGGCGTTCACCGGGTCGAGGGGTGCGCCGTCGACCCGCGCCGGGCGGCCCGCCAGGGCGCGGCCCCGGGGGGCGAGGAGGTGCTCGACGGCGCCCGCGACGCCGCGGCGCGCCAGGTCGTCGACCTCACCGGGCCGCGGGCCGAACCCCGCCCGCCAGGTGAGGCGCTCCGCGCGCGCCCGGTCCGCGGACCCCGCCACTACCTCGCCGCCGTCCGGCGCTTCGTGACGAGGAGGGTGCCGCCCATGCCGCGCTCCCGGTGGTCGCTGACGGTGCAGTAGAACGTGTACCGCCCGCGGGTGAGGCGCACCTTCAGCCGGCCCAGGTCGCCGGGGCCGACGACCCCGGTCTCGCCGCGGGCGGTGCCGCGGGGGCCGACGATCCGCAGGTCGTGGTCGTCCTCGCCGATGTTCTTCACCTGCAGCAGGACCGGCCCGGCGGGGACCGACCGGCGGGTGCCGGTGAAGCGGAACTCGTCGGCGAACGTCAGCACCCGCGCGGGCGGCGGGGTGGCGACGGGCGCCGGGGGCACGGCGAGGGCGAACATCGTCGCCGACCCTATCGGCGGCCGGGGCCGAGACCGTGAGCCCTGCGTGAGGGTCATGTTCGGGAATTGCGAGGCCGCGCGGGCCGCGTGTACCGTCCCGGGCGTGTCCGCACCCGCCCCCCTCGACGTCGGCATCGCGGGCGCCGGGCAGCTCGCGCGGATGACCTGCCTCGCCGCGTGGCCGCTCGGCCTGCGGGTCGGGGTGCTGGGACGCCCCGGCGAGCCGGCCGTCGCGATGGCCGCCGGCCTGGTGGAGGGCGACTGGCGCGACGCGGAGGCCGTCCGCGCCCTCGGGGCCGCGGCGGGCGTCGTCACGCTCGAGAACGAGTTCGTGGACGCCGGCGCGCTCGCGGAGGTGCAGGCCGCCGGCACGCCGGTGCGCCCCGACCCCGCCGTCCTCGCGCGCGTCCAGGACAAGGCGCTGCAGAAG
This sequence comes from Miltoncostaea oceani, assembly GCF_018141545.1. Classification (GTDB taxonomy): domain Bacteria; phylum Actinomycetota; class Thermoleophilia; order Miltoncostaeales; family Miltoncostaeaceae; genus Miltoncostaea; species Miltoncostaea oceani. The sequence continues at coordinate 1,213,107 of NZ_CP064356.1, read as the reverse complement.
GAGCTGCTGCGGGGCGCGGGCCTGCCGACCGCCCCGTTCGTCGTCGCCGGCCACGCGCGCGAGCTCGCCGCCGCCGGCCGCGACCTCGGCTGGCCGCTGATGCTGAAGTCGCGCCGCCTCGGCTACGACGGGTACGGCAACGCCACCTGCGCCGACGAGGCGGAGGCCGTCGCCGCGTTCGCCCGCCTCGACGGCGGCGACGGGGTGCTGGTGGAGGGCATGGTGGCCTTCGCCAACGAGCTCGCCGCGATGGTCGCGCGGACGCCCTCCGGGGGCGTCGCCTGCTACCCCGTCGTCGAGACCGTGCAGCGCGACCACGTCTGCCACGAGGTCATCGCCCCCGCGCCCGTCGCGCCCGACGCCCTCGCCCGGGCCCGCGAGGTCGCGCTCGCCGCCGCGGACGCGGCGGAGGGGCTCGGCGTCACCGGGGTCGAGATGTTCCTCGCCGACGGCGCCGTCATGGTCAACGAGCTCGCCCCCCGCCCCCACAACTCGGGGCACTACACGATCGAGGCCTGTGAGACGTCGCAGTTCGAGAACCACCTCCGCGGGGTGCTCGACCTGCCCCTCGGCGACGTCGCGATGCGCGCCCCGGCGGCCGCGATGGTGAACCTGCTCGGCTCCACCACGGGCCCCGCCCGCCCCGACGTCCGCGCCGCCCTCGCCGTGGAAGGCGCGCACCTGCACCTCTACGACAAGGCCGAGGTGCGGCCCGGGCGCAAGATGGGACACGTCACGGCGCTCGGCGCCACGACCGGGGAGGCCCTGGCGCGCGCCCGGGCCGCCGCCGCGGCGGCCGGCCTGTGAGCGCCGGCACGGCCCCCGTGGTGGGGATCGTGATGGGCAGCGACAGCGACCTGCCCGTGATGAAGGCCGCCGCGGAGGTGCTGCGCGACCTCGGCGTCCCCCACGAGGTGCGCGTCGTGTCGGCCCACCGCACCCCGCACGACATGATCGCCTACGGCGGCGAGGCCGCCGACCGCGGCCTGCGCGTCATCGTCGCGGGCGCCGGCGGCGCGGCGCACCTGCCGGGGATGCTGGCGGCCGTCACCACGCTCCCCGTCATCGGCGTCCCGGTGCGCACCACCGCCCTCGACGGCATGGACTCCCTCCTCTCGATCGTGCAGATGCCGAAGGGCGTCCCCGTCGCGACCGTCGCCATCGACGGCGGCCGCAACGCCGGCCTGCTCGCCGCCCAGATCCTCGCCCTCGGCGACCCCGCCCTCGGCCACCGGATCGCCCACCTGCGGGCCGAGACCGCCGAGGCGGCGCGCACCGCGGACGCCCGGGTCCGGGGCGTCTGAGGGACGGTGCGCGCATGCCCGACGAGGACGACGCGATGACGGGCCCTCCCGGGGGGACGATGCCCCTCGCCGCCGGCTTCCCGCCCGCGGACCACGCGCGGTGGATGGACGAGGTGCGGCGGGTGCTGACCCGCGGCCGCGACGACGCCACCGACGACGAGGTGCGAGCCCTGTTCGCCCGCGTCCTCGAGACGCCGACGCCCGACGGGCCCACGCTGCAGCCGCTCTACACGGCCGCCGACGCGCCGCCGCCGGGGGCGGAGGGGCTGCCCGGGCTGCACCCCTTCACCCGTGGCGCGCTGCCGCGGCCGCCCGCCGGGCGCTGGGACGCGCGGCAGGTCGTCCGCGTCGCCGGTGACGGCGCCGGCGCCGCCGGGAGGGCCCGCCACGAGCTGGAGAACGGCGCGTCGTCGGTGCTGCTCGACCTGCGCGACGCCACGGAGATCGACGTCGCCCTGCTCGACCGGGTCCTCGACGGCGTGCTGCTCGACGCCGCGGCCGTCGGCCTCCGCGCCGGGGCGCGCGGCCTCGCGGCGGCGACCGCCCTGCGTGGGCTGTGGGCCGAGCGCGGCGTCGCCGACGACGAGGTCGCCGGGTCGCTCGGGCTCGACCCGATCGGCCGCCACGCGGCGTCAGGCGGCGCCGACGGGCCGGTCTCCGAGGGGGTCGCCGCCGCGGTGGCGGTGGCGGCGGAGGTCGCGGCCCGCCACCCCGGCGTCCGCACCGTCCTGGTGGACGCGTCCCGCTACCACGACGCCGGCGGCTCCGACGTCCAGCAGCTCGCCTACGCCGTCGCCACCGGCGTCGCCTACCTGCGCGCGCTGACCGACGGCGGCCTCGCCCTCGGCCCCGCCCTCGGGCAGATCGAGTTCCGCCTCGCCGCCGGCGACCGGCAGTTCCCCGCGATCGCCACGGTCCGCGCCCTGCGGCGGCTGTGGGCGCGGGTCGCCGAGGTCGCCGGGGCCGCGCCCGCCGCGCGGGCGGCCCGGGTGCACGCCATCTCCTCGCGTGCGATGGCGACCCGGTACGACCCCTGGGTCAACCTGCTGCGCGGCACCATCGCGTGCTTCTCGGCGGGGATCGGCGGCGCCGAGGTGGTCACCGTCGAGCCCTACGACGCGGCGCTCGACGCCGACTCCGACCTCGGGAGGCGCCTCGCCCGCAACACCCAGAGCCTGCTGATGGACGAGTCCGGGCTGGGACGGGTGGCCGACCCCGCCGGCGGGTCGTGGTTCGTGGAGCGGCTCACGGAGGACCTCGCGACCGCCGCGTGGGACCGGTTCCGCGACGTCGAGCGGTCCGGCGGCATCGTCGCGGCGCTCGACGCCGGCGACGTGCAGCGCGCCGTCGCGGAGGCCTGGGAGGAGCGCCGCGGCGCGATCGCCCGCCGCCGCGACCCGATCACCGGGGTCAGCGAGTTCCCCGACCCCGGCGAGACGCCGCCGCCCCCCGCGCCCGCCGCCGTCGCCCCGCCGGGCACGCCGATCCCCGCCCTCGTCCCCCGCCGCTACGCCGAGCCCTTCGAGGACCTCCGCGCCCGCGCCGACCGCGCCGCGGGGACGGACGCCGGCCGCCCCGCCGTGTTCCTCGCGACCCTCGGCCCGCCCGCCGTGCACACCGCGCGGGCGGGCTTCGCCGCCAACCTCTTCGCCGCCGGGGGCGTGCGGGTGGTCGCCCACCCGGGCCTCGGCCCCGGCGACGACGCCGGCGCCGCGTTCGCCGCGAGCGGGGCGGCCCTCGCGTGCATCTGCTCCGGCGACGACGTCTACGCCGAGCGCGCCGCCGGCGTCGCGGCGGAGCTCCACGCGGCGGGCGCCGCCCGCGTCTACCTCGCGGGACGCACCGAGGTGGACGGCGTCGACGAGCACGCGTACGCCGGATGCGACGCCGTCGCGCTCCTGACGGGGGCGCTCGCCGCCGCAGGGGTGGAGACGTGAGCGGGATCCCCGACTTCTCCGAGGTCCCCCTCGGCGACCCGGAGCCCGACGGCGACCTCGCCGCCTGGCGTGCGGCGGCCGAGGAGCGGGAGGGCGTGCCCGCCGACGCCCTGACGTGGACGACGCCCGAGTCGATCCCCGTCGCGCCGGTGCACACCCCCGCCGACCGGGACGGCCTCGACTTCCTCGGCACGTACCCGGGGATCGCGCCGTTCCTGCGCGGCCCCTACCCCACGATGTACGTCAACCAGCCGTGGACGGTGCGCCAGTACGCCGGGTTCTCGACGGCGCAGGAGTCGAACGCGTTCTACCGGCGCAACCTCGCCGCCGGGCAGAAGGGCCTGTCGATCGCGTTCGACCTGCCCACCCACCGCGGCTACGACAGCGACCACCCGCGCGTCGGCGGCGACGTCGGGATGGCGGGCGTCGCGATCGACTCGATCCTCGACATGCGCCAGCTGTTCGACGGGATCCCGCTGGACCGCATGAGCGTGTCGATGACCATGAACGGCGCGGTGCTGCCGGTGATGGCGCTCTACATCGTCGCCGCCGAGGAGCAGGGCGTCCCGCCCGAGAAGCTCGCCGGGACGATCCAGAACGACATCCTCAAGGAGTTCATGGTCCGGAACACCTACATCTATCCGCCGGCGCCCTCGATGACCGTGATCTCGGACATCTTCGCGTACACGTCGCAGCGGATGCCGCGCTTCAACTCCATCTCGATCTCCGGGTACCACATGCAGGAGGCCGGGGCGACGGCCGACCTGGAGCTGGCGTACACGCTCGCCGACGGCGTCCAGTACATCCGCGCCGGCCAGGCCGCGGGGATGGACGTCGACGCGTTCGCGCCACGCCTGTCGTTCTTCTGGGCGATCGGCATGAACTTCTTCATGGAGGTCGCGAAGCTGCGGGCCGCCCGCCTGCTTTGGGCGCGCCTCGTCGCCGAGTTCGGCCCCCGCAACGACAAGTCGCTGTCGCTGCGCACCCACTCCCAGACCTCCGGCTGGTCGCTCACCGCCCAGGACGTCTTCAACAACGTCGTCCGGACGTGCGTCGAGGCGATGGCCGCCACCCAGGGCCACACCCAGTCGCTCCACACCAACGCCCTCGACGAGGCCCTCGCCCTCCCCACCGACTTCAGCGCCCGCATCGCCCGCAACACCCAGCTGCTGCTGCAGCAGGAGTCGGGGACGACCCGCGTCATCGACCCGTGGGGCGGCTCGTACTTCGTGGAGCGGCTCACCCACGACCTCGCCCGCGCCGCGTGGGGGCACATCCGCGAGGTCGAGGAGGCCGGCGGCATGACCGCCGCCATCGAGGAGGGCATCCCGAAGCTCCGCATCGAGGAGGCCGCCGCCCGCACCCAGGCGCGCATCGACTCGGGCCAGCAGCCCGTGATCGGGGTGAACCGCTTCCGGCCGAAGCACGAGGACCCGATCGACGTCCTGCGGGTCGACAACCGCGCGGTGCGGACGGAACAGCTCGAGAAGCTGCGCCGCCTGCGCGCCGAGCGCGACGGGGAGGCCTGCGCGGCCGCCCTCGCCCGCCTGACCGCCGCGGCGGCGCGGGCGGCGGAGGGCCACCGCGGCCCCGGCCTCGACGAGAACCTGCTGCACCTGTCGGTCGAGGCGGCCCGCGCCCACGCCACCGTCGGGGAGATCAGCGAGGCGATGGAGAAGGTGTTCGGCCGCCACACCGCCCGCATCCGTACGATCTCGGGCGTGTACCGGCGCGAGGTCGGGGAGTCGGCGGACGCCGATCGGGTCCACGCACGGGTGGAGGAGTTCGCGCGGGCCCACGGGCGCCGCCCCCGCATCCTCGTCGCGAAGATGGGCCAGGACGGCCACGACCGCGGCCAGAAGGTGATCGCGACGGCGTTCGCCGACCTCGGCTTCGACGTCGACGTCGGCCCGCTGTTCCAGACGCCGGCCGAGGTCGCCCGCCAGGCCGTCGAGGCCGACGTGCACGTGGTCGGGGTCTCGTCGCTCGCCGCCGGGCACCTGACCCTGGTGCCGGAGCTGCGGGAGGAGCTCGCGAAGCTCGGCGGCGAGGGGATCATGGTCGCCGTCGGCGGCGTCATCCCCCCGGGCGACTGGGACGCCCTGCGCGCCGCCGGGGCCGCCGCGATCTTCCCCCCCGGCACCGTGATCGCCTCGGCCGCCGGGGAGCTGCTCGACCGGCTCGAGGGGGCCGCCGCCTCCGCCGAGCGGTGAGCGGGCCGGCGGAGGACGTCGCCGGCCACGTCCGCGGCGTCCGCGACGGGGGCCTCGCCCAGGTCGCCCGCGCGATCACGCTCGTCGAGTCGACGTTGCCGGCGCACCGCCGTATGGCGCAGGAGATGCTCGTCGAGCTGCTGCCCCACGCGGGCGGCGCGCGCCGGGTCGGCATCACGGGCGTCCCCGGGGTCGGGAAGTCGACGTTCATCGACGCCCTCGGCACCCACCTGACGGCCGCCGGGCACCGGGTGGCGGTCCTCGCCGTGGATCCGTCGTCGACGCGTCGCGGCGGCAGCATCCTCGGCGACAAGACCCGCATGGCGCGTCTCGCCGTCGACCCGGCGGCCTACATCCGGCCCTCCCCCACCTCCGGGACCCTCGGCGGCGTCGCCCGCGCCACGCGCGAGGCGATCGTGGTGCTGGAGGCCGCCGGCTTCGACGTGGTCCTCGTCGAGACGGTCGGCGTCGGCCAGTCCGAGACGGCGGTCGCCGGGATGGTCGACCACTTCCTCCTGCTGATGCTGGCCCGCACCGGCGACTCGCTGCAGGGCATCAAGAAGGGCGTCCTCGAGCTGGCGGACGTGATCGCGGTGAACAAGGCCGACGGCGAGCACGCCCGCGAGGCCCGCGCCGCCGCCCGCGAGCTCGCCGACGTGATGCGGATGCTCACGCCGCCGGGGGCGTCGTGGCTGCCGCCGGTCCTGACGTGCAGCGGCCTCGAGGACGCCGGCGTCGACGATGTCTGGCGGGCCGTCGAGGACCACCGCGCCGCCCTCGAGGACGCCGGCGAGCTCGCCGCCCGGCGCGCCGGCCAGGAGGTGACGTGGCTGCGGCGGATGGTCGAGGACGGCCTCACCGCCCGGCTGCGGGAGGACGCCGCGGTCGCGGCGGTCGTGGCGGAGCAGGAGGACCTCGTGCGCGCCGGGTCGACCACCGCCGCCCTCGCCGCCGCCCGCATCCTGGAGGCCGTGGGCTAGGACATCGCGGCGAGCTCGGCCGACACGCGGCGCATGCGGTCGGCGAGGGTGCGCGCCACGCCCGCGAGCACGTGGCTGCGGGTGCGGAGGTCGTCGTGGTCGCCGACCTCGCCGAACGCCTCGCGGGAGAGGCGGTAGGCGACGACGTCGGTCTCGGCGACGGCCGAGGCCGAGCGCGGCAGCCCGTCGATGAACGCCGCCTCGCCGAGGAGCATCCCGGGGCCGACGGCGGCGAGGCGCACCGGGACGCCCCCGTCGGCGCCGACGGCCATCACCCGCGCGCGACCGCGCGCCAGCACCAGGAGGGCGTCCGGGGGGTCGCCCTCGCGCAGGAACACCGCCCCCGCCGGGACCTCGATCCGCTCGACGGCCGCGGCGAGCTCCGCGACCTCGGCGGCCGGCATGTCACGGCACAGGTCGGTGTCGGCGAGGGGCACCTCCCGCGCGCCGTCGCCGTGGGGCTCGACGCCGCGGCGGCGCAGCAGCAGGTCCTCGCACCACTCGATCGCGGCGTCGAGGTCGGTCCCCGCGTCGGGGTGGGACGGCGGCGGATCGGTCCGCGCCTCCCAGCGGCCACCGGGGTCGACGACCACGACGTGGGTGCCGGCGCCCTCCAGCGACTCGCGCAGGTCCGCGAGGATCGCCCGCGCCGCGCGGTTCACGCCCGTCACCCTCCCGATGTCGAAGATCGCGAAGCCGTGCTCGGGCATCTCCTCCCCCACCGCCCGCGCCAGCGCCGCGGCGGCGGTGAACCCGAGGTCGCCGTGCAGCTCGTAGACGCGCACCATGCGGCCCCACGCCCGGAGGACCGTCCGCTCGGGCTCGGTGCGGCGGCGGCGCGACCCCGCGGTGGCGGCCGTCCAGCGCCGCCGGATCGCCGCCGTGCCGGGGCGCGGCGTCTCGAACAGGTGCAGGGCGAACCGGCGCGACAGCTCCGCGCAGACGCGCACGCCACGCACGCTGTTGCCGTACTCGTCGAGCGGCGGGGCGAAGGCGGCGATGCCGATCTGCCCCGGCAGCACGGCCAGCACGCCGCCCGCCACCCCGCTCTTCGCGGGGAGCCCCACGTCGAACAGCCACTGACCGGCGGCGTCGTACATCCCGCAGGTCGCCATCACGCTGAGAACACGGGCGACGTGCCGCTCCTCCAGGGCCCGCTCCCCCGTGACCGGGTTCACGCCCCGGTTCGCGAGGGTGGCGCCGATCAACGCCAGGTCGCGGCACGTGACGAGGATCGCGCACTGGCGGAAGTAGAGGTCGAGCGCCTCCTCGGGGTCGCCCTCCAGCACGTCGGCGTTGCGCAGCAGGTGGGCGATCGCGCGGTTGCGGTGCCCCGTCGCGCGCTCCGACAGGTGGACGGCCTCGTCGACGGCGACGCGGCGCCCCACGTACCGGCCGACGGTCGCGAGGATCCGCGCCATCCGGTGCTCCGCCCCCTCCCCGCGCACCATGCCGGTGGTCGCGATCGCGCCTGCGTTCACCATGGGGTTGAAGGGGGTGCCGCTCTCCTCGTCGAGGCGGATCGAGTTGAACGCCTCCCCCGTCGGCTCGACGCCGACCTTGGCGCGGACCCCGTCGACGCCGTGGTCCTCGAGCGCCATGCCGTAGAGGAGCGGCTTCGAGATCGACTGGATCGTGAAGGCGTGGCGGGTGTCCCCCACCTCGTGGACGTCGCCGTCGGCGGTGGCCGTCGCCACCCCGAACAGCGCCGGGTCGGCGACCGCGAGCTCCGGGATGTACGACGCGGGGGCGCCGGCGGGCGGCTCCGCCCCGACCGACGCGTGCACCGACATCAGGATGCGGCGGACGGAGGATGCGGGGGGCACGGTCATGGGGCGCCGCAACGCTACCCGCCCGGCGCCGGCCACCACCAGTGGCCCCCGGGACATGATCCGGACCGCGCGGCCCGCCGCGGCGGCGGGCGTTTGGCCGCGGGGCCGACGCCGGCGCCCCGGTCGCCCCTCTAGCCTCGCCGCGCCATGCCTCCCCCCGCCGCCCCGGCGCCCCCCGCCATCGCGGCGGTGGCGTTGCTGCTCGCCGCGCCGATGGCGGCGCTGCTGGCGCTGCTCGCGCGCCCCGGCCTCGACGGACGGTGGCAGCACCACCCCTCGCACCTGTGGATCGTCCTCGCCGCCGCGGCCGTGACGGGGGCGCTCGCCTACGCGATGGGCGGCGCCGCACGACGACGTGGCGACGCGCGCGTGCTGGCCCTCTCGATCGCGTTCCTCGCGGCGTCGGCGTTCCTCGGGCTGCACGCCCTCGCGACGCCGGGGGTGCTGGTGGAGCGCCCGTCCGCGGCGTTCGCCGCCGCGACGCCCGTCGGCCTGGTTCTGGCGGCGGTCCTCTGCGCCGCCGCGGCGCGCGGCTGGGAGGGCGCCCGCGCCGCCCGGGCGATGCGGGTGCTGCCCGCCGTCCAGGTGCTGGTGCTGGTCGCCGCCGCGGCGTGGGGGGTCCTCGCCCTGACGGCGGACGGCCCGCTGTCGGGCACGGAGCCACCCGCCCGGGGGGACGCGGCCCTCGTCGCGCTGGGCGTCGCCGGGGCGGCCCTGTATCTGGCCGCGGCCGCCGGGTTCGCGCGGCTCTGGTGGCGGCGCCGCGGGACGCTGGCGGCCCTCGCGGCGGTCGCGATGCTGCTGCTCGCCGAGACGATGGTCGCCGTCGCCGCGTCGCGCACGTGGCAGGCGTCGTGGTGGGAGTGGCACGTCCTGATCCTCGCGGCGTTCGGCCTCGTCGCCGTCGGCGCGCACCTCGAGTGGCACGAGGAGCGCTTCGGGGCCCTCTACCTCGACGACACCGCCGCGGGACGGCGGGAGATGAGCGTGCTGTTCGCCGACCTCGCGGGGTTCACGGCCTTCTGCGAGCGCTCCGACCCGGCCGCCGTGTCGCGGATGCTGAACGTGCGCCTCGGCGCCGCCGTCACCGCGGTCACCGCCGAGGGCGGCGACGTCGACCGCCTCGTCGGCGACGCCGTGATGGTCGTCTTCAACCGCGCCGGCGACCAGCCCGACCACGCCGCACGAGCGGTGGCGGCGGCCCGCGCCCTGCAGCGGGCGACGGTCCCCGCCGCGGGGGAGCCCGAGGGCTGGCCGCGCTTCCGCGTCGGCGTGAACACCGGGGAGGCCGTCACCGTCGTGCTCGGCACGCGCGGCGGGCGCACCCACACGGTGCTCGGCGACGCGGTGAACGTGGCCGCGCGGCTCGAGGGTCTCGCGCCCGTCGGCGGCGTGGTGGTGGCCGCCGCGACGGCGGCCGGGGCCGGGGTGGCGGGCACGTCCCTCGGCGGGACGGCGGTGAAGGGCCGGGCGGAACCGGTCGAGGCCGTCCTGCTGGACGGCCCCTCGGGCCCCTGACCCTCCCGCGCCGCGGCGCGGGCGGGTCACGACAGCAGCGGCGCCTCCAGGGTGTCGCGGACGCGGCCCTCGACGTCCACGAACGCGAACGTCGCCCGGCCGTCGTGGAGGCGGACCCGCAGCACGCCGAACGCCGCGAGGTACACGACGGCGTCCCGGCTGCGGGGCGTCCGCCCGTCGTTGCGGGGGGCGCCGCCGGTGCCGACGGTGAGGAAGGGGACGCCGGGGGCGCCCGCCACCTCGCGGCGCTCGTAGGCGTGCAGGTGGCCGGCGAGCACGGCCGTGACGTCGGCGGCGGCGATCACCGGCAGCACCGGGTTGCCGGCCGTGACCGGCTGGTGCATCACCACGAGGCGGGCGAGGGGTCCGGGCCGGGCGAGGGCCCGCCGCAGGAACGGGACGTCCGCGGCGTCGCCCCGCAGCCCGATCGCGACGACCTGCACCGGCCCGTACCGCAGGTCGTACCGCTCGCCGTCGGCGGGCCACTCGAAGGCCTCGGCGAGGGCCCGCTGCCCGGCCGGGAACACGACGTCGTGGTCCCCGACGGTCCCGTAGTTCGGGGCGGAGCCGAGCACGGGCGCGAGCGGGCCGAACACGAGCTCGTCGAGCAGCTGCGGCAGGGTCACGATGTAGGCGTTGTCGCCGGCGGTGACGAGCAGGCGCGGCTCCTCCGCCGCGACCCGCGCGGCGACGGCGCGGGAGCTGTCGTTGGGCGCCCCGTAGTCGCCGAACGCGACGAGGTCGAGCGGGCGCGACAGGTCGCGGGGCGCGGTCGTGAACGCCCCCGACGCCGCGTCCCGCCCGTCGATGCGCGCCGTCCACGCGTAGCGGGTGTCCGGCGCGAGGCCGCGCAGGTCGCCGCCGTCGGCGGTGCGGGCGGCGCCCCCGTCCGCGGGGGTCGCGGTCACCGTCACCCGCGTCCCCGGCGGCGCCACCCAGCGCATCCGGGCGGACGTCGGCGCGACGCGGGTCAGGTAGGGGGCGCGCGTGAAGGCCGCCGCCGGGGCCTCCCCCCCGCCGTCGTCCCCGCCGCCGCAGCCCCACGCGGCGAGGCAGAGCGTCGCGGCCCCGAGCAGGGCGCCGAGGGCGCGGGTGCGGCTCACGCGGGCCATGATGACGGAGGTGCCCGGACCGGGCCTCCCCGCCGGTCCTCCGCTACCCTCGGACCCGCATGGAACTCGGCATCTACACGTTCGCGGAGCTCACCCCGGACGCCGAGACCGGCCACATGATCTCGCCGCAGGAGCGGCTGGCCGACCTGCTGGAGGAGATCGCCCTCGCCGACCGCGTCGGCCTCGACGTGTTCGGGCTCGGCGAGCACCACCGCCCCGACTTCACCGTCTCCGCCCCCGCCGTCGTGCTCGGCGCCGCCGCGGCGATCACGGAGCGCATCCGCCTGACGAGCGCGGTGAGCGTGCTCAGCTCCGACGACCCCGTCCGGGTCTTCCAGCAGTTCGCCACCGTCGACCTCCTGTCCGGCGGGCGCGCCGAGGTGATGGCGGGGCGCGGGTCGTTCATCGAGTCGTTCCCGCTGTTCGGGTACCCCCTCGAGGACTACGACTCCCTGTTCGACGAGAAGCTCCGGATGCTGCTGGCCCTCCGCGACCGGGAGACGGTCACGTGGTCCGGGCGCCACCGCGCGCCGATCGACGGGCGCGGCGTCTACCCGCGCCCCGTGCAGGACCCCCTGCCGGTCTGGGTCGCGGTGGGCGGCACCCCGGCGTCGGTGGTCCGCGCCGGCACCCTCGGCCTGCCGATGGCGCTCGCGATCATCGGCGGCCAGCCCGCCCGGTTCGCCCCGTACGCCGAGCTGTTCCGCACCGCCGCCGCGGAGGCGGGCCACGGCCCGCTGCCGCTCAGCATCAACTCGCACGGCTACGTCGCGGACACCTCGCAGCGGGCGGCCGACGAGGCGTTCGGCCCCTTCAAGACCATGATGGACCGCATCGGCCGCGAGCGCGGGTGGTCACCGATGTCGCGCGCCGCGTTCGACGCCTCCATCGACCTGCACGGCGCGAACCTCGTCGGGAGCCCGCAGCAGGTGGTCGAGAAGATCCTCTTCCAGCACGAGGTCTTCGGGCACGACCGCTTCCTCATCCAGTTCAGCGTCGGCACGATGCCCCACGACCGGATGATGCGGAGCATCGAGCTGTTCGGCACCGAGGTCGCGCCCGCCGTCCGGGCCGCGCTCGCGGCGAAGGAGCCCGCGACCGCCTAGTCGTCGTCGGGGGCCGGCGTGACGAAGCCGGTCTCGTAGGCCAGCACCACCGCCTGCACGCGGTCCCGCAGGCCGAGCTTCGACAGCAGGCGGGCCACGTGGGTCTTCACGGTGCTCTCGCCGAGCACCAGCTCCGCGGCGATCTCGGCGTTGGAGAGGCCGCCCGCCACGAGCCGCAGCACCTCCCGCTCCCGGGCGGTGAGGGCCGCGAGGCGTGGGTGGGGACCCGCCGCGTCCGGACGTGCGGCGCGGGCGAAACGCTCCACCAGGCGGCGGGTGATCGACGGGGCGAGCAGCGCGTCGCCGTCGGCGGCGACGCGCACCGCGTCGAGGAGGCGGTCCGCGGGCGTGTCCTTCAGCAGGAACCCGCTCGCGCCGATCCGGAGCGCCTCGAAGACGTACTCGTCGCGGTCGAAGGTCGTCAGCATCACCACCGCCGTCCGTAGCCCCGGCTCGGACAGGATCCGCTCCGCCGCCGCCAGGCCGTCGAGCCCCGGCATGCGGATGTCCATCAGCACCACGTCCGGCCGGCGCCGGCGGACCACGTCGACGGCCGCCTCGCCGTCGGCGGCCTCACCCACGACGCGCATGTCCGGCTCCGAGTCGAGGATCACCCGGAACCCGGCGCGCAGCAGCCGCTGGTCGTCCGCCACCACCACCGTGATCTCGCGGGAGGGGGCCTCCGGGGGCGGCGCCCGGGTCGTCGGCGTCGGCGTCGTCCCGCCACAGCACCTCGGCCGTCGCGACCCGCTCGTCGATGCCCGGCAGGCGCAGCCCCGCGGCCGGGCGAACCACCTGCTCCAGCGACGGCCCGGCGACCTGGCGGACGACGTCCGCGGCGACGATCCCGCCCGACGCGGCGGCGTTGCACAGGCGGCGCGCCAGCAGCGCCGGCCCGTCCCCGCCGTCCCCGCCGACCGCCATCTCCCCCGCGGCGATGCCGATCCTCGGGGGCGCCGTGCCCGCGGCCGCGGCGGCCCGCTGCATCTCGACGGCGCAGCGCACCGCCGCCGCGGCGCCGGCGAACGTGACGAGCAGGCCCGTCCCGGCGCCGGAGAGCCCACGTCCGCCGTGGGCGGCGGCGACCGCCCGCAGCGCGTCGAGG